>CABRLF010000096.1 GCA_902471685.1 uncultured Porphyromonadaceae bacterium
CCCTTCGTCGCCATGTTGACAGCTTTTGCCGTCTGAGAATCGAAAATCCGCGAACGAATCGACTTCCAATCCCATTCAGTACATCCTCGGCCAATTATCCCATGTCTGTCTGTGGCCTTTAACTGAATATCCCTAAGTAGTTACCTTCAATAGTAAGCAGAATCCTAAACTTTTTATAAAATTCATGCGTTGGTCATGTGGCATCAACTTTTTCCTTGCATAATTTTCCGCAATGGATTATCTTTGTAGGTTAAAGCCTTAAAGAGTTTATAGTTTATGGTTTAAGGTTTGGATTGATAGTGCATATTGTCCGTTTTCTAAACCATAAACTCTCAACTTTAAACCCTTTGTTCTAAAGATCACGACATGGATTTTAAGTTAGAATCACAATACAAACCCACCGGCGACCAGCCCGAAGCCATCAGGCAGCTCGTCGACGGCATCAAGGACGGCCGGAAGGCCCAGACTCTTCTGGGAGTTACCGGTTCCGGCAAAACATTCACCATGGCCAATGTCATCGCCCAGGTGAAACGTCCTACGCTGATTCTCAGTCACAACAAAACCCTCGCCGCACAGCTTTTCAGCGAATTCAAGCAATTCTTCCCTGAGAATGCCGTTCAGTATTTCGTATCATACTACGACTACTACCAGCCCGAGGCATACATTCCTTCGGTTGACAAATACATTGAGAAAGACCTGATGGTCAATGACGAAATCGAGCGTCTCCGCCTCGCGACAACATCCGCCCTCCTCTCCGGGCGCCGCGACGTAGTGGTGGTCTCGTCGGTGTCGTGCATCTACGGCATGGGGAATCCCGAGGATTTCAATGAAAACGTAATCCAGATAAAAGTCGGCCAGAGAATCGGGCGCAATGATTTCCTGCGCAAGCTTGTCAACGCCCTCTACAGCCGCAATGAAGTGGACTTCGCCCGCGGCACATTCCGCGTCAAAGGAGACACTGTCGATATCCGGCTTGCATACGAAGAAATCGTTGTCCGCGTTGTCTTCTGGGGCGACGAAATCGAATCTATAATCACCCTCATGCCCGAGGACAACGCACATCTGGGCACACACGACACATTCAAGATATATCCGGCCAACCTTTTTGTAACCTCACCGGCACGTCAGGCTTCGGCTGTGGCGCAGATTCAGCTCGATCTCGGCCAGCAGGTGAATTTCTTCAAAGACGAGATGAAACTCCTTGAGGCTCAGCGTCTCGAGGAGCGCGTCACTTACGACGTGGAGATGATCAAGGAACTCGGTTATTGCTCCGGAATCGAGAATTATTCCCGATATTTCGACGGCCGTCGCGAAGGCGAACGGCCGTTCTGCCTCCTCGACTATTTCCCGAAAGATTTCCTGCTGATGGTCGACGAAAGCCATGTGACAGTGCCCCAGATCCGTGCCATGTACGGCGGCGACAGATCGCGAAAGGAAAACCTTGTCGAATACGGCTTCCGCCTACCCGCCGCCCTCGACAACCGCCCGCTCAAATTCGAGGAATTCGAATCAATGACAAATCAGGTCGTATACGTCAGCGCCACGCCCGCCGACTACGAACTCGAGCAGTCGGAAGGCGTCATTGTCGAGCAGGTGATCCGTCCCACAGGCCTGCTTGATCCCAAGATTTCGGTCCGCCCCTCGGCCAACCAGATCGACGACCTCATGGAGGAAATACAGTTGCGCATAGAGCGCAACGAACGTACTCTGGTCACCACCCTCACCAAGCGCATGGCCGAAGAGCTCAACGAATATTTCCTCAAACTGAAGATAAAGACAGCATATATCCACAGCGATGTCGAGACGCTCGACCGCATCAAGATTCTCGACGGCCTTCGTGCCGGAGAATACGATGTCCTCATCGGCGTCAATCTTCTCCGCGAAGGTCTCGACCTTCCGGAAGTTTCGCTTGTGGCGATTCTCGATGCCGACAAGGAAGGCTTCCTCCGCAGTCATCGCTCCCTGACCCAGACCGTCGGACGTGCGGCCCGTAATCTTAACGGCGAGGTGATAATGTACGCCGACAAAATCACGGAATCGATGCAGCAGACCATCGACGAGACCGAACGGCGCCGGTCGCTGCAGCTGGCATACAACGAAGCGCACGGCATCACTCCTCAGGCCATCGTCAAGGCCCGCAACGCCATCATCGGGCTCGAACGCGAGGAAGTGGAGGACGCTCCAGCTACGTGCCGCCCGGGCAAACAAGTCAACGTCAGGGAGAAAATGGACCGCAAGCGCGGAAAAACCGCCATACCATATGCCGAGGAATACTCCACCACGACAGATATCGCCGCAGATCCCGTCTATGAATATATGACGGCCGACGACATGCAGCGGACCATCACTCATCTGCGGCAGGAGATGGTGAAAGCCTCGAAAGAAATGGAATTCATGACCGCGGCACGTCTCCGCGACGAAATCATAAAACTGGAGCTGAAGCTGCAAAGCATGAAATAAGAAATGAATAAAGAAATCGACTATAATAATCTTCGTCCTGCCGACTGGCTCCCGACCTCCGTCAAGGAGATGAAAGCTCTGGGGTGGGACTATGTGGATGTGGTGCTTTTCTCCGGTGATGCCTACGTCGACCATCCTTCGTTCGGTGCCGCTGTCATCGGGCGCAGTCTTCAGGCTGCCGGCTACCGCGTCGCCATTGTTCCCCAGCCTAACTGGCAGGACGACCTCCGCGACTTCCGTAAATTCGGCCGCCCGCGTCTTTTCTTCGGAGTCAGCGCCGGCGCAATGGATTCGATGGTTAACCACTATACGGCCAACCGTCGTCGTCGCTCCGACGATGCTTATACTCCCGGCGGACGCCACGGCGCACGGCCAGATTATCCGACAGTAGTTTACTCGAAAATCCTGCGCGACCTCTTTCCCGATGTGCCGCTCGTTGCCGGAGGCATCGAAGCCTCTCTGAGGCGTCTGTCGCACTACGATTACTGGCAGGACCGGCTCCGGCCCTCTATAATCACCGATGCGCCGGTCGATATGATTTTATATGGTATGGGCGAAAAAACGATTATCGACCTCGCCCGACGGATTGACGCAGGCGAGCCCATATCGGACATCACCGATCTGCCGCAGACAGTGGTCTTGCGCCCTCTCAACGAAATACCCGAGCCGGACAGCGGCAACATCGTTCTGGCATCATACGAAAAATGCCTCCGCGACAAACGTTCTCAGGCGCTTAATTTCAAGCATATAGAGCAGGAAAGCAATCGTATGTCAGGGGGAGCCGTCCTGTGGCAGGCCACAGGCGGAAAAGCGGTAAAGGTCAATCCCATGCTCCCGGCTATGACTCAGGGAGAGATCGACGCATCGTTCGACCTGCCATACACCCGCCTTCCGCATCCGCGATACAAGGGCAAGACCATTCCGGCATATGAAATGATCCGTCACTCGGTGAACATGCACCGCGGTTGCTTCGGCGGATGCGCTTTCTGCACCATATCCGCGCATCAGGGTAAATTCATCGCCTCGCGGTCGAAAGAGTCGATTCTCCGCGAAGCGCGTCAGGTGACGCGCATGCCCGACTTCAAAGGGTATATTTCCGATCTGGGCGGTCCGTCGGCGAACATGTACGGCATGGGAGGCAAAGACAAGAGCATATGTGCCAAGTGCCTCAGGCCGTCCTGCCTCCATCCTGCCCCTTGCCGCAACCTCAACAACGACCACGGGCCGGTGCTCGACGTCTACCACGCCGTCGATGCGCTTCCGGGAGTAAAAAAATCCTTTATCGGATCAGGCGTTCGTTACGACCTCTCGATGCATCCGTCGGGCGACAAAAAAATCGATGCCGTCAACCGCCGATATAACGAAGAACTGATCCGCGACCATGTGAGCGGCCGTCTGAAAGTCGCTCCCGAACACACGTCCGACAAGACCCTCGCCGTGATGCGCAAGCCGCCATTCAGCCTCTTCAAGGAATTCAAGCATCTTTTCGACCGCGTGAATGCCGAGGCCGGACTGCGCCAGCAGCTCATCCCCTACTTCATATCGTCGCATCCGGGATGTACCGAAGAGGATATGGCAGAGCTTGCTGCCGAGACGAAAGCTTTGGATTTCCATCTCGAGCAGATTCAGGACTTCACCCCCACGCCGATGACTGTAGCCACAGAGATATACTATACCGGAATACATCCGTATACCGGCGAAGAGATCTACACGGCCACCGGCGCCGACGAAAAACTCAGGCAGCGTATGTTCTTCTTCTGGTACGACCCCGAATACCGCCGGCAGATCACATCCGAACTGCACCGGATCGGGCGCCCCGACCTGATTCAGAAGCTCTTCGGAGCGCGACCGCCACACCGTGCCGGACACCCTTCGGGCTCTCCGAAAAAAAAGAAATAAATAGCAAACAAAAGAGAGTGGTGGATGTTATAATATCAAAGAAGTTCTAAAATTTATTAATAAACGGAACTTCATTGATATCTGACAATTAACATTCAACACTTTCAACTATGAAACCTTCTCCCATTAGTTATCTCGGCACAACCCGCCTCTGGTGGCTCGTGCTTGTAGTAGGCATTCTCCTCATTCTCGGTGGTTTCGCTTACTGGTTCTGGCCCGCAGCCGGCTACGCCGTAGCATCCCAGATTTTTGGCTGGCTTCTTATCCTTGCAGGCATCGTGCAGCTTTGCGTGGCGGCAGGACCAAATCCCGCAAAGGGCTGGGGATGGTGGATTGCCGGAGGCATAATCGACATGTTCATCGGATTTATGCTCGTCCGGTCCATTATCCTTTCGGAAATGGTATTCCCCTATTTCCTTGCAATAATATTCATTTTCTGGGGCGTTGAAGCCTTTTTCAGCACAGCAATGGGTCGCAGATCAAAATACTGGTGGCTCGGTATTATCAACGGTATTCTCCTCTGCCTCATCGGGTTCTTCTTCCTCGAGGCCGGTTGGGTAAGCGACATGCTCATGGTATCGTTCCTCACTTCCATTGCCTTCATCTACTGGGGTGTCACTATCTCTATCGCCTCTTATGAAATGAAACCTATCGAAGAAAGCAAATAAGCTTTCCGGAAGGTTGCATCCTAACCTATCTCAGACTTATAACCGCAGGGCTGCAGAACTTCTGTCTGCAGTCCTGCAGTTTCGTTATTACTGGCCGTTTAACAATTCAAATATCTGAAAACGGGTTATGAGGCCGGCCCTCAGTCAAGCTTGCGGACGAAGAGAAGACCATGTGTGTCGTTGCCGCCGTCGCCCTTGGCCTGAATATCGATATAAAAGGGCGTCCCCGCTTCGAATGAATTGACGGTAAGTTTATAGCTGCGGTGTCCGCCGGTCTTTACGGTCTCGACGGCCGGATCCGCATGGTCGATAACTTCGTCGCGCTTGAACAGCCTTACCGATCCAAGCCCGATGGCGTTGGTGCCTCGGGTGGGTATGAATGTGAACTCATATGTTCCGTTTCCGCCAACTTTGCCCGTGACATCGAATCGCACCGCGCCCATGCGGTCCGGCTGGATCTGAAGCGGCTTCCATTCTCCGGCGTATGTGCCGAACTGTGCATAAGCCGAATAATCGGGTGCGAAATAAATGGGAAGGGAATAGTGAGTGGATGTGACAACGGTTATGGCGCGGAAGTCATCTTTGTTGTTCACCCTTACAGGCCCTGCATATAGTGCGGAATGGACATTGGGATAGCTTCCGTCGGTGGTGTAGCGGATCTCCGAGCCTTCCACTGAGGGCGACAGCGTGAATTCAACGCCTCCGTCGGGAAGTTCGGTCATTTTTTCTATGATCGGCTCGGGAACACGGTAGCCGCATTCCATATAATCCAGACGCGGATAATGGGTGGAGACGCGGCTGAGGAAGTTTTTGTAGTCGCGTTTCGATTCAGGGGTCCATGCAACCTCGGAGACGGCGAGCATACGGGGGAAGTTTAAATACTCGGCATAGCTCTCCGATCGGTTCTCGTCGATATTGAGAATTTCCTGGAGAACCGTCCCGTGGATAAACTGGTCGCTCCAGAAGGCTCCCTGTACACCGAGTACGGTTGATTTGTCGGAATAGTCGTTGACTGGCATCGAATAGCACTTCTCGAGAGAGATCGGCGGCATCCAGGTTGCGGCTTTGACTTCGCCCGGAGTGGAGGATTCGGGGAAGTCGAGATACATGTGTGTGGCCGGAGTTAGAATCGCCTTATGTCCGCCTTCTGTTGCCTGTATCGAGTCGGAAACATTGTGCCATATAAGCGCGGCCACCGGCTGGGTGACTTTCCCGCGCTGGATTATCTCTTCCCAGCCAACTACCGTGCGCCCTTTCTTTGCCATCATGTCGGCCACAAGATTGGTCAGATAGCCCTGCAGTTCGGAGGCTTTTGTCAGACCGAGTTTCTTCATCAGAGCCTGACAGTCGGGACATTTCTCATAGCGGTCATAGACGGCCTCGTCGCCGCCGATGTTTATGTATTTCGATGGGAAAAGTTCCACGGTCTCGTTGAGCACATCTTCCAGAAAGTCGATGGAACTTTGCTTGCCGGCGCAGAGGAGGTCACGGCTGATGAAATGCTGGACCGGCACCTCGTGCTGTTCGCCGGTGCACGAGAGCCACGGATAAGCTACGACAGCCGAGAGAATATGGGCCGGAAACTCAATTTCCGGAATGATCTCCACATTGCGTGCCGCCGCATAATCGAGCATTTCGCGGATATCCTCCTGGGTATAGAAGCCGCCGAGACGTCGGGTGTCAGGACCGGCCCAGGCGCCTGCTTCGGTCAGACGCGGATATTTCTTTATCTCCAGTCTCCAGCCGGAATCGTCGATGAGGTGCAGCTGCAGTTTGTTGAGCTTATAAGTTGCCATCATGTCGATGTATTTCTTGACAAATTCCTTGTCGTAGAAATAGCGGGCTACATCAAGCATCATGCCGCGCCATGGACGGGCGGGCGCATCGGTGACCGTAACCCCAGGAACGCTCCAGTCGACCCCTCGCACCGGACTTTTGCTATAGACTTCCGCCGGCATCAACTGCAAAAGCGACTGAATACCGTAGAAAACGCCTCCGGCATCATGTCCGGTGACGGTGATTCCTTTCGTCGTAACCGTCAGGATATATCCTTCCTCCGCTTCCACCTTCTTAGGGTCGACAGAAAGAAGTATGTTCTGCTGGCCTTTGGTCCCTTCTGAGGTTCTGAGGTCCATTCCGGAGGCGCTCCACAGACGGTCGCGCAGAATATCCGCCTGAGGCTTCAGTCCTTTCCCATAGATAATTGCGGTTGAAGGCGTGATTCTGAACGATCCTTCCTGCCCGACAATGCTCCGGGGAGCAGGGACAATGGTCGGATTGACTGCAAATGCCGGTGTTGCAGATGCGAGACATCCCAGAATCACTGCGGCAGTGGCCGCCCTGAGCATTCTCTTACAGCTGAGAAAACGGTTCTGACTCATTATAGTAGGCTAAAGATTTAAGTTTTTTATGGCTGAATTAGGTCGATAGTATTCCATGATTGGTAATCCAGTGTAAAATTAACGAAAATATGTCACATGTCCAAACTCCAGTTTTAGAGAAACATAGTGGAATTCTCTAACCGATAGCCCCGTCAGGGGCAGAATGCCGCGTAGCGGCAATACGAAGTGTTTAGCACACGGTGAGAGCCCGTAGAGCTCGATACCGTGTGTTATATCTCGTCTTCGAGCATACACCCGATAAGGGTGACCCAAAGTTGAGGCTCACTCATCAGGCTGAATTACGTTATATCTGTAACCCATGCCTTTGACTCCTAAGGCCTCTTTGCCTACATTTCGTTGTGTCGCTACCGACTAAGTAACGAATTCAGGCCTGACAGTGGCTTAAAAATCATTAAAACTTCGCTGTTGTCACTTTTTTTCTCGTCAATATGCATTATTTTTGTATTTAAAGAGATAAAAGGCTCTAAACCAAACGCTATCTCGCGCGTCTTATTATGTAAAAGGAAATAAAACAAAGGATACACAAATGAAAAAGATCACCAAAACCTTGCTCATCATGTTAGCTGCCCTTCTGGCAGTTCCGACAGCCGTGAATGCACAGGATCCATTCGATGATCTGTACTATTCACCCGCCAAGGCTGAAAAGAAGAAAAAAGCCGAGGAGCAGCGTCTCGCCAAACTGCGTGCCGAGACTCTTCCTGCGGCCGACACATATACCGCCGGGGCCGACAAGCCGCTCAATATCGATGTTGACACCTACAACCGTCGTGTAGCACCCTCCAAAAAGGCTTCTCAGAGCGCGAACCTCAGCGATGACGGATTCACCTATACACGCCGTCTGGAGCGATACCACGATCCGAAAATCGTCTCCGGTTCCGGCGATTCCGAACTGATGGACTATTACTACAATACTCCGTCGGAGCAGGACATAAACATCTACGTTATCAATAATATCGATCCCTGGGATTACGGTTGGGGCGCCACAATGTGGACTCCCTATACTCCGGTCAGCTACTGGTCGCCGTCATGGCGCTTCAGAGTAGGGCTCAATCCCTGGTTCGATTTCGCTTTCTGCGATCCCTGGTGGGGTCCCTCATGGGGATGGGGCCCGTCATGGAGTTGGGGATGGGGTCCGTCATGGAGCTGGGGGTGGGGTCCGTCCTGGAGCTGGGGTTGGGGCCCGTCATGGGGCTGGGGCCCGTCGTGGGGCGCACCTCTGCCGCCGCCTAACCACTGGGCTTCGAATTCTCCCGGCGCTTCCCGTCCGCACCGCCCAGCTTCCGGCATCGGAAACAACGGTGCTTCCGGCAACCGCTACAACTACGGCGCCTCATCTTCGCGTCCCGGCAATATGGGACGTCCCGGCAATTCTGGCACCGCTTCTGCAGGATCTCACTCTCGTCCGGGATACAACGGTTCGGTCGGCGCATCCCGTCCTCAGCTCGGAGGCAGCAGCAACAGCAGCGCGCTCGGGCAGTACAACAACGCTCAGCGTGGCAACTCGCAGCGTTACCGCAATAGCAGCGGCTCCAACCGCTCGTACAATTACGGCAATCAGCAGCGGTCGAACTCAAGCAACCGCAATACATACCGCAATAACAACAACAGTTCGAACAACTACAACCGCAACAGCAACAGCAATTACAACTCCGGCAGTTTCAACCGCGGATCAAGTTCAGGCAGCTTCAATTCCGGCCATTCATCCGGCGGATCCCGCGGTAGCGGTGGCGGTTATCATGGCGGAGGAGGAGGCCGCGGCCGCCGATAAGAGTCTTATTCCGCACCGGAGGCATCTCACCGCATCCGCGGCAATGCCTCCGGCGACGGACTACGGATATAATTTCCTTCCATTACACAAATCAATCCGGCATACTTAAGCGTTATTAATAAAGAAATTGCCGCCGCCAGTCGGCAGTTCTCTCTGATTAATCCTTAGCGCCGGACGCGCTTTCAACTTAACAAACACATTTATGAACCGAAGGATATTCACAGCATTGGCATCGGCCATGCTTATCACAGCAGGCGCATCGGCACAGTCCGCCGTCGACGCTCTGACAGTTTCGCCATCCCAATTACGCGGTTCGGCACGATTCATATCCATGGGTGGTGCATTCACATCGCTCGGTGGAGATATCTCGTGTATGACGCAGAATCCCGCCGGCCTCGGCATGTACCGTTACAGCGATATCGGTCTCACTTTCGATGTCAGCTTCCGTAACTACAAGAATGTAACCAACCGAGGGAATTACAGCCAGAACGAGACCCAAGCCACTTTCGACAACTTCGGATATGTTGGCGTCACAAACCTCAACGGCGCCATGCGAAACTTCCAGTGGGGCTTCAGCTACAGCCGTATCGGCAAATTCGACCGTATCACATCGAACTACACCGACCCCACGAACACTTCTCTGAGCAACTACATCGCATCGTACACCAACGGCGTCAGCAGCGACAATCTCCTCGATGTCTCCGATGGCCCTGATCCGTTCGAATCGGGCGAAGACTGGCTGTCGATTCTTGCCTACAACTCTTTCATGATCAACAATACTACCGCGAATGACCGTTATGCCGGCCTCTATCAGAACGGCACTCACGGCGATGCTGAGGTATTTCAGCGCGAGCGCGGGTATCTGGATGAATACAACATCGACTTCGCCGGCAATGTCTCCGATGTCGTTTACTGGGGCGTCGGCGTCGGAATCATGGATCTGAATTACACACTTGAAAGCAACTACAGCGAAAGTATGGCCGGAGCTTTAATATATGATGATGCAACCAAGAATCTCGCCACAGGCAACGGCTATTTCAACCTCTACAACTGGAAGACCATCAGCGGTACAGGCGCCAATATCAAACTCGGCGTCATTGTCCGTCCTCTCGACCAGCTGCGTATCGGTATCGCTGTCCACACCCCCACATGGATGCATCTTTCTCATCAGGGATACGGCGACGTAACGCAATACAACTACACTCCCGACGGCACAACCGACACCAACTCCAACGGCTACTCCACTCCCGACTATGACTACAAGTCGCGCCTCACTACTCCTTGGCGCTTTATGCTCGGTATTTCGGGCGTTGTAGGCGGCCGTGCCATCCTCAGCGCCGACTACGAGCGCGTGGCATACGCCGACATGAAGATGAAACAGGAATCCGGTTACTACGGTAGTTTTGAAGATAACACATACGCTAACGAGGATATAAAGAACAACTACCGCGCAGCCAATATCTTCCGTCTCGGCGCTGAATACCGCATAGACAATAACTGGAGCGTACGCGCCGGTTACAACTACCAGAGTTCGTGCGTGAAGCAGGAAGCAAAAGCTCCCGGAACTATGATATATACCTCAGGCACTGCTCCCGACTATACATTCTTCGGCGATACACAGAATGTCTCGCTCGGCCTCGGATATCACTCCGGCGGATGGTATGCCGACATCGCTTGGCAGTTCACACGCAAGAAAGGCACATGGCACGCTTATACCGATTTCGACGGTCTGCGCGCTCCTACAGCCGGTGTCACCGACACCTACAATAACATCGTAATCTCCACCGGTCTCCGCTTCTGAAAAAAATACTCTCGGCCC
>CABRLF010000097.1 GCA_902471685.1 uncultured Porphyromonadaceae bacterium
ATGAGGCATATATCGATGAACTTTACAAAACTACTTCGATTTTTGAGCCAAAAATAAAAAAAAATAGATTTTGACTAAAAGATAAAATACTGACATTCAACATTGAAAAATCACCCGGCTCGACTTGAACCGGGTAAGGGGAAATATACGCTTTTTTTTATCTTAAATGAAAGAGCCGTGATAAAAATACCGAAATCAGCCGAACATCCAGGTCAGGGCACGGTTAAGTCGCTGCTCGCCATACTGGTAATGATTGCCGGGGACAAGCTCGAAATAATCATCGACGCCCTTTTCGTGCAGATAACGGACAATCTCTTGGGTATCGGTCTGCACCGGCTGGAATGCCTTGATATTTGTTTTCGCCTCAAGATTTCCGAGCAGGAAATAGGCTTTCCCGGTTTTAGCCGGTATCGGCTGCGACTTGAGCCACTCCACAAAGCCGTCATACCAGAATGAACCGGACAGGCTGATTATATTCCGGAATTTATCGCATATCATCCACTGCCAGAGGGTAAAGAGTCCTGAAAGAGAAACGCCCGCCAGAGTCCGGACAACATCAGCAGAGATACCGAGCCGGCTTTCTGCTTCGGGAAGTACTTTTGTCGTGAGCGTTGACAGGAACTCTCGTGCTTCACCTTTGAAATCCGGAGAGCCGGGCGGTTGTCCCTGGGCTGGCCAGGGAGTGAGATCATTGTCCCAGTCCATGCCTGTGACAGCGACCATCGTTACGCCGTATTCATGCGCAAACTCCTCAATCCATCCCCACAGAGAATCAAGAGGATAGAGAACATAACATATCCTGTCGGCCGATTCTTTGACCACCGTGATTTTAAGATTCGCTATCGTGAATGTCTGCATATTTCATATATCCTTTTAATTCGCTAAATCCAATATTCTTATATAACGAGCGGGCTACATCGGTGGTTTCAAGATATATCTTGCCGCAGCCAAGCTGCATTGCCCTTGCGACAAGCCACCGGACGATGGTATGCCCTATTCCCTGACCACGATATTTCTCGCGCACATAGATGTTCATCAGATATGCGCATTGGCCCGTCGGGTTATCGGGCGACGGCAATTCATCGGAGAGACAGAGAGCACCGCATCCAACGCCCGTACCGTCAACTTTAGCTTCTACAGCAATATGCGTTCCGTCAGGGATATGCCGGCTGTAATACTGACGGTTGGCCACCAGCAGACGTTTCGAAGGCGCCACTCCGAAGACACTCTCAATCACCTCCTTGCGCCAGTGCATAAGCAAAGGCAGAGAGGATATCTCTCTTATATCGACGTTCATTCCGGAATCCCTGTTTTCATTACAACCGGCAGAAGACGGTCGTTTACTTTCCCGCGTTCCGTGAGAGGTATTTCTTCCATTTTCACAAAGAACTCCGGCACCATGAAATCGGCAAGACTGGCTCGCAGAAAACTGATGATACGGCTGAGTTCACAGTTTTTGTGCGACGGCACAAAATAAGCGGTAAGATATGCCAGTCCCTGTTCGTCTATGAATGGGCGTACCACTCCGCGCTCCACACA
Organism: uncultured Porphyromonadaceae bacterium; assembly: GCA_902471685.1. Classification (GTDB taxonomy): domain Bacteria; phylum Bacteroidota; class Bacteroidia; order Bacteroidales; family Muribaculaceae; genus CAG-873. Next base: position 1,540 of record CABRLF010000097.1, read on the forward strand.
CGGGCATTCGTTCAGCACGTTCTCCACTTCTTCCGGTTCCACTCGCTTGCCCAGTATCATCACCTGCCGGTCCTTTCGCCGCAGGAAAGCGATGCTGCCGTCCGGTAGTCTGTAGCCGAGATCTCCGCTGCGATATATCCTCGAACCGTCGTCAAGCGTGACAAAGTTTACCTGCTCGGGCGGATTGCCGAGATAGCCGCGCGACACTCCGTTGCCGGAAATACAGATTTCTCCAACCTCGCCGGGAGCCACTTCTTTGAGATTGTCATCAAGGATTTTTACATCTACGCCATTGATTGCCTTGCCCACAGGATAAGTGCCGTCTTCGAGTGGTGCGGCATTGTCTATACGCGAATAAGTAGCGCAGACAGTGGCCTCGCTTGGACCGTAGGTATTGTATATCACAAAACCGCAGTCCTTTAGCCAGGTTATATAGGAAGCCCTTATCACATCACCTCCACTGATGAGCACACGGAGTCGGGATGGATAAGTGCGGTAGCGGTTCATGTCGGAGAGAAGATAGGGGAAGCCGCTGATTTCAGTAACGCCATGCCGTTCGCAAAATGCCATCAGATTGGCAAGCGTGCCATCATGTACTTCTTTCGATGGAATCGCCAGCACCGCACCATTGAGCAACGTTGTGAAAACTTCCTCTACAAAGATATCGAATGAGCACACCGAATACTGAAGCATCACATCTGCCGGAGTCACATGGAATTCTTTTTCAAACGCCTCGGCATAATTCACCACGCTATGGTTCTCGACCATAACGCCTTTCGGACGCCCCGAAGTACCGGATGTATAAAGGATATATGCCACGCTGTCAGGTTCCGACCTGTCAGGCAGCGGGGCCGACAGTTTTAGATCGCTGCAATACCCGTCTGTGATTATCAGCTCAACTCCTGCAGTCCGCATCATGTAATCAATGCGCTTGCATGGCAGAGAAGGCTCAGCCGGAACGTAGAACGCTCCGCTTTTCAGCACTCCGAGCATGGCCGCTATCATCTCTATGCCATGATCCATCACTATCCCGATAGCCGAATAATGCATATTATAGAATTTCGCCATTATCGAGTTTGCCATCTTGTCCAATTCCCGGTATGTCACGGACTGGCCATCCCCGACAATAGCAATCGCATCAGGCTGAGCCTCGACCCATTGGGAAAACTTGCTGTATATCGTATTTCTTATCATCTTACTTACTTTTATATAAATAAGAGACAAGAGATATAATTTGTTTAATAACGGATCATGAATAACGGTTCAGAATCAGTCGCTCCCAATATAATAGCAATAGCCTGCGGCGTGTGACATATGTCCACTCACCGCAGGCTATATATCTTTTTCGTATATCAGAGTTTGACTTTGATCTCTTTGCCTGAATATTCGGCGGGAACGGTATTTCCGGGCTTATCAGCCGCTGTTATGCTGAAAGTGCGCAGTTCCGGCATCCCGGGGAACTCGCCTTTGCGGTCGGCGATGGTGAGGGTACGGGTCTTGTCGTCCCAACTGAACCGGATGGTGGAGTAGATACCTTTCTCGTAGTTATAATTGTCGTTTTCGTCCTCATAGAGGTCAAACTGTCCGGATTTCCCTGGATATACGATAATATCGAGATTATCCCATGGCTTCTCGGTGGCATACTGCACGTCAGGACCGAGGGGAAGGATCGAACCGGCTTTGACGAACAGAGGAATTGTGGATATATCAGCAGGAATCACAATCGACTGGCCTCCGTTGTACACTTTCCCGGTGAAGAAATCATACCACTTCGCGCCTTTGGGCAGATAGACGTCGGCGGTGACGGGCGCCGTGAAGTCGACAGAGCTAATTTCCGATGAATTGTTGTCGTTTTTGTCCCAGCCGGTGTTTTCGTCGCGGTTGGATTGTTGCTCGGCTGTGTATCGTGCCTCAAGAACCGGAGCGGCAAGAAGTTCTTGTCCGAACATGAACTCGTCGGCTCGAGTCAGACCGGCTTTATCCGCAGGGAAATCCATGACCAAAGGACGCATGAAGCTTGAGCGGTTATGGCATACATCCCATGCCGTTGAATAGATATAGGGTAGGAGACGGTAGCGCAGCCGGATGGCAGCGGCGATGGCATCATAGACCGGTTCGCCCGCTTTTCCGAAATAATATATCTCGCGGTAAGCGTCGGTTCCGTGTGAACGCATCATGGGACTGAACAGGCCGAACTGCAGCCAGCGGACATATAATTCCTGAAATGCCGGATTTTTATAAGCCGGGGCACCGTTGACATTGTACATGCCGCAGAAGAAACCGCCGATGTCGGAATTTACATGCGGATTGCCGGTCATGGAGAAATTCAGGGCTGCAGGTACCTGACTGCGGAGATTATTCCATGTCGATTGCACGTCGCCTGTCCAGACATTGCATCCGTAGCGTTGCTGACCGGTATATCCCGAGCGGGTCAGGATAAAAACACGCTTGTCGGTACCTGCTGCACGCTGATGATCATAGACACCGCCGACAGTCATAAGAGGATAGGCATTGCGCACCTTGCGCCATGATCCCATGCCGGTCTGGATGTCGAAGTCTTCTTTTGTGGCGTTAAAGTGATCGGGCTCGGTGGAATCCATCCACCATCCGTCGAGGTCAAGATCGTAGAGCCGCTTGAGGTTGTTCCAATATATGTCGCGGGCCTCGGGCGAATAGCAGTTGTAGACACTGACACCTGAGGCATAGTCCATTCTCGGAGGCCACATATGGCTGATACCCGACTGGGGCCATGTCTCGATCTTGAAAAGGAGGCCTTTGCTGTCCAGCTCCCGGTATTGTTTGGTCATCGGGCCGAAAGAGGACCAGATAGAGATGATCGCATGAGCATTGTTCGAATGAATGTCATCCATCATTGCCTTCGGGTTGGTGAAATCAGGACTCATGAATTCCATCGCATTCCAGAGATAGTTGTTGCCCCAGTACTGCCAGTCCTGGATAATGCCGTCGAGAGGCACACCCTGTTCGCGGTATTTATGGACAACTTCGGTGATTTCGTCCTGACTTTTATAGCGCTCGCGGCTCTGCCAGAAGCCATAGGTCCAGAGGGGGAACATCGGCACATCGCCGGTGAGCTCACGGATCTGGGCTATGACGCCGTCGGAGTTGCCGCCGTACATGAAGTAATAGTCCACACCTTGACCTACTTCCGAATCAAAGGAAGTGGAAGTCGGAGTATCGGTGAATTGAGTGGGCGAATAGTTGTCCCATATCACACCATAACCCTTAGCCGACTGGAACACCGGAATACCGTCCTCGACATTGCCCGGCATAAGCTTACGGTCGACCCCGCGCTGCGACAGATTGCCGTGCTCCAGATTTCCGAGCCCGTAGATAGGTTCCTCCTTGTCGAGCACAAATGCCTGTCGTACGCTCATGGACGGCTCTCCGGCATCAATGACCGGAGCGAATATAGCGTTGCCTTTTTCGCGGAGAAGTGGCTTCCCCTTGCGGCTTGAGAATTGGATTTCTCCGGTTCTCAGGTCGAGCGATGCAGTCACATCGTCGCTTCGGAGGCTGACTTTATTGCCCGACTGCGTTGCGGTAAACCTTACGTCGGCCGGTCGTGCGACGACCGACAGACTTGTGTCGGTGATGACTTTTCCGGCCGGAGTTTTGACAACGCGTACGGCAGCCGGGGTATAGAATGTCATCTCAATGTCGGTGGAATCCACGCGAGCTTTGACTCCATGTGGTGTTTTCTCCCACAATACCGCCGCGCCGCATGTCATAGGCACCATAAAGGCCAGCAGTATGATGTTTTTGAAGGTCAGTTTCATTGTGTTTGTTGATATGGTTTTAAGATTTCAGTATATTCCGAAAGAAAATACGTTAAGCCGCAGAGTATCGGAGACCATGCTGCTACGGCACTGCAAAATTAGTCCAAATTTACTTTCACCACGTTATTTCACGCTACTGCATGTATTCGATTTTGAAGCCGCAATTTTAGATTATAGCTCTTTTCTGTTAGATTATGGTTCATTTTAGCTAATATTCCGGGTTACAAACAATATCCCCACGGTAAAATGAGCCTTTAAGACTCTATACCGCGGGGACACTTCTTATCTTTAATATATACCTTAAATCATTTTGAGGGACCTTGCAGCTACGCCGACGACGACAGCGCGTGGAGCCACATCTTTCGTAATAACTGCTCCGGCGGCAAGAATCGCGCCGTCGCCTGCAGTTACTCCGGGCACGATCGTGACATTGGCTCCGATCCACACCATATCCGTCATTTAGCTGATTTCACCCATTGCTCTACCTGCTTGTCTGTGGCATTGTTGAGCACCCGTCCCGGACGGAACACTGCTTCGGGAGCCGATACCTTCAGGTCTTTCTCCGTATTGCCGTATCCGCTGCCGCCCGATGTGGCGAAAGGAATGATGACCTTGCCCGCGGTATCGTAACTCTCAAGAAATGTATTGATGATTGTCGGGGCCGTATACCACCATATAGGGAAACCGAGATATATGGTATCGTACTGCGCGAAATTATCCACACGGTTGCTGATGCCGGGGCGCGTGCTGCGGTCTTTCGACTCGCGTGTGCCGCGTGCGCTGTCGTTCCATCCGTCAAGGTCTGCCTCTGTATACGGTTCGGCAGGTTCTATCTGAAACAGTGTGCCGCCAGTTGCCTTTGCGATTTTCTCTGCAAGAGCCTTGGTGTGGCCCTGCGCAGAAAAGAATGCAACAAGAACAGGTGCGGCAGCTGTGGCCTGGTTTTTATTCTCTCCCGATGCGCACGCCATGAGTATAGTGGCGATGACGGCAAAAATTGAAATCACTAATTTCTTCATGTCTTGTTTAGTTTTATTCTTAACTTTTTTGGACATTGCAAAATTATACTTCATCGCACACAAACTCATACCAGAATTACGGATGTGTATACCAAAATCCTCAAACCCGGTCAAAACAAATGCGAAAAAGGTAAGAAGAATACCCAAAAGAAGGATCGCTATACCTTATTCTCTTATTTCAGGATTGCCGACCCGGCGGTACCGGAACCTGTGACTTCGTCGAAGTGGTCTACCTTCTTTCCATAACCGAAAGTATATGAGACAGCTATGGTCGCGCGCCAGTGCTGAGCGGTCGAGTATACTTTGCGGTCGAATCCGTAATATTGGCTCGTGAGTGTCTCTCTTGAATCTTCCCACGATGTACGCAGGAAATTATATGCTCCGGCTCTGATATTCCAGCCATTAGAGCTCCATCCGGCCTGAATCTGATATTTGGCCGGGGAGCGCTCTACGATACCGCTTTGTTCCTCCTGATAGCGGCTCCGCGTCACATACCAGAATAAAAGATAGAATCTGCCGAAGTAGCACGTAGCCTGGGCCGTACACGTCAGTTCGTTTCTTGTACTCGCATATGCCCCTGTGGTCTTGCGTATCCAGTATTGCGGACGCAGCTTCGCAACGAGCCTTCCGCCGAAGAATCTTCCCGTAGCGGAAATACCGACCATACCGCTCCGGTAATCACCGTCGTTGACATACCGGCGCAGCATTGTCCCTTCGGGGGCCGTGGGCGAATAGATGGTCACACATCGGTTGCCGAGCATATAGATATATCCGTCGGCCGACAGCTGCCACCTGTTGTCCGGCAGCCAGGTATATGTAAGCCCGGCACTTTGATTGGAATAATCCGACAGTGTCGGAGTGCCCTGATACCACATAAGTTCATCCTGCCGGAGCATGTTCGGGCTTTTCTGCGAGGCATCAGGTACTTCCTTTCCATACTCCCAGTTGGCCTCAAACTGATGTTTGTCCGTCGGAGAGAAAGTAGCGTAGGCATTAGCCTGAGGGAAATTATTGTTCATCCGGCTGTCGCCGATATGATTGCGCTCCCACACCCAGCCGAACTCTCCGCCTATGTTCCACTTTTCAAGATTCAGATCGTAATGGGCGCCGATGAGATAGCCGCCGACATTATATTTCTGATGCGACGGAGAATCGCCGGAATAATCAATAAAGTTCCAGTTCTGCGATGTAGCGAAATTAAACACTAAAGTGTTGTTCTCGTCGAGCTGCCAGTGCAACCGTGGATTCAGCTGAAAATTATGCACATCTTCCGAAGCATTATTGGTAATGGAAAACGCTTCGCCTGTAGAATAGCGCGAATCGGTTTTGTTTTTACCGTAAGTATAGACTGCCTCCGCTTCAAGCGAGAATCTCGGAGAAAAATTGAAGTAGAAATTGCCGTTATATGTAATTGCCCAGTTGTGGCTCGACTCTGCCGTCGAAGAAGTCGATGGCTGGAACAGTGCCGAAGAATAGAGCAACGAATTTACCTTATCATCATGCGGAGTATGGGTGAGGCTGTACGAGAGATGATTTGAGATTCTCACTTTATCACTGTTATACAGAGCCCGCAGAGCAACGTCTGCAGCGTTGGAGCGATAAAGTGATGAATTCGTCGTAGACGTCCTTTGGACTGTCTGCGATCCTTTGCCATATAGATCTTCAAACCGGAATGTCTCGGTAGAGCTGACTCCTCCATGTCGGTTTGTGAGGTATATCTCATCGGCATATACGTCAAAAACCATCTTCCTGTATGCCATTTTGGAATAAACATCTCCCTCCGTACGGTTGACGCCAAACCATTTGTTGCCGGTTACCTTTGTATAACCGCCCCATTCGTATTTCTGCATTACGAAATTAATGGCATAGTGCGCTCCCCGAAACCTCGGATCGGTCGGATGCAGATAATACTCTACCCTTTTCACATCCTGCGTCCGCATACCCTGCAGGTCCTGGCGTGTAGCCGGAAGATAATCGATGAATACAGACACATTCTGCCCGGATGCCGTTTTGACCGCCTGACCGACCGGATCCACCTCGATCTGAGGAATCGCCATCTGGCTCAGAAGCGAGATCGCATCGCTCGCCGCGTTTTTTTGACGGGTCATAGGAATATAAGTAGATACATTCGAGGATGTCCTCTGGTTGCTCGCTTCCACGACAACCTCGCCAAGCGTCTGCTTTCTGACGCTGTCCGCCACTTCAGTCTGCGCAACCGCTGCTCCTGCAATAAAATTGAAGATGACTAAAGAGATAATACGATAATTCATTCTAGAACTAATATAAATCAAGACGCAAATTTAATCTTTTTATGTAAAAAAACATAAAATATCCTGATAGAATTAGCCCCATCATCCATTTCCCCTCCACCCTTGTATCGAAATCAAAAGCACAATTCATTCCTGAATCCTCTTGATTCTTATTTCCGGACCACTTGAGATGACCAATGGAACAGTTTCCACCGTGACTACGCTTGTATCCAGGCCTAATGCATTTTCTGCCGACTCGGATATATGCTGCAGTATTTCATACGCAGTCAGGACTTTGCGTTCATAAGCATTGCATATGCTCACAGGAGAGAACACTCTATGAATGAGCACAAACCGGAAGTCTCCCGGTATTCCGTACCGTTTCATAGAAGGATACTTGCTTGTCAGCGAAAGATCGCCTTTCGCCACAAGATCCTCCACTATCTGCCTCAGAAAGACATTGATCCGCGGCTGCACCTTGAAACCGAATCTTACGGTCACCAGAAAAATGGCATCCTTTACCATCGTGTCAACGGAATAATCGAGCGTATATGGCATGTCAGTATGCTCTATGCGGATAATCCAGTAATGATCAGCCCTTTTGGGCTGTTTGTTGATTATCGAGTACAGGAGTTTGCTTTCTACCATATTCCTTGTCGGCGAAAAACTGATGTACACTACATTCGAAGCATAGCGCGGGATCTCAGCATCATTTTTTATGGCGGTAACCATGTCTATATAATCCGGAAAATATTTATATTCCAGATGGCTGCGATGGAATGAGCGTCCTTTGTTCCAGACAAACATTATGCAGAACAGCACGCAGGCTATCAGAACGGTAAACCAGCCGCCATGCACGAACTTGAACATATTGGCGGCGAAGAAAGCACCTTCGAGCAGGCAGAACACTATGAAAAAAGATGATGTGAGCCACGCACGTATTCCGATATTCCTCATATAACGCCACAGCAGGATTGTCGTGGTCAGCATTGTTATGGTAATCGCTAACCCATAGGCGGCTTCCATGCGGCTTGAAGACTGGAACAGCAGCACCGTACCGACGCATCCCAGATACAGAAACAGATTTATACCCGGAACGTACAACTGCCCTTTGACATTTCCCGTATGATTAATCTTCATCCTTGGCCAGATATCAAGATTCACAGCCTCGCCTATCAGAGAAAACACCCCGCTTATCAGCGCCTGACTCGCAATTATGGCGGCAACAGTAGCTATGACTATACCCACGCCCAGAAAGCCTGCCGGCATCATTCCGTAGAACGGATTTACCTGACCATCAACAGAACCGGCATGTGACAGAATCCATGCACCCTGCCCGAGATAATTGAAAATGAGCATGACTTTGACAAAAAGCCAGCTGAAAGTAATATTGTAACGGCCGCAATGCCCCAGATCGGCGTACAATGCCTCCGCACCCGTAGTGCAGAGAAACACCGCTCCGAGTATGAACATCCATTCAGGGCTGGAAATAATCAGCCTCACCGCATAATAGGGATTGAATGCCTTGAATATGGAGAGATCACTCCACACATTCATAAGCCCGAGTATGCCGAGCATCAGAAACCACACGAGCATTACCGGACCAAAGAATCTGCCGATCTTAGACGACCCCGAACGCTGCACAAAGAACACCACGGTTATTATCACCAGCACAATCGGCACCACAGGCGTCGCGACATATATTGAACGCAAGCCTTCCACGGCCGACGTAACCGTCACTGCCGGTGTTATTATTCCGTCAGCAAGCATCGCGCTTGCTCCTATGGCAGCCACAACGAAAGGCCATCCCTTTGTCCCTGTCTTTTTCACCAGTGAAAAAAGTGCCATAATACCACCCTCGCCATTATTGTCGGCGCGAAGAGCTACCGTCACATACTTGATTGTGGTCTGAAGCGTGAGAGTCCATATCACACACGATACCGCTCCGATAATATAATCCCGGTCGAACTCAGGGTTGACATTCAGAATAGCCTTCATGACATAGAGCGGCGACGTTCCGATATCGCCAAACACTATCCCTATGGCGACGAGCAGTCCCGCCACACTCCACCCCGTAATCCTATTACCATTCCGGCTCATTCCTCCTCTAATAAATAAACGGTTGCTCATTATATTTGCATAATCTCATATAAAACGCAAAAATATAACACCTACACCAACCAATAAGTTTGCCACAGCCCCATCCTCACCCCCTCCATCCAATCTGAATATCACTGTTTTAATGTCCTCTTCTATTCTGCTGGATAAAACATTTGAGAAAACAATTAGGGTGTTCAGTTCTATGTTCTCATTTTTGAATCAAAAATCATGAGTGAATAGC
>CABRLF010000098.1 GCA_902471685.1 uncultured Porphyromonadaceae bacterium
AAACGAAAAAACGCAACCGGGACCGGCGAAGAAACGTAATTTTTGCTATCTTTGCAAACATGACCGGAAGTGCCTATATCCTTTTCACCTATATTTTTGCTGTTGCTGCCGTAGTGATGATGTTTGTTCCTCGGTTGCCGGCAGTTGTGGCAGCCTTTCTGGCGCTCTTGTGCGCATATTTCTCAGGCGCTCCTTACGTCAGCGACCATGTGCTTCTCTACTGGGCTGCGGCGGCACTGATAGTGCTTGTGCTTCGCGGACTCGGGCGTGGCGATGCCAACCGAGATATTCGCGGCAATGCATTTGTCTCTGCCGGAGCACTCGTCGGTGCATTCCTCGGCTTCGCCTTCGCTCCGACCTCAGGAGCCGTGATACTTGGATCGGCGCTGGCTGCGTTCATAGGCGCTGTGGCATACATGCGTACTCCCGGGGCTCCCGGCTACGCCATTGCTTCCGGTCAGTTTGTCCAATTTCTATGTGCCCGCGGGTTTCAGGCGGTGGTCACCGTCTCTGCCTCGGCCGTAGCCTTAGTCTCTGTTCTGCAATGAAATTCATAAAAAAAATTATCACCATAGCACTGTCGGCAGCCCTCGGCACCGGAATCGCAGGGGCTGCCAAGACGAATGCCCGTGCAGATCTTGGGCGCCCCGATCTTGAAGCGATCAGCAAAGCCTGTGTCGATGAAAACTCGAAATTCTATTATCCCCGTCTGCTCAAGTCGTTCATGGCGAACGATACATCCATGACAGCCGAGGAATTCCAGTATTTCTATTACGGTACGATGTATCAGGAGGATTATGATCCATACCGGGAGGCTCCTAATCCGGCACTCCTTCAGGAACTCCTGCCGATCTACGCCAAGAAAGACCGTACCCGTGCGGAGCGCGGCAAGATGCTTGATTATGCTCTTCAGGTACTTGAGGATAATCCTGTCGACCTGCGCCAGCTTACCAACAGAATATACGTCTACGAACAGAACCGGAAATACGATCTTGCCCGCATCTGGCAGTACAAGCTCAATCATCTTCTTCTTGTCATAGCGGCGTCCGGAACCGGAGAGTCGCCGGAGAACGCTTTTGTGGTTGTCTATCCGCAGCACGAATACGATTTTCTGAATCTTTCGGGCAAGACGGCATCGAGCCAGCGTTTCGAGCCTCCGTACTATGACTTTATTTCGATCAATACATCCGACTCCGAAAAAAAGACGGAGGGATTCTATTTCGATATCAGCGAGCTTCTTAATCAATATTTTATAAAGCATCCTTCTGAGATGAATCAGGCCAAGGGTGCTGACAGGTAATTCTCCGCAATCGATGAAACGCGTCATCTCTTTTGCCGTCGGACTGCTGACGGCGATCTCAGCCATATATGCAGTGCCTGCCAGGCGCGGGTTTAATAATTACTGGCAGCCCGATGGCTCTGTTGTATCGGCGCGTCTTGTAGGTGATGAATCAGGCCATTACTATGTGTCCGAGAACGGATTTCCGATGCTCATGGATTCGGCCGGAACGCTACGGCTTGCCTTTGTGGAGGATGGAAAGATTTCTCTCGGAGTATCAGCGGCCGAATTAGGTCGCGGCCGGACTGTTTCAGATGTGACATCGCTCAGCGATTTCGCCAAAGCTTTCCGGGCAATCAAGACCGAGACGCGCATTCACCCCGCCGTCGACAGATTCCCATCAGGTGAAGGTATATTGCCCCAGAACGGCCTCGGGCTTTCTTCCGGCAACTATCCGCGGCATGGAAAAGTACGGTCGCTGGTATTTCTTGTCGAGTATACGGATGTGGCGTTCAGCACGCCGAATCCGCAGGAATATTTCGATAAACTTTTCAATCAGGAAGGTTTCAGCGAAAACGGAGGTACAGGGTCAGTGCGCGACTATTTCCTTGAGCAGAGTTCCGGAATCTTCGATATTCATTACGATGTCTGCGGGCCTGTAAAGCTTGCCAACACACGCGCCTATTATGGCGGCAACAGCGGGGGCAGTGACCAGAATCCGCGTGCAATGGCGCTGGAAGCAGTTGAGGCTTTTAAGGAGAGTATTGATTTCTCAAAGTACGATTACGACAATGACGGAAACATAGATAATATTTTTATTGTCTATGCCGGTGAGGGCGAAGCTTCGGGCGGTCCGGCCGAGTCGGTATGGCCCCATTCATGGAGTGTGACCGGGACTCATATTTACAACGGTAAAAAGCTTTTCGGTTATTGCTGCACAAATGAATGGATGCCGGGCGGAAAACCGGCGCCCATCGGTACTTTCGTGCATGAATTCTCACATGTGATGGGATTGCCCGATCTCTATAATACTGAAGACAGCAGTGTGGATTATACGCCCGGCGAATGGTCTGTCCTCGACTACGGGCCATATAATAATGAAGGCAATACGCCTCCGGCCTACAGCGCGTTCGAGCGTAATGCCATGGGATGGCTTGTGCCGCGCGCGGTATCGGCGAGTGGAGAATATCAGCTCGAGGAAATACAGAAGAGTAACGACTGCATCATTGTTCTTACCTCGCGCACCAACGAGTTTTTCCTTTTGGAGAACCGTCAGCAGACGGGTTGGGATACATATTTGCCCGGCCATGGAATGCTTGTGTGGCATGTGGATTTCAACCAGTTTGTCTGGGATTCAAACAGTGTGAACAACAATGAATCGCATAATTATGTGGATCTGATCGAGGCTTGCGGAGAAGCCGACAGCTTCAATCCTGCCGTTATGGAGGGCTATCCCTTCCCGGGAACAAGTGAGGTGACGGAGCTTTCGGCCGAAACGGACCCCGCACTGAAAGTGTGGCGTGGCAATCCTGTCGATGTTTTCATTTCCGATATTGCCGAAGACGGCGGCATTATATCATTCTATGCCGAGCGCGACTTCCGGTATGTGACCCCCGAAGCTCTTAACGGCGAAACCGAAACCGCAGCAGATATCACTCTGAGATGGAATCCGCTTGAATATGCCGCCAAGTATTATCTCACAGTCGGTTATGAAGAAGATGGAGCAGTCGTTCCGTTTGCCGGATATGATGATCTCGATGTTGGAAAAACGACGGAATATCATGTTTCTCTGGATACAGACCGCAGCAGCATCGTATTCTATATTGTAGGAGAAGACCGGAGCAAGAACCGCTCTCAGAAATCGAATGCTGCCGTAGTGACCATTGCTTCGTCGGGTATTACCGATGTCATGCCGGAAGAGAACGGAACACCGGAATATTTCACGCCTCAGGGAATCCGCGTCGACAATCCCGGCCCCGGGGTATATATCCGCCGCACAGGCTCGAAAACCGAAAAAATTGTAATAACCAAATAATCCGTCCTCATTGCGGGGACGGCAATCCTGAACGCCATGAAAAAAATCCTGAGTTGCATGCTTTTCGCATGCCTGCTGTTGTCTGTCTACGCTCAGAGTCCTACTGAAGGAGTGATAACGCGCGATTTCGTCTCTGAGACTCAGATGAAGGACGATATGCTGCAGATGCTCGCCGATTTTTCGCAATATATGAACGCGAATGTTGAGGAGATAACTCCGGAACTGATCACTTTCCGCGGCGAGAATACTTTCGGAAACAACGAGCAGGGCGTGCGTCATAACGCCGATCTGGGAATGATATGCGCTTTTCTGGTGAAATACGGCCAAGATAAAGTTACTCTCCCGGAGGGTGTCACATGGGAGCGGCTGGAGGATCTTGCACGCCGTTCGCTGCGCTATTCTCTTGCAACACACCGCGCCAACCATACATATCCCTGCAAGGGCGACCGTTACTGGGGATCGGCTGCCGGAGAAGGACAATGGGAATCTTCACTGTGGGCCATGTCGGTGGCCTACTCCGCATTCTTCCAGTGGGATAAACTCTCCGATGCCGAGAAAGCCGCGGTGGAGGCTATGCTCGTGTCGGAATGTGCCTACGAGCTGAACCGTGAAGTCCCTACAGGATATATAGGCGATACCAAATCGGAGGAAAACGGCTGGGAAGCAGATGTTCTTGCTGCGGCTCTCGGACTTTTCCCGAATCATGAGCTGGCACCGCTGTGGTTCGACAAGCTTCGTGAATTCGCTGTCAACAGCTATTCGCATCCTTCCGATGCGCAGAACCGCACCATAATCGATCTAGAGTATGACTCGAAGACTATATCCGACTTATATCGTGGTGCCAATCTTTATCCGGACTATACTCTTCAGAATCACAATTTCTTCCATACGAGCTATCAGAATGTCGTGATGCAGGAACTCGGAGAGGCTGCTCTTGCTCTCAAACTATTTCAGACCGGTCTCTACGGTGAGGAAAAATGGAAGACAAATGCCCTGATGCACAACAATCAGGAGGTCATGGATCGCGTTCTCAACCGGCTTGCTCTTGCCGACGGCGAGCTTGCTATGCCTAACGGCAACGACTGGAGTCTTTTCCTTTTCGATCAGATAACATCCTACAGCACGGCCGCCTGTTTCCTGCGCGACCCCAATGCTCTCATGCTTGAGAATCTCGCATTCAAGAACATCAAGGCTCGCCAGACCACGACCGCTGACGGCTCATGGCTCCTGCGCGCAGATGTTGGTGCGCGTCGAATGGGTGTCGAGGGGCACCGTATGATGATGACATGGCTAATGCACGAAGTTCTGCCTACGGCCGATATCGTGCCGGCTGAATGGCCGGAATTCGCCGCGGAGAACGGCAAGACCAAGTTCTTTGAATGCCAGAATATCATAGCATCGACCACTCCGGACCGGTTTTCTACTTTTTCCTGGAGTTCCGGTCTGCCGAGTTTTACAGGCTATCTTACTTCGACCGATCCCGGCCGCAATAAGATCATCGTCCCCTATCGCGCCAACCAGACCGGTAATTTTCTGGGATGGTACATTGTCGATGGCTGCAAGACAAATGCCTCGGCGGTCGTTCCCGGTCTTTATCAGATGACCGACAGCACATGGGTGATGAATGGCGAAATCAATACAAACGACAGTACTCTCAACAATCGTTTCGCAATCTATTCAACACCGGCAAATGCCGTTATTTACCTTGACGCAGTCCGTGCGAACAGGGATGCCAGTATCCTCGGAGCACGTGGCGGTCTTATGGCAATCAGTCTGGATGAATTCACGGATACCAACAGGACTCTCTCGCCTGAGAACAACGTCATTGTTGATGACAGATTTGTGCGCGTCGGCTCCGACTGGGCGAATGTGAGCGAGGACATCGGATTTGTCACCCCAGGCCGGAAAGAAATGGCATTCGGAGACCGAGACAACAACAACTCGATAATGACCATGAAGTTTTATCCCCTTTTCTCCGATGTGGAGCGGTCTGTAAAAGGAGGCGAGGAAGTAGATTCGCGTTGTGTGGTCTACTATGTTTCGGTCAGCTCCGAAATGACACGCTCTATGCGCGACCATACACGAATGCTTTCACTTCCTGCCGGATGGAACGGCGTTATCGCCGCTGATCCTTCAGGTAAGTATTTCATGCTTGTTTCCAACTTCTTCGGAGACAAAAACGCTTCAGTATCGGGAGTGAGCATAGATGGTGCGGCTCCGGTTTTTGCAGTTCCGACCGAGGTGCGAAAGAATGCATCATATGCAACATTCTCACTTGCCCGGAATGCATCGCTGGCCGGAGAAATCACCGGCTTCATCCGCGGCGATGGAGTTACGGCTGTTGCGGACGGTAGAGAAGTGAAGATCGCGAACCCGGGTCGCAGGACAGTATCTGTAGAGTATATCTCCGCTACCGGACAGACAAGCCGCCACAGAATCGCCCCTGGCGCCGAAATCGAGGTGCGCTGAGAATGCTGCTGGCAGTTAATTCTACAGAGTTAAGGAATATTAGAAAAAATTTGGCTGTGCCGTAAAAAAATCGTATCTTTGCGCGATTATTGACGAAATAAAGTAATAAACAAGCAAGTAATGAATATTATCAAAAAAACCATCGAATTGCCCGATGGCCGGAAAATTACCATAGAGACAGGTAAGCTGGCTAAACAGGCCGATGGAGCGGTAGAAGTACGCATGGGCAACACCATGCTCCTCGCCACCGTAGTTTCGGCTCAGGAAGCCGGCGAAGGGGTCGACTTTATGCCCCTTCAGGTGGAATACAAGGAAAAATTCTCGGCAGCCGGCCGTTTCCCCGGCGGTTTCCTCAAGCGCGAAGGCCGCGCAAGCGATTATGAAGTCCTCACAGCCCGTCTTGTAGACCGTGTTCTTCGCCCCCTTTTCCCCGACAATTATCACGCTGACACTTTTGTCAACATAATTCTTTTCTCGGCCGACGGAGAAGATGCTCCCGACTGTCTGGCCGGTCTCGCCGCTTCGGCAGCGATCGCTGTCAGCGACATCCCTTTCAACGGTCCTATCTCCGAAGTACGCGTTGCCCGTGTGAACGGTGAATTCGTCATCGACCCGACTTTCGAGCAGATGAAGAATGCCGACATGGAGCTTATGGTCGGAGCCACCTACGACAACATCATGATGGTGGAAGGCGAAATGAACGAGGTTAGCGAAGCTGACCTTCTGGCCGCTCTCCGTGCCGCTCACGACGCTATCAAGGTTCAGTGCAAGGTTCAGATGGAACTTGCAGCCGAAGTCGGAAAGGCAAAGCGCGAATACTGCCATGAAGTGAACGACGAAGAACTCCGCAAGGACGTCCACGACAAGTGCTACGACCGCGCATATGCCATTGCAAAAGCCGGCAGCGCCGACAAGCACTGGCGCAACGATTCTTTCGAGGCAATCTGCAACGAATATATCGAATCCATTCCCGAAGAGGAACGCGAAGCCAAGGAACCGCTGGTCCGCCGTTACTACCACGACGTTGAAAAAGAGGCTATGCGCCGTTGCGTCCTTGACGAAGGCGTCCGTCTCGACGGCCGTAAGACAACCGAAATCCGTCCTATCTGGACGGAAGTGGACTATCTTCCGGGCCCTCACGGATCTGCAATCTTCACCCGCGGCGAAACTCAGGCTCTCGCTACCGTCACCCTCGGCACAAAGCTTGATGAGAAGATTCTCGACGATGTTCTCACACGCGGAACAGAACGCTTCCTCCTCCACTATAACTTCCCGCCTTTCTCGACCGGCGAAGCCAAGGCTCAGCGCGGCGTAGGCCGTCGTGAAATCGGTCACGGCAATCTCGCACATCGCGCCCTCAAGCGCATGCTCCCCGATGATTTCCCCTACGTTTGCCGCGTTGTGAGCGATATCCTCGAGAGCAACGGTTCGTCCTCTATGGCTACCGTATGCGCAGGCACACTCGCCCTTCTCGATGCAGGCGTGAAGATGAAGAAACCCGTCAGCGGTATCGCTATGGGTCTCATCCACGATTCCGAAAGCCCCAAATACGCTATCCTGAGCGATATTCTCGGTGACGAGGACCACCTCGGCGATATGGACTTCAAGGTGACCGGTACCCGCGACGGTATCACTGCCACCCAGATGGATATCAAGTGCGACGGTCTGAGCTATGAGATTCTCGAGCGTGCGCTCAATCAGGCTCGTGAAGGCCGTATGCATATCCTCGACATCATCGAGGCTGCTATTCCCGAACCGCGTGCCGACTATAAGCCCAATGTTCCGCGTATCGTCACCATGCTTATCCCCAAGGAACTTATCGGTGCCGTAATCGGCCCGGGCGGAAAGATTATCCAGGGTATCCAGGAGGAAAGCGGTGCTACAGTATCGATCGACGAGATTCCCGAAGGTGGTTATATCGAAGTTGCCGGTATCAACAAGGATTCCATCGACAAGGCCCTCTCGATGATCAACGCTATCGTCGAGCTGCCTGAAGAAGGCAAGGTATACGAAGGTACCGTCCGCTCCATCATGGACTTCGGCGCATTCGTAGAGTTCATGCCTCACCGTGACGGCCTTCTCCACATCAGCGAGATCGCATGGGAGCGCCTCGATGATATGGAAGCTTCCGGTCTCAAGGAAGGCGACAAGGTACAGGTTAAGCTTATCGAAATCGATAAGAAGACCGGTAAATACCGTCTTTCGATGCGTGCTCTTCTTCCCAAGCCCGAAGGATATGTAGAGCCGCAGCGTGCTCCTCGTGGTGACCGTCCCCGCCGTGATGGCGATCGCCCCCGTGGCGACCGTCCCCGTCGTGAGGGTGACCGCCCGCGTCGTGAGGGCGACCGTCCCCGCCGCGACGGTAATGCTCCCAAAAAAGACTGATCAGAATCTTAATCATATATCAGGCCGCATCGGATGCCCTCCGGTGCGGCCTTGATTATTGCTAAAGCTCGTTAATAATCGGTCTTAACGGCGAATATTTTGGTCGATTGAGAATATTTCTCGCTATCTTCCAATAAAAATATGTTATATAACATTGTTTTTGAACAAACTTTTTGTAACTTTGCAGCGTTTTAGAAAAGTGTTCAACAAAGATTATACCGGAGTGATTCCGGCATGTTTTAGGTTTAACTATATATCTTACGCATTATGAACAGTTTTTTACAGAACGTTTCCAAATGGTACCGCACCGCCAGCTATTGCATGTGCCGTGCAGAGATTTATCTCAATGAATGCAATCACTCCAAGAAGTGAAAGCAACTCTCCCTCCGGGGATGACACATCGAATTCTCGCATAGAGAATCGATTTTTACAAGAAATCAACCCCTTTTAATAGTGCCCGGCTGCAAAGACCGGGCATTTTCTTTCTCCCCACGACATATTTTTGATTTTTAGAAGAATACGCTCTACCTTTTTGCTAAAAACAGACTTCCGGAGAATCGGCGAAATCAAAAAAAATGTTGTACTTTTGCAAATATTTGGGAATATGGCCCGAAATTTGTAAATTAGCAGATTGATAGCCTCGAATGCGCCGTCAGAAAAACATAACTCTGTAACAGAAAACATTCAATGGATAATAGCCAACATAGATATTGTGTGATAATGTGCGGCGGCATAGGAAGCCGTTTCTGGCCCTATAGCCGTAAGCAGTTGCCGAAGCAGTTCATCGATTTTTTAGGTACGGGCCGTACGCTCCTCCAGATGAGTTTTGACCGGATCCGCAACATTGTGCCTGTCGGAAATATTCTCATCGTCACGAATGAGCTTTATGGCGGTCTGGTACGCGAGCAGCTCCCCGAGCTGGCCGACGACGCAATATTGCTGGAACCGGCACGCCGTAATACGGCGCCGTGTATTGCGTGGGCTGCCGCTCATATCCATGCCCGCGACCCGCAGGCTTCGATGATAGTCACCCCGGCTGACCATATGATTACCCGCGAGCGGGAATTCGAATCGTCGATTCTGGAGGGCTTCTCGTTTGTCGAGAGTCGTGATGCCCTTCTTACTTTGGGCATTACCCCCACGCGGCCAGAGACAGGCTACGGTTATATTCAGATCGGAGACCCTGTAGATGCCAATATATCGAAGGTGAAGACTTTCACCGAGAAGCCGGATCTGGAAATGGCGAAGATATTTCTTGCTACTGGCGAATTCGTATGGAATTCAGGCATATTCATCTGGACGGCCGCAAATGTCCGCAAGGCCCTTGCCACCTATGTGCCGGAAATTGAGAACGTCTTCGAATCTGTTCCCGAATCCACCTATCTGGATGCCGCTACGGAAAAAGAGTTTATCGAACAGGCATTTCCTGCATGCAGGAGCATTTCCATAGACTTTTCTCTCATGGAAAAGGCAGCGAATGTCTATGTAGAGTCTGTGACTTTCGGGTGGAGTGACCTCGGAACATGGTCCGCGCTCTATGATCTCTCTCCCAAGAACAGTGACGGCAATGTGACCCAGAACTGCCGAGTGCTCAGCTACAACAGTTCGGGCAATATATTCGCAGTCCGCGGAGAGAAGCTCATCGCTGTCGACGGGCTTCAGGACTATATTGTAGCCGACGCCGACGGCGTTCTGCTCATATGTCCCAAAAGCCGTGAGCAGAAAATCAAGCAGATGGTGACCGACGCCAAGATGAAGTTCGGAGATATCTACGAATAGAAAAATACGTTTATAATATATTTATACATAGCATGTCATTGGACAAAATTATTTCCGAAGCCGTGGCAAAGGCCGTCGAGGCCCTCTACGGAATCTCTGTTGACCCTGCATCTGTCAACCCTCAGGCAACTCGCAAGGAGTTCGAGGGCAATCTCACCGTAATGGTTTTTCCGTGGGTCAAGGCCGCCCGCAAGGCTCCCGAGGCCGTGGGTGCCGAAATAGGGCAGTGGCTCGTTGAGAATGAGCCTGCCGTCGCCGGCTTTAATACCGTCAAAGGATTTCTGAACATTGTCATTACCCCGACATACTGGACCGGAATTCTCGGAAACATTGAATCCACGCCTGACTACGGTGTCACACCCGCTACGGAGGATAGTCCGCTGGTGATGGTCGAGTATTCGTCACCCAACACGAATAAGCCTCTCCACTTAGGTCACCTCCGCAATATCCTTCTTGGCAGCTCTCTGTCGAATATACTCGCCGCATGCGGCAACCGCGTGGTGAAAACCAATATCGTCAACGACCGCGGCATCCATATCTGCAAGTCGATGCTTGCGTGGAAGAAATATTTCGACGGCGCTACTCCCGAAAGCTGCGGCAAGAAAGGCGACCACCTTGTGGGCGACTGCTATGTTGCGTTCGACAGACATTACAAGGAAGAAGTGAAAGAGCTGATGGCCGCCAATCCGGACATGACCGAAGACGAAGCCAAGGCTCAGGCTCCTCTTATTCTCGAAGCTCGCGAGATGCTCCAGAAGTGGGAAGCAGGCGATAAGGAAGTACGCGCTCTCTGGGAAAAGATGAATCAGTGGGTATACGATGGCTTCGATGTCAGCTACCGCCGCATGGGTGTCGGATTCGATAAAATCTATTATGAAGATCGGAAGAGCGGT
>CABRLF010000099.1 GCA_902471685.1 uncultured Porphyromonadaceae bacterium
CAGTCACCGCCTTAGTCGCCCGCCCGGACGGCTCGGAGGAAAATACACTTTTCGCAACATACACCCCCGCTGCCGCCGCCACTCCTGCCGGCGACGCACGATTCATTTCCCAGCAGGACTTCATAAACGCATCGGAACAGACCGTCAACGGCGTTGTTTCCGTCAAGAGCTTCGCAACGCCTCAGGGACGCCAGGCATACGGCATGCAGGGCAACGGAGGCTACTTCGACGACCCTCTGTTCGATTTCTTCTTCGGCAATCCAGGCAGACGGCGCCAGATGCCGCAGCAAGAGCAGGAACAGCCCAAGCAGCAGCAACTCGGCCTCGGCTCCGGCGTAATCATCAGCAAAGACGGATATATCGTCACCAACAATCACGTCATCGACGGAGCCGAACGCCTTGAGGTTACTCTTAACGACAACCGTAATTTCGACGCTACCGTTATCGGATCCGATCCCGAGACCGATCTCGCTCTGATCAAAATCGAAGCTCCGGATCTCCACGTTATCCCCATGGGTAATTCCGAAGATCTACGCGTCGGCGAATGGGTGCTTGCAGTAGGCAATCCTTTCGGATTCACATCAACTGTCACATCAGGCATTGTGAGTGCTAAAGCACGCAATATCAGCACCAGCGTAGGAGAGCCGTCGCGGGGTGGAATTGAATCCTATATCCAGACCGACGCAGCCGTCAACCGCGGCAATTCCGGTGGCGCACTCGTCAACCTCCGGGGCGAACTTGTCGGCATCAACACCGCCATCTATTCGCAGACCGGTACTTACGCAGGTTGCTCATTCGCTATTCCGACGTCGATCGTCCAGAAAGTGATCAGCGATCTTCACAATTTCGGAACCGTACAGCGAGCCTATCTCGGCATTGCTTTCCGCGAACTCACACCGGAGCTTGTGAAGGAGAAAGATATTAAAGGCACTACAGCCGGCGCTCTCGTTGAAGAAGTGAACGACCGCACGGCAGCACGTGAGGCAGGTCTCCAGCCCGGCGATGTGATTGTATCTATCGGCGGCAAAAGCACCAAGGGCACAGCAGAACTTCAGGAAGCCATCACAAGCTTCAGCCCCGGCGACGAAGTCGAAATTGTATTCTTCCGCGACGGCAAGAAGATGTCTGCCAAAGCGACCTTGCGCAACAACAAAGGCAATACAGCCGTAACCCGCGCCTCCGACGAATCCTCCCTTGGAGCAACCTTCAAGAGCATTGACCAGACTCAGGCCGACAAGCTGCGTCTCTCCTCAGGTGTGGCAGTCATCGACCTCAAGAATGACGGACGATTCGCTCAGGCCGGCATACGCAAAGGCTTCATCATCCTCAGCGTCAACGGCAACCGAATGCGTACCCCGGAAGACATCGCGTCTATCTATAAGGCTATTACGAAAGGCTCCGACGACAAAGTAATGTTTATCTCCGGCATTTATCCGTCCGGAAAACCGGCTTACTACGCAGTCCCCCTCACTGACTAAATAAAAAACGCTTCCGGCCGTGAACAAATCACTGCCCGGAAGCGTTGATTATACCGACAATCAAACCCTAAAAGCACTAAACGACATGAAAGGATTCCCCATCATCATCGCAGCTCTCGGTGGCGCTCTCGTAGGCGCAGCAACCGCTCTTCTTCTCGCTCCCCAGAAAGGCAGCGAAACCCGTGAAGCAATCAAGGATTTCATCCTCACTCACGTTCCCGGAATCAAGGCTACAGAACTTGAGAGCCTTGCCGACCAGATTGCCGACGAAATCAAAGACGTAAAATAATAATCAACAACGTTATGAAAGACTTCTTCGTATTCCTTGCCGGAGCTGCTGTCGGAGCCGCCGTCACCGCTCTGATGACGCCCACATCAGGCCCCGAACTCCGCGCACGCATCAAGGTCATCCTGCAGAAACGCGGTATCATCGCTGCCGACAATATCGACGAAATGGTAGAGATGATTGCTTCTCAGGTGGAAGACAATCAGAAGTAAAAAGCCAACACTCTCCGGACCGGTTTTTCCGGTTCCGGAGATTATACTTTTCTCCCGGTCCGGCATCTTATGTACGGCCCGATTTCTCGTATCACCACATCATGACCGAAAACGATTCCACCAAACAAACAGCATTCAGCCGCCTCTCGGAGTCTGCATCGACATACATCCGCCTTCTTATTGAAGACACCAAGCTGAATATGGTCGAAAAGCTGACAAGACTTCTCTCAGCCATCGCCATGTGCTCTCTCCTGACGATTCTGATCACTGCGGCTCTCGTATTCATTTCCATTGCTGCAGGCCTCGCGCTTTCCACAATCATACCTCCGCTTTGGGCATTCATCATCGTTGCCGGATTCTATATCATTGTGATGATTCTGCTCATATGCTACCGGACCAGACTGCTGGTCAATCCTATCGCCCGCTTCATTTCGCGACTTCTTCTTGATGCGCCTAAATCCCAAAACCCCGAATCCAATGATAAATCTGCCTCCGTATCCTGAGAATCAAACACCCGACTGGCCCGGTCTCACTCTTCAGGAAATACGCATGCGCCGGGCGCTTGTGCAGGCCAGAATGGAAATACAGAAATTCAAAATGAACGCCGCCGCCGAAGCATGCAGGAACAAAATGCCTTTGCTCGGCAATTCATCGAACTCTTTTCTCGGCCGCATAGCCGGAGCCTTTTCCATCGTCGACTACGGCGTTTTCGCCTTCAAAGCTGTTCGCTGGATAATCAGCCGACGCAAAAAATAAAGCCGGCATTCCTGCCGGCTGTCTTCATGCTCCTCACTCGTCTGAGTTCCGGAGTATGTATCAAAGCCCGATGCGTGCGAAAACTGCGTCCGTTCTTGTCCTGAGATCCTCCGGGAGAGTCTCGCGCACCGAGTCAAGAGCTTTGACGAACTTCTCCCTTTCGGCGCCGTCGGGCGGTAATATAATATCTATTCTCGAGAGAGAATTAAGTACTTCCGCACGTTGAGCCGGATTCCCGATTTCCTCCGGTACTGAGGCAAGTTCTGCCGAAATCTCACCGAGACGGTCGGTGAGTCCGTGAGCTATTATATCATAAAACATCACCTGCATCCTTAGCGAACGGGCATTTTCGCATCCGTCATCCTCGAGTTTGCGGATATCCGCAATACGTGCAGGATAATCATAGTTCATATTTTTACGTACACGGAAATCCTGAGCGAGAATATTCAGCAAGTAATTGTACGGCTCGCCGTCGGGCAGAATTTCCGACAGGGCCTTGCGGTTGTCGATCATACGGCGGAAAAGAGCATTGTCCGTCTTGTTCAGGCCGTCTGTGATATGCTGCCATACCGCGGGCCGCGCTATCTGCTGAAGCGGCGCTCCTGCGTATGCCTGTGCAAGCGCTTTCTGAAAGTATGTATTGTCGTAGTTCTTGGCGCGGGACAGATACTCATCCAGAAAAGAATCGGTATATTCCCCCGAATCAAACACTGTCTTCATTTTCGCAATCTGGAGTGCATTATCGATTTTTGCCACAAATTTCTCAGCGTTGGGCTCAGCGCCAAGATTATAATGCAGCAGCACACTGCCGTCTGGATTGATGAAAAGGAACGTTGGATAAATGCGCACCTCATATCTGGCTCCCAGTTCCGGTCCCTCGCCGGCCTCCATGTCCCGGATCAGCGAAACAAAACGGGAATTGAAATAATCGCCGCAGACCTTTTGGGGGAATACTTTTCGTGCCATCATCTTGCAGGGACCGCATGACTGGGTGTAACAATCGATAAACACAATCTTATTCTCCTCGGCGGCTTTTTTAAGCGCCTGCTCGAAAGAGAGGTCACTGAAACTGATTCCCGTCGTATCGGCGGCTGAATGCTGCGCATGCCCTCCCAGAGCACACACAAGAAGGAGTGCGGAAATAAAGAGACGAATCTTACTCATTCAATATCGCTGTTTATAAGAATGAATACAGAAATACGGAGCGATACCGTATTTCTGTATCCGTAGACTCTGTTGATTATTTGCCTTCGGCAATACCCTGAAGGTCGATGCCGACAGTATTGTTGAAGTATTCCACTACAATGTCGAACTTCTCGGTAATGAGAGGAAATTGCTCTGTAGGATACTTTGCCACAAATTCATCGCGGGGGTACCACATGGCAGCCTTGACATAGTCCATGAAGTAATCTCGCGAGCCGCCGGTCTGATAATAGGAAAGATAGATCGGGCTGTTATCTTCTATCAGATGCAGCCGGTTTGACGTTCCGAAATCGTCATAAACCCAGTTGATAAAACCGCGACGGTACGGATGGTTGGGATCATCAGTGCCGACACCGTATGGGAAGCGAGTCTCGAAATCGATTCCGTCCCTTAGTGCGGCCGGCTCCGAAACCACACCCGACTCCTTGCACTGCAGTATCAGCTGATACAGAACCGCACACTGAAGCTGCTTGGTAGCCGTCGGATTGGTATTCTCCATCTGAGATTTCTTGAGGCTCATGGCCCAGTAGTCGAATCCATTGGTCTTTAGAGCCTGGAAGTAAGGACTGACGTTGTCGCCATATCCCTCTCCCTCCCAAGGGTAAGGCTGATCGGGCATTCCATAAGGAATGGCACGGAAATTCTGCATGAAATAGAATTTGATAGGGAATGTCTTCTTCACCATATCTGCCTCCATGTAATCAAGGATCCTCTCCTTGAGGAAGCTGACGTAGAAAGGCATATCGGCATCCGGAACATCGTTGCCGTAGTAGGTGTTGTCTGTTCCGACAGAAGTCCACTTGCGGTTCAGATCCTGAAGCGAGATGCCCTTGTAGATGACATAAAATCCATACTCATCGTGGATCTGCTCTATTTCCCGGTCAAAGTCATTGTTGCCCTGAGGAAAATCGAAACGAAGAACTGAATAATTGCCCGAAGGCGTGATCGGATCCTCGCTATAGCCGCATGATGTGCACGCAAGCAGCAAGGAAGGAACTATATAAAGCCAACTTTTGAGTTTCATAGCTGTGTGTTGATTCAATTATTCGACAAAGTGATCGGAGTACCCGTACGGGACGCCCCGAGAGGAATCTGGACAAGATAATGATTCGCTTCGATAGCCTGCTCGGGAAGCGGGCATGTGTAAATCGGATCATCGGCATTCAGCACATACTCCATGGCGGTGTCATCTCCGGTATACCAGATATGGCGGATTTCCGGACGGCCCCACCGACGCAGATCATACCAGCGGTGGTCCTCATAGCAGAGTTCGCGTCGACGTTCTTCCTTGACGAAATCGAGCAGATCGTCGGCATTGGAGAAATCTACAGGCTGATACGACTCGGCAGCAATACGGTTTCGGCGCAGTTCGTTCAGAGCCGCAATCGCTTCGGTGCGTGCCGAGCTGTTTCCTTCTTTATAGAGCATAGTCTCTGCCTCAATATAGTTGAGATACACCTCAGAGAGACGGAGACTGCGGCCGAATGTAAACTCTCCTATTTCGGGCTGATAGAACTTATGGCCTTCCTGCATCGGAAGCTTTCCGTATGCGCACGGCATATATTCACCGTTGTTCATCCAGTTGCTGCGGGCCACATAGAGAGTCTTGCGAAGGTCGCCTTCGCCGAACGATTCCATCAGATCCGGAGCGGCGGCAAAGAACGGATGGTTTCTGGTTCCACGGGTCGGAGTATAGACCCAGTCGATCATATCCGACACATTTCCGTACAGCCAGATGCATTCGGGATTAGAGAATGAATGCATGTCCACAGTCGTGGGATAACCCATGGAATTGGTCAGACTCATTCCCTTGAGGTCAAGAAGACGGAATTGTCTGTTTTCCATCACTTTCTTGGCATATTCGGCAGCCTTTGCCCAGTTCTCCATGTAGAGATAGGTGCGAGAGAGCATCAGCTGCACCATAGGAAGGCTTGTACGGGCGTCGCTCTTCCAGTATGCCACGTCAGGCGAAATACCCTCATACAGTTCTTCTGCCTTATGGAGATCGGCAAGAATCTGGTCATAGCATTCTCCTACGGTATTCCGGTAGAGAGGAGTTGTGACGACAGCACTTGTCAGCTTCAGGGGAACCCCGAGACCTTCGCGACCTTTCTGGTAAGGTTCGCCGAAAATATTGACAAGTTTAAAGTACAGGAAACCTCGGAGAGCATATGACTGGGCAAGCACATTGTCGATTTTTTCTTTCGTATCCGTAGCCTGGCCGATATAGTCGAGTACTGCATTGCAGCCCATGATCAGCTGATAGTGGGGAAAATATATATCAGGGTTGGAGTAACCGGCCTGCATCATCAGCCGGCACATGTCCGGCTGCCATGTATAAGATGCAGTATACAGATTCACATCAAGACCGACACTGGGGGCTTGATAGGGAGCCGATGTCACGTCATCGTCCATCATATTAAGATAGAGATTCATACGCGACACATCCTTTCGGGGATAGGCATTGCCAAGGAGCAGCTCGTTGAGCGAATTGGCATCTCTGGGGACGAACTCGCTGGTCGACTTCGGTTCCAGGAAGTCGCACGACGCGAGCATGCAGGCTGCGGCTGTACCGAAAACTATATGTTTGAAATTCATGACTTTCATTGATTTAGAAACTTACACTGAGACCGAAGGAATATATTCGCGGCTGAACGCTCGAACGGAGTTCGGGGTCGAAGCCATTCCAGCGCTTGCTCGCAATGACAAATACATTGTTGAGGTTGGCGCTCACGGAAAGAGAGTTGGCACCGAATTTATTGCATATGCGCTTCGGCAGATAATATGTGAGGTTGATCTGTGTGCAGCGCAGGAACGAACCGTCGGCAACGAGAGCATCCGACATTGCCCACATGTCGTAACGCGAACTTACCGTTCCGTCGGGAATCGGAAGATTGATGTCGTTCGTCACAACAGAAGTGTAGAGCGCAGGTATATTAGTGTGGAGCTCATCGCCCGGCTGCTTCCAGCGGTTGTTCAGGTCCTTGTTAAGGTTGGTGATCGGGCTTGGCATCTTGCCGTTGCTGAATCCGCTGTACGGATTGGGAAGACGTTTCTTGGCGCCCAAGAGAGCCGCGAAGTCGGCCCCGAACGAAAGATCCTTCCAGCGAACACGGGTATTGAAACCACCGGTGAAGTATGCCTTCGACTGGCCGGAGTATACAAGGAACGAAGTAGGATCGATGTTGGGATCGCCTTCTCCTTCAAAATCTATGCCGTTGAAAAGAGGATAGCCCGTCTCAGGATCAAGCCCTGCGAAGGAATATGACCAGAATGAGGATATCGAATATCCCTTCTTGAGCAGAATGTCGGTTCGGCCACTGAGGAAGTCGCCCTTACCAAGACTGTTGGCTCGGATCGCACTGTCCGGATTATCGGACTTGTTCCAGTTCTTCGAAGCATTCAGACCGATTGTCCATGCGAAATCCTTGCTGCGGAAAGGTGTATAGTTGAACGAGAATTCAAGACCGTGGTTCAGAATCCGTCCTCCGTTGAGTCGCATGCGGAGCATACCGTATTCCTCGGGGATCGACTGCGAGATAAGGGCATTCGAGCGGCGCCCGTAGTATTCGAGATTCATCTGGATTCCGTTGAGCAGCTGGAGGTCGAGACCAAGGTTCCAGGTGCGTGTGCTCTCCCACTTCAGCATCGGGTTAGGAAGACTCGAAATACTTACTGTATATTCGTTGTAGCCACTGAGAATGCCATTGTAATGGGCTATCAGTTCGGGCGAAATCGACTGCACTACATTACCCTGGACGCCATAGGTTCCGCGGACGTTCAGCTGGTTGAGCCAGGGCATTGCGTTATGAACAAACCCCATTTCACCAAGCCGGAGCGAAAGGCCCGCCGAATAAGTTGGATTGAATTTATGGCGAGAATCCTGACCGAAGCGGTTCGATGCATCCTGACGCACATTGAAATTCAGGACATATGTATTGTTCAGTGAATATGCAAGAGTTGCGAAATAGGAAAGATAGTTGCTTGTCAGGCTCGTCTTGTGCCATGCGCCGGCATCATACAGACTCGACAGAGCACCCCATGTGATAAACTCCGTTCCGCCGATAGGCTGGATTTTCTCCGGATAGTTAGGACTGACAATCATCTCGCCGCGCTCAGGGACATAACCCCACACGGTGTTACCGTTACTGTTGCTCTTTATCGAACGCATCTGAAACGCAGCCATGGCGTTGATTCGATGAATCTCGTTGAATGTCCTCGAGAACACAAGCTTGTGCTGCATGTCGTACGATGTGGTACGGCTGTCATTGGTAGTCAGGATACCTCCGAAGGGAAGCATTGCGGCATTGAATTTTTCCGAATTGGCCGACTCTGCACGCGCCGGATATCCGCGGAAGTTCTGCTCTATATACGAGCTTTCCTCTCCCTGATATACCTCCGTGCTGGTATCGGACTGTGTGATGTTGCCCACCAACTGATAGTTGAGCCCCTCAAGAATCTTGAGATCAAGATTGAACGTCACATTATAATTCGTGCCGCGGCTCTTGGAATAGCTGTTCTCGATTTCGTTGAAAATATTGTAGCCGTACTGAAGGGTGTTGATATCGCGACGGTTGTAGCGGTAAGTATAATAATTCTTATAATATACCGGACTGCCGTCCATATCGAATGCAGGCACCGTACGGCTCGTTGTCTGCGCATAGCTCTCGGGGCTTACATTCGGACCGAAACTGTTGGCATTGGTAATCGAACCGCCTGCGGTGAACACAATACGGAGTCGGTTCGACAGCTGGGCATTCACCTGAAGACGCGACGTAAGCTGATCCTGATCATTACCGATTTCAGTGCCCTTGTTCGACGAATAGCCTACAGATGCGTTATAGGTAACTTTCTGAGTACCGCCCGATACACTCACATTGTGATTATGGCTTATCGAATTACGGGTAAGCAATTTGAACCAGTCTGTATTGCACGTCTCAAGGAACTGCAGACGAGTCTTGAAATCAGCCTCGCTGATCATATTGTTGTTCACCATCGCCATAAGACCTTCGTAGGTATACACCTGCGGAAGGGGCTCCTCCTGATAACGGGCGCCGGCTTCATATGCCTCCTTGCTGAACTGGATACGCTCGAGGGAGTTCATGTAATTGAACATTCCGTAGTTCGGACGCTCACGCACCGACAGGTTGCCGGTATATCGCACCGACGTACGGTCGGCCGAGCCCTTTTTGGTTGTGATAACGATTACACCGTTGGATGCTTTCGAACCGTAGATTGCTGTCGCCGACGCGTCTTTGAGCACCGTGATAGTCTCAATATCCTGAGGATTGAGTCATGAAATCTGATTGCCGATAAGGTTGCTCATATCCTCGGTAAGAGCAGAGCTGACATCTATGCTGATAGGATCGGACTGTATGACACCGTCAACCACCCAGAGAGGATCGGTATTTCCCAACAGAGTGGAAGTGCCGCGAATCGTAATCGAAGGACGGCTCCCGATACGGGCCGACGAGTTCTGAACAACCATACCGGCCACCTTACCCTGCAACATCTGGTCGATCGACTGATAGGCAGGCATCATCACATCTTCTGCCTTCACCGTGGTAAAAGCACCCACCATATCCTTTCGTGGAAGCGTATTATAACCGTTCCCCACGACAAGAACGTCATCCAGAACTTCCGAATTAGGTTCCATTTCGATCCTTACAGGTTTGGGGGCATTTCCCCGAACCTTTATATCGACATCTGTCATACCGACATAAGTCACATGAAGCGTGTACTCACCGTTTGGATTGTTCGTTCCAAGTGTAAGCGTAAATTTACCGTCCGCATCAGTCGTCGCACCGAGTTTCAGACCCTTCACTGTAATGGATGCACCTGGCAACGGCTCTCCTTCCTCGTCCACTACCTTACCGGTGATGATGCCAGCTTTGGTCTGAGGCGCTTCAGATGCAGCAGCCTCGGGCTGTGGTGAAGCATACACTTGCGCTGTGGACCCACTGACAATACATGCGACAGCGAAAGCTGCACACGATATCATCGGATTAAATCCAGCTTTTCTCATAATCGTGATAATCTATTGTTTATTAATTGTTTCATAGCAAAATGCCTTCGACCTGATTGATTCCACCATCAAAAGCGAAAAGCAATAAAACGCCCTCCGAGAGGCCGCTCTGGAAAAGATATCATTAAGTAAAGAATGTAGATAACTGATCAAGTCTGCCCGCCGAAAGAAACGCATATATCAAAGGACATTGCAAATTTACATTTTTTATTTATCTCTTACAAAAAAACGCACAGAAATTTTCAAAAATGAAGAAAATTATTTATAACTCACAGTGTAAGCGCACTTAGATGAAGAAATTAAGTTAAAACAAAAAAATAATAGATTATTAGAATCTCCTCCCCATAAGTGGATGGATATGGAGACGAAGAAAACACACAAAGAGGACGGAAGAAAGTCAGCAAATCCGGATTACCGCTTATATAGAAAAAAAGAAAACCGAAACTATAGCCAAATGAGCGGCATTCGGAAACGTATAAACGTAAAAAAAGCCCCGGAGGCATTGTGCCTTCGGGGCTCGATAGGGGGCGGTTACCTACTTTTCCACTTTCGCAGTA
>CABRLF010000100.1 GCA_902471685.1 uncultured Porphyromonadaceae bacterium
GGAGAGGGCGCAGCCGTGCCTATAGGAATATCACGATAAATCTGACGAGAGTCGGCAGAAACGATTTCAGTACCGAAACGTTCGGCTAGCTCTATTGCGAGCGCAGTCTTACCGGAAGCGGTAGGACCGGTTACAACAACGAGAATCCGATTGCCGCAGGACTCCGCCATTATTTGCCTTCGGCTACGAGACGGCAGATTTCAACAATAACAGCCGTAGCCTTTTCCATTGAAGGAATAGGCACATACTCATAGCGTCCGTGGAAGTTGAGGCCGCCGGCAAAGATATTGGGGCAAGGCAGGCCCTTGAAGGACAACTGTGCACCGTCTGTGCCGCCACGGATTGGCTGGACCTTGGGTTCTACACCTTCGTTGCGCATGGCCTGCTCAGCTACATCGATAATGTGCATCACGGGCTCGATCTTTTCCCGCATATTGTAGTACTGATCCTTGATTTCAATGGAGCAGCAGTTGGGGAACTCATTATTTATCTTGCGCGTGAGATGCTCGAGTTCTTTCTTGCGTCGCTCGAAACGGTCGCGGTCGTGGTCGCGGATAATGTAGGTAAGAACAGTCTTTTCGACGGTTCCTTCCATGGAAATCAGATGATAGAAGCCTTCGTATCCCTCGGTGTGTTCGGGAGTTTCCCAGCGCGGAAGCATGATGACAAACTGGTTCGCGATACGCATAGAGTTTATCATCTTATGCTTGGCGTAACCGGGATGCACATTGCGGCCCTCGAAAGTGACACGCGCTACGGCGGCATTGAAGTTTTCAAATTCAAGCTCGCCGATTTCACCGCCGTCCATCGTATAGGCAAAGTCACATCCGAACTTCTCGACATCGAATTTATGTGCGCCCTGCCCTATCTCCTCATCGGGATTGAAACCCACACGGATAGTACCGTGCTGGATTTCCGGGTGCTTGATAAGGTAGTCCATCGCAGTCACAATTTCTGCAATGCCGGCCTTGTCGTCGGCTCCGAGAAGCGTATTACCGTCGGTGACAATAATATCCTGACCTACATAATGCTTAAGTTCGGGGAAATCAACAGGAGAAAGGACGGTCTGCGTAGCCTCGTTCAGAAGAATGTCGCCGCCATCGTAATTCTGGACGATACGGGGAGTGACATGACGACCGCTCATATCTGGCGATGTGTCCAGATGAGCAATGAAACCGATTGTCGGAATCTCGATGCGATCCCTGACATTCGAAGGCAGGGTTGCGAAAAGATAACCGTTGTCATCCAGAGTCACATCCTGAAGACCCATGGCTACGAGCTCATCCCTGAGATGCTCGGCAAAAACCATCTGTCCCGGAGTGGAGGGGGTCATGTTTGTGAGTTCGTCACTTTGGGTGTCGAACTTCACATATTGGAGAAATCTGTCTACTAAATTCATTGTCAGGGGCATTATTATTCGAACATATGCCAGGGAATTGCAGCACTGAGATCACGACCCGAGCCGGTGGTATAGACGTAGCGGTAACCGTCTATCTTGAGGCTCTTGAGAAGATCCTCGATGATATATACGCAATCGCCGTAGTTTTCATACTGCTCTTTAAGCACTTTCAGATAGCGGCCGCGGAGGCTGGCCTGATTCAGCGATGCATAAGCAGTGGCTTTATCGAATGTGAATGTATACTGGGCAAAACCGCCGGTGATGGAGAACTCGACTTCTTTTGCCTTATATTCTTCTTTGAGTGCCTCGCAACGCGATGCGAGAATCTCGGAAACGTTGTCCTTCACTTCATTGAAATTAAGTTCGGACGGTTTCAGTTTTATCAGCTTCACGGCGCGGGCGGCGGGAACATTGAATTCCTTTGTCTGACCGTTGGAACCGATAAGTGTAATTTTCATAGAACCTTCTTCCTTGGTGAGAGTATTGAGAATCTCGTCAAGGTTCTTACCGGTGTGGCTCTTCATATATTGTGCGAGAACATACTGCACAAGTGCATCGGAAATACCTGCCACATTGATTGTGGAATCGCTGAAAGCAACATTAACTGACATCACACCGTCGGCATAGTCCGCATCGGCGCTTTGCAGGAACATCGGCGATTCCTCAGCGATATCACCGATTTCTCCCGATACACGTTCGCTTTGAGCTATAAGTGCCGACGGCTCTTTCGAGGTCTGACCGCATGAGCAGAGGCCGCCGATGAGCGTCGCTGCCAGGAATACTGTTCCGAATATCTTTTTCATAGTTTATAATTTGAGGGGGTTATTGGTTGCAAAGTTAATAAAATTTTATCAATCCACACCATTATTACGTTTTTTATACTTCAGGCATCAAAGCTGTGAGGCCGGACGCTCAAGCAATGCGGAAGCGATGGTATCGGCGGCATGAATCAGAGGCTGGAGCGCCGACTGCCGACCTGCCTGACGATAGAATCTCTCGTCATCGCGAGAAAGATTCCACGGTCCCATGTGCCAGCGGATAGCATAGATCTCGTCATCGGTGAGGTCAAGGCCGGACTGGAGAAGAAGAATCACGGACTTTTCGCCGTGGCCTACAGGAAAATTCTCATCGTGGATTTCGTACATTTCCACATCCTCATAGACACCTATTTCATTACGCTTTTTCTTCTTGACAAGCTTATAGAATCCTGCCTTGCATACGTCGTGGAGCAGCGCAGATATGGCGATAGAGTCTTCAGGCAACTGCTTTTCGAGATCCGGGCGTGCTTCGATGAGCGACTTGCGCGAGGCCATTGCAGCATCGTAGACATTCAGAGAGTGCTCAAGCAGACCACCTGGATATGCACCATGTCCCTGACTTGAGGCTGGCGACTCGAAAAATCCCCAGTCCTGCAGATCTTCCAGGACATAATCGATGTTCTGACGTCCGGTAGCGGTGAGGATATCACAGAACCGCTGACGTGCTTCTTTGGTGTTCGAATTATCAGACATATTTTTTCTTTAGTAATTATAATACAGGGCTGAGAAGGCGGAAAACCGATTCGGCGGTCTTATGCGACAGCGGTCGCCTGCGCCATTCATCAAGGTCGATTCTTATGCAGTCCTTCTGGTCCGCTCGGAAAAGATCGAGGACCCTTGATGTCACTTCTCTGCTGTACAGGAATATATTGCTTTCAAAATTACACTCGAAACTACGGAAATCAAAATTGCTCGATCCGATCGAAACCAGTTCGTCATCCACGATTATCACTTTGGAGTGAAGCATACCGGGCTTATAGAGATAGAACTTGATTCCGGCCTGCAGGCATTCGGAAACATATGATTTCGACGCGTGGGTAAGCATTACCGAATCGCTCCGCACCGGCATCATTATGCGGACATCGACATGGGAGAGAGCCGCCGCCTGCAAAGACTTCAACAGAGCCTCGGTAGGGAGGAAATAAGGGGTCTGTATATATACCCTTCGCTGCGCGTTGCAGATAGCCTTGTGGAAAAGGAGACCTATATTAGCCCACTGTGACATAGGTCCGGAGGTGACCAGTTGCGCGCCGACACCGGCGACTGCTTCATCGCCACAAGGTATTTCCTGGCGTGATTCCGGATCGCTGTCATCAATCAGGCCTCCACCCATAAAACTCCAGTCGACAGCAAAGGAATATTTCAGAGCCTCCACGGCCGGCCCGACGATGCGCATGTGCATATCGCGCCACATGTCAAAGTTTTTGCCTCCGTCAATGTAACGGTCGGCCACATTCATGCCTCCGATATACCCCACTGCATCATCTATCACACAAATCTTACGGTGATTGCGCCAGTTGATGTGCGATGCCAGCTGAGGAACGTTCACTTTAAGGAAAGGCGCAGCCTCGACTCCCTCTTCCCTGAGACGCTTAAAAAAACGGGACTTGACATGAAATGAGCCGACATGATCGTAGAGCAGTTTCACCTTGACTCCGGCACGGACACGCTCGATGAGTATGTCGGCAATACGGCGCCCTAATTCATCGTCCTCAAAGATATAGTACTGGATATAGATCGAATGTCGTGCCCGGCGCAGGTCATCTTCCAGAGCCCTGAACTTGGCAGCGCCGTCGTTGTATACCTCGACTTTATTATTCGGATAAAACTGGCCTCCCGAGAGAGTCCTGGCCAGAATAATCTGCTGAACAGATCTATCTGAGAAGTCGGTCTTGCGAAGATCAAAATCCACACGCTTCTCACGGCGGCGCAGACGGCGACGGTTGCGGCGCGAAATCATGCGCTTGTTTTTGATGTTGCGGCCGAAAAAGATATACAGAGGCAAGCCGATGACAGGAACAAGCAGCAACACAGTCACCCAGGCCAGCGATTTCACCGGATTACGGTTCTCCGACAGTATCACTATGATTATCACCAACGTGGAACACAGCGCCAGAAAAGCAAACGCTGCGAAATACCAGTTGGAGGTAAGCATGTGAAGCAAATCGGACATATGGCATAAATTTACGGCAATACCCGCATGCTGGACGCCTGCGGGTGTTTAAAGCCTTAAAAGCTAATGTCTTATTATTCGTTGAAGTTCATTTCATCGAATCCCTGAGTATCGAATTCATCGTCGTTGTATCCTTCCGAGCCATAAAAGTCCTCGTCCAGATCGGGATCGTCGGCCACAGATGCACGTTTTGCATCCATCTTGGCGTCGAATTCGTCAATATCGATACTTTCCGGTGGAGGCGTGCCAAGAGAAAGTGTGCAAAGGGGATCCTTGAGACTACGCCCTGTGACGAGCTTAGTCATCTCTATGAAGAACATGCGCTCGGTGATATAGTCGAACACATAGAGCAACTTCTGGCCTTCATCCTCAATGAAGTCGGAAAGCACGGCCTCGTCCATGAGCCATACTTCCTGATCAGGGTCGGCCCCCATATCCTCGAATGTTATCTCTTTTTCTTTCTCCCAGTTACGGTCGCAGAGAAAGAACGAACTCATCTGCGTGGCATCATATCCCACGCAGGAGCATATTGCCTTTTTAAGATCCAAAAAAGTGGCTGTAGCGTCGATCTGTATCTCGCGCTTGAAGTTTTCCACTTCGTCGGAAACTATGCGGAAATTGAATATCATATTTAATCCTTTGTTCTAAATAACACTGCTTAGCCTGCTTCGAGGCTATTTACGTTGCGAATTTAAAACAATGGAATGATTGTTGCAAGCAAATAGGCAAAAAAAATCGAGCATATGCGATATTTTCTACGGAGTCTGCTGTACAACATAATCCTATAACCTACCTTACCAGATTCACAAGGATAGCATCGGCCAGAAGCGAACCCCACAACTTATATCCGGTAGCAGAATAATGGATACCGTCTTTGCCGAGGATTCCACCGGCTTTCATCCTGGCAGCGGCGCCGTCGCCCCCGGCAACATCATAATGGTCATAATAGGGAATTCCTTCGGCAGCCGCATATTTTCGGATTACGTCGCGAACAGTTTTGATTCTGGTATTCACAACCGTCGAGGAGACACGCCGTCTGCGACCTTTACGACGTACCCATCTGTACGTCTTGCGATAGCATTCAGCAGGCCCCACAAGCAAGAGTTGAGCGCAGGGATTGCTTTTTTTAATATCGCTCACAAGTGCATCGATATTCGACCGTATATCCTCCGGAGAGACGCGTCCGAATGCCTCGTTTGTACCAAGAGCTATTATTACAAGGTCCGGGTGAAGTCGCGCTATCCCCTCGCCCATGCCATCGATCTGAGTATATGAGCCATATGTCGCACCATTGTTGCCGATAGAATGTACAACTGTTCCTACCGTGTCGCTCAAAAGCTCGAATCCGGCATATGTGGTGCGGGCATCAGAATGCAGGGTGATCCCGAGAGCATCGACCGAACGATCAAGCTGAACCGACAGCTTGCCTTCTCCATCCGCAAAAGAATCATAAGGCAGCTCGATTCGGCCTTCTTTCACAGCCTTTACCTCCGGACGGCAACCTTTATAATATATGTTCACGCGTGAGAAAAGGCGTTTGCATGTCAGATTGAAGGTATGATTTCCCGATGTCGGCTGTACTCCGACTCCTGTAAAAGGCAGTTCTACCACCCACGGCTGACGAAGCAGCTTCGCAGTCTTCAGAGGCGACTCGGTGCGGATTGTATAGTCGTTGGGCTGGTTGGTGGAAGCAAGTCTGAAAGGAATAGTGATGCCGCGCCCAGCGGGTCTGGACTGAGCCATAAGACGCTCGCGCAGCACATCACCTCCAAAATCTGCCTGAATATGCGAGTCCCCGAGATATACCACTGAAAACAGACTGTCGCCGGTCGTCGCTCCGGCGAAGATATCGCGGAGCCGGGTCCAGTCGGCACCATTCATCTCAATCCTGTTTTTCTCAAGACGCAGGAAAGGATATTTCGAGACATCGACTGAAAACGGTACATCGAGTTCTATTTCCGGGTTGAGCCGCAATTCAGTCTGCTCTTCGTCGGTCTGCGCCACCGAGCCGAGGAAACAGAGCGACATACATAGCAGCGATATCGCAGACCTTATTTTCAGTCCGAATTTACTCATGCGTCATCGCTTTAAAGAGACGCTCTGCCAGTTCACGGCCACCATCATGATTAAGATGAATATAGTCTGCATTCACGAGACGTCGTTTTCTCCATTCCGCAATGGCATTCTCGCCGCCCATGGCAGCACGAGTATCCCAGAAATGCACACCGGCTTCCGCTGCAGCCTTCCGCTGGGCATTGACCATGGCCTGACATGTCGGGAGCGACACAATCTCAGCACCATCCTTCACACCTCTGTCGCCGACACCGAGTACGAGAATGTCGGCGCCGGGATAGAGATTTTTCAGCTTCCTGACAAGTTTTGTGATACCCTTTCCGTAGGCGGAATACTCCAGTTCTTCGGCATTGACAGAATTCATGCCATATTCGAGAATGATAAGGTCGTAGTCTATCCATTGCTGAAGTTCGCCGCACAGACGTGGATTGATCTTACGCAATGGCAGGCCGGAATTTCCGCGGATCGACATGCAGTCGAGCTGAACGCCACTGTCAGATCCGATGTAAGCTCCGAGAGCAATAAGTCCGGGAGCGGAAGTTAATATCTTAAACAGAGATGTTTCTCCGGAGATGTCAATACACTGAACGTTCCCGGATGCAGGAACAGAATAGTCCTTGGCTCCTGCATCGGTGGTAACCGTCACGACAGCGGAATCGGGCGCGATAAACATGAACGCGCTATGATTCCAGCTGGCCGTCCGCGGTGTTTTTGACGTTCCTCTGTACGAGGTCGTCGCAAGACCTTCAACAACAGAATAATCGCCGGAAAGCTGACGAATGGTATCGGAAGACTTCATCGTGCGTATATCATGCAGCTTCCACCCCGAATCCGACATTTTAACACTGCTGCGGAATCCCGGGAAATCGCTATGGAGAGGTACGAAGCCGACTCCGCGACCGCCATATTCCTTCTGAAACATATCGCGCAGGTCCTGCGCCATTATATCGCCTTCTATATATGAGTCGCCAAGCATTGCGATTCGAACTGTTTTAGATGCACTCTCTTCAAGAGCCTCCCTGAACAGCGGAAGCATTCTGCCTTCGGGCAGATAACTCTCTATCAGGACGAGATCGCCGTCTACCGGAGCTTCGACGAGAGCTTTCGCCGGGATAATGGAATCTATGACGGATGAAGAGGAAGGGTCATTGCCGTTTTCGCCGGAGGAAAAGTCTCCAGAATCTTCCGCATCATCTTCCGCAAAATCTGTTTCCGGCTCAGCGTGAACGGGTGTCCCGACACTATATTTCACGTCCTTATGTTTCGGCATCACATCGCTGAAAAGGCTGAAATCCTTGATATAATTGCCGGTAAGTCCACTCCATGGCACCGCCGACAGCAATATCAGAATGCCCATCGACAATGCTACAAGAAGCAGTATACGACGCGTTGAAAAATCATTCATTTTAAACAACAGAAGATAACGATGAGGCACACATTGCAAGTTCGACAAGCGGCTCGGCCTTGGCCTGTGTCTCAGCCCATTCGTCATGAGCACAGGAGTCGCCGGTTATGCCGCTGCCAGTATAAATAGCCCACTTTGTCTCATCGAAATGAATACATCTCAAAATGACATAAGCGACACGTCCCCGTGGGGAGGGAACAACGATATATCCTCCGTAACAGTTGCGCGGCCATGTCTCTATTGCGTTTATCCGTCGGACAGCATCCTCGCGCGGATATCCGCAGACAGCAGCCGTAGGATGTATAGCTTCAATTATTCTATCAAACGGAAGGATGCCTGACGAAGAAAGGCGAACGGGAGTGCACAGATGCTCGATACTGCCATACCGCAGATTCTCACTTGGCCGCACATCAATTTCCGGTGCCGGTTCTACCGATGCGAGTCGCGCAAGCATATCATCGACCACAAAACGGTGTTCCTTAATGTTCTTAGGGCTCCACGGCACACTGACGCCGGCACGACGTGTTCCGGCCAAAGCACGGGTAGCGGCATTCCTCTCATTCCCGGATTCAAGCAACAGCTCAGGGCTGGCGCCCATCCACCATTTCGTGACAGGATGATAAAAAATGAAGCAGAACATATCGGGGAAGCGCGCGAAATACTTCTCTGCGCTATCCAATATATCGCTTACACGACCATTCCCGCATATCTGCCGGCAAACAACCGTCTTTCCTCCCGAAATGCGGAGTTCTTCGATGAGGTCGGTCACACCGTCGATATACTCGTCTTTCGGAGTAGACTGCGGTCTGACATGCATTTCAGACAATGAAGTACCGGGCCACGGTCTGATACCTGCCACGCCGAAATTCAGAATACCATCTTCTGCCGACGTAAAATCATAGCGTGTAAAAGCTTTGGCGCCAGGCAGACGGCAATAAAGAAAAGATCCGGAATGAGCCGTCATAACTATCACTCGGCAAGACGTCCGCGAAGGTCAAAGCCATCCGCTCCATCGATAGTGACGTTTACGATATCGCCGGGACGCAAAAGGCGGGGCGATGAGAAATAGACATTGCAGTCAACTTCGGGAGAATCATACTCCGTGCGCCCAACATATTCTGTGCCGTTGCATTCATCGATAATCACTCTGAGGGTGCTTCCTGTTTTCGATTCGGCTATTTCGAAAGCAATCTCCTGCTGCACTTCCATCAACCGGTCGAGACGCGCCTGCTTGACACTCTCCGGAATTGAATCGGGAAGATTATTGGCCGCAAATGTTCCTTCTTCCTCGCAGTAGGCGAAAGCTCCAAGACGCTCGAATCGCTGTTCTTTCACAAAATCTATAAGCCGTTCGAAAGCGTCCTCGGTCTCTCCGGGAAATCCTACCATCATTGTCGTGCGGATATGGATCCCGGGCACTTCTCGACGAATTCTGGCAAGCAGCTCACGGGTCTGCGCTCCATTGATATGGCGGCGCATAGCTTCGAGGACTCCGTCGTCGATATGCTGGAGCGCTATATCCAGATACTTGCAGACCTTCGGATTGCGGGCCATGACAGGGAGAATGTCATACGGGAAATCGGACGGATAAGCATAGTGAAGACGTATCATCTCCACCCCGTCGATCTGAGCCATTCTGTCGATCAGATCCGCAAGAAGCGGCGAACCGTCGTCACTGATGTCGCGGCCATAACTCGAAAGATCCTGCGCTATGACATTGAATTCCTTGGTGCCTCCAGCCACGAGTTCGCGAACCTCATCGAGAATCTCATCAACAGGACGCGAATGATGCCGGCCTGTGATAAGCGGGATAGCACAGAATGCGCAGAAACGGTTGCACCCTTCCGAAATCTTCAGATATGCATAGTGCGGAAGGGTGGAAATGTCGCGGGCCCACGGTTTGGTCTCACTGCCTTTCCCTGCCACTGCATCCACAACGGTGGCCCAGTCGAACTTTCCGTATATGCCGTCGAGTTCAGGCAGTTCGTCGGTCAACTCCCGGCGATAACGCTCCGTGAGGCAGCCCATGGCATAGACCGCTGCCAGTTTATTATGATTTTTAAGTTCAATGGCTCCGAGCAGCGTATTGACCGACTCCTCTTTTGCGTCTCCGATGAATCCGCATGTATTGACAATCAGCACACTTCCGTCGCGAGGCAATTCCTCGACGAAACGCGCATCAAAACCCGCATCGCTGAAGCGTCGTGCGAGCCGTTCGCTGTCGACAAGATTCTTGGAGCATCCGAGACTAAGGATAGAAACCCTTTTTCTCTTCATCATCTATTATTTTTATTTCAGATCGGAAGAGCG
>CABRLF010000101.1 GCA_902471685.1 uncultured Porphyromonadaceae bacterium
CACTT
Organism: uncultured Porphyromonadaceae bacterium; assembly: GCA_902471685.1. Lineage (GTDB taxonomy): Bacteria > Bacteroidota > Bacteroidia > Bacteroidales > Muribaculaceae > CAG-873. The sequence goes on from CABRLF010000101.1 coordinate 6, forward strand.
GGCTCCTCGGAGCCGTTAACAAATTCTCAAAAAATAACCGAAGTATTGTTATATTGTTTCTGTATAAAATGTTCGAGGCATTTTCTGAAAGCATTGTCAGCTTCCGTAGATCAGGACAAAGTTAGCCAAAACCTCCCGATTATACAAGAACGTAGCCTGATGATTACTCCGGGTGGAAACTCATGACGTTGGCCGGCGATCTCTTGTTTCGCCACTCGTTGGCCATGAAGTCCATATAGGGAGCTACATGCTCGAAGAACCGGTGATAGCCTTCGCAAAGGTAGTTGAGACCCGGCTCGCCGTCGGCAGTGACAGCGAAGCGGTTTTTAGGGCACTCGCCGTTGCAGGCGAAGAGGTATTTGCAGTTGCGGCACTGCGCCGGGAGAGTCGCCTGTTTGTCGGAGCCGAATTTCTGTTGCCGGTCGCTGTACATCATTTCTACGAACGTGTGTGTACGGATGTTGCCGAGTTTATATTCGGGGAAGACGAAATGGTCGCAGGAATAAACGTCGCCGTTATACTCGATAACCCCGGCATGTCCGCAGGTCTTGCCCATGGTGCAGACGCCCGGTTGCTCTCCGACCCAGTTGGCAAGAGTGGAATCGAAAAGCTGAATGAAATATTGTCCTACGTCGTTGCGCACCCACTCGTCGAAGACTGCGCAGAGAAATTCGCCCCATTGCTTCGGAGAGACAGAGAAATCAGCCAGCGGAATATCCTTCCGGTCGGTAGGATTCGCCAGATATCTTCCGTCTTTACGGGGTATGATGCGTTCGACAATAGGTGTGAACTGGATATACCGGCACTCGATTTCCTTGAAGAAGTTATAGAATTCCAGCGGGTAGTCGGCATTGTAATCATTTACAACTGCCATCGCGTTCCACTCCACGCCGTGCTTCTTGAGGAGATTGATTCCCTGCATCACTTTCCGGAACGAGGGTGCGCCGGCTTTGTTGCGGCGGTATTCGTCGTGGAACTCCTTCGGCCCGTCGACAGATACACCCACAAGCCATCCGTTATCCCTGAAGAAACGGCACCATTCGTCGGTCAGCAGAGTGCCGTTAGTCTGGATTGTATTTTCAATTCTTATCCCGTTGCCGTATTTTTTCTGAAGTCCGATTGCTTTCTGATAGAAAGCCAAAGGGCGCATCAGCGATTCTCCGCCATGCCAGCAGAACTGAACCACCGGCACTGTCTGCGACTCGATATACATCCTGATGAAGCGCTCCAGGATCTCGTCGGTCATAATAAACCGCCGATCGGGCTGCGCGTCTTTGTACAGATTGTTTTTCTCGAGATAATAGCAGTACCGGCATGCGAGATTGCACGACGACCCCGCGGCCTTCGCCATAATATACATCGGATGTCCGAAGGGCGTAAACAATCCGTCCATTAACTCCGTTTATTCGTCAAGTTTGAAGACAAGGCGCTGCACGCCGTCCTGAAAACGGCTGCTGGTGATACGGAAATGCCCGATTTCAGAAGTGCGTTTCACGTGTGTGCCGGCGCAGAGGCACTGGTCGTAATCACCGATATGGACCACCCGCACAGTCTCTGAAGCATCATCGGGCAGACGGCTCATGTCGAAGCGGCCCATCGCTTCCTCCTGAGTGATATATTCGTCCCATACCTCGACATCGGCGTCGATGGCGGCGTTGACATATTCCTCGATCGACCTGATTTCCTCTTCTGCCATCGGACGCGGCATATGGTAGTCCAGTTTGGATTTCTTCCGTTCCACATGTCCGCTGAAAGCACGGCCGCAGCCGAAGCGTCGTGCCATTTCTCCGTTGAGCAGATGCTCGGCGGAATGCATCGGAGGATATTCCTGTTTGTTGTGATCGTTCAGCTGTATTTCTTTTTCCATCGGTGATAATTCCTCTAAATATTCTTTATGATTCTTGCCGGATTACCGGCAACGGCAGTACGTGGCGGCACATCGCGGCTTACCACCGCTCCTGCACCAATGATCGCACCGTCGCCGACTGTCACCCCCGGCAGAATGGTGGCGCCTCCGCCGATCCATACGTCGTTGCCTATTGTCACCGGCTCAGCCCATTCGCGGCCGTCGCGGCGTTCATCGGGATCGAGGGGATGACATGCGGTGTAGATGCTCACATTCGGACCGATAAAGACATGATTGCCGATAGTGACAAGAGCTTCGTCGAGAACCGTGAGATTGAAATTGATGAACACATGGTGACCAAGGTGAATGTTGCACCCGTAGTCGACATGCAGTGGCTGATTTACATAAAGATTGTCTCCGGCACAGCCGAAAATGTCATGGAGAATGGCATTCATGGTGCCGGTGTCGTCAGGGGCAGTGTCGTTGAACTTCCTGATGAGGATGCGCGTCCGCATCAGGAGTTCATGAAAATAAGGATGGGCGGCGGCGTAAACATCGCCGGACAACATCTTTTTCCATTCAGCGACGAACTGCGCATCCTCGCCGTAAGGCGCAGGAAGGGTTATGCCGTTGTCTGTCATGCCTGGGTGTTTTCTGTCATACCGCAGGCCTGACGCTGGGTTTCGGAAAGCATGAGAGTATAGATCTGCCTTGTGTCGTCGGCTTTGAGTCGGTAGTAACCACCGATTTCTTCGCCTTTGTTTGCATGCAGGCGTTCGACCATTGTGTCGATGTCGGGGTTTGCGAGTCCGAGGTCCTCGAGATTCGACGGGAGGCGGAGCACTGCCGAGATATAGGCGCGGAATGAGGCCACAGTCTCGATTGCAGCTGCCCGGTCGTCGCGGTTGTCGACATCAAATATCCGTCGGCCGAGCTGAGCTATCTTCGAAGGCTTATGATGCGCCATGAATGCCATCCATGCCGGGAAGACCACTGCCAGTCCGGCGCCGTGAGGAATTGACGGGTCGATAGCGCTTATCTCGTGCTCCAGCGAATGAGAGGTCCAGTCTTCGCGTCGTCCGCAGCCTGTGATTCCGTTGTGGGCGAGGGTGCCGGCCCATTCGATATTGGCGCGGGCCTGATAGTTGGTCGGATCTGCAATGGCCTTCGGTGCTTCCGACATCAGGGCCATCAGAAGACCTTCCGCCAGACGATCGCCGACTTCGACATTGGAGGTATTGGTGAAATAGCGCTCGAGAATGTGCGACATCATATCCATTACGCCGATAGCCGTCTGGCGTGCTTTGAGCGTATAGGTCATCTCGGGATTCATTATCGCGAACCGCGGACGCAGGATGCTGTCTGTGCGTAGCGAAATCTTAATATTGTGCCCGTCGGCGGTACGTGTAATGACTGAATTGCCCGAGCCTTCCGAGCCTGAACCGGGGATAGTAAGCACAACGCCTACGGGAAGAGCCTCCTCAATGCGTGTCTTGCCGCTGTAGAAGTCCCAGAAGTCACCCTTATATGGTATTCCGGCAGCAATAGCTTTGGCCGTATCTATAACAGAACCGCCTCCTACGGCCACGAGACCGTCGATATGGGTTTTGCGGCCCAGCTCGATGCCTTCGTAAACCTTTGTGTCGGTGGGATTTGGTGTGACGCCGCTAAGCTGTACATATTCGATTCCCGCCATATTGAGCGAATTGATGATGCGGTCGATCAGTCCGTTGTTGCGGGCATAGTTTGAGCCGTATACAATCATCACTTTGGTGGCCCCGGTCAGATATGTGAGCATACCGACTTTTTCTTCGGCGCCACGGCCGAATTCGTAAAGGGTAGGAGAGTAGTATGTGAAATTATCCATAATGGGTGAATGTTTTGCGCTTTTTTTCAGTATAGTAACGATTTAAGGTGCCTGCCGGTTCAGTCTTTCAGTCATCAAAATTGATAGGACCGGTTCTTATTATCTTCGGATTATGACTATCGGTGAGATCTATCACTGCACTTGGTTCGCCTGGCACCGTGCCGTCATCGATCAGCATGTCGGCGGGATAGCTGTCGGGAGTTTCATCGGCGGACGATGATAATATGGGGCCTCCCAGTTCTACAGCTAAGGCCCGGGCCATGTCGTTGTCAGGAATCCTGATGCCTACTGTCTTGCGTGCGCGGAATGCGCGTGGCAGCGTGGTGGCGGCGGGAAGTAAGAATGTAAATGGTCCGGGAAGGTAGCGACGGATTATATTGTATGCGGTATTGTCTATCCGGGCATATTGTGCAGCCATCGACAGGTTGGCGCAGACTATCGAGAGAGTCGCTTTGGCCGGATTTATATTCTTGAACCGGCACAACGTCTCGACGGCTTTCGGATTGAGTGCGTCGCATCCGAGAGCCGGCAGGGTGTCGGTGGGGAATATTATCATTCTGCCTTCGCGTAGTGCTGCTGTGGCAGTTTCGACGATTCGGGTATCAGTCCCGGAGTGGTTTATGAGCGTTTTCATGGCCTGACGATGGAAGTACGGATATTTGTGGCAGCTGCGAATTCCTTCAGGAGTTCTTCCATGAGTGACGAAAGCTGTTCAGGCTCCGGATAATCCGGATCGGTTCCGTAGAGATTGAATGTGACAAGGAGGCGGCGGGTATCGGACGAGAGCTGGGTACGTTCGTTGTCGGAAGTCGGAGTGCCTATGCCGCCGGTTGCATCGCGGTATACCGGCAAGCCCGCTATGTTGAGCGGACCTCGACCAATGGCATTGTATGGCTCACCGGGTTGTCCGACACCAAGAGTGATCGTGTCGCCGTCGATGTGCGAGGCATCGAATGCGCCGATGGAGTGGCCGGTCAGCAGAGAAAGATAGTTTATGAGGTCGATTACTGCCTGAGTCCTGTACAGCCCTTTGCCCTGGACGGCCCTGCGGGTGAGGGCTTCGGCGCTCGGACGGTACCGGTTCGGGTCCTTACCCAGATTCTTGTATGCAGTCCGTGTCGCGTCGATCGCAGGACGGTGGCGTACCAGTTCGATGGGAAGAGTCTGCTGAATTTTTTGCTCAAGCCCGGTGATCAGATCCCATAGTTTGTCCGGAGTCGGTCCGTTAACTATGTCGGCTTCCAGAATGATCACTTCGAAGCCGGGTGCTGCTGCAAGAATCTCGGGTGAAAATCGTACCTCCATATTATTATGTCGCTTAAAGTTCTACTGCATTGGCCACGGGTTCATCCAGAAGTGCGAAGTCGATTACCTGAAGGGCGTTGTCGACATAGTGGAACGTGAGGCCTACGGTGTATTGCGATGGCATGTCGTCTATATCGCGGCGGTTCTCTTCGGAAAGGACAATGTCGGTGATTCCGGCTCGTTTTGCCGCAAGAATCTTCTCGCGGATACCTCCCACGGGAAGCACGCGTCCGCGAAGAGTTATCTCGCCTGTCATGGCCATGTGTTTGCGCACTCGTCGCTGAAGGAAAGTGGAGACGATCGATGTAGCGATGGTGATACCTGCCGAGGGGCCGTCTTTCGGCACCGCACCTTCGGGGAAGTGGATGTGAAGAGAATACTTCTCGAAAAGTTCCGGATTGATGCCAAGCTGCACTGCGTGGGTCTTGACCCACTGGTAAGCTATCGATGCGGATTCCTTCATCACGTCGCCCAGTTTGCCGGTGAGGACAAGTCCGGGCTGCTTTGTGGCTGCAAGCGACGACTCGGCCATCAGTATCTCTCCGCCAACCTCGGTCCATGCAAGGCCGGTGACAACTCCGGCGATATCGTTATCCTCGGGTTTGTCGTGGTGATACGGTGCCAGACCGAGCAGATCGTAGAGATGTTCAGGTTCTATAGGTGCCGGAAGCGATTTCCCGCGCATGGCTGCCAGAACTGCTTTGCGGGCTATCGCGGCAAGGCGTTTCTCGAGGGCGCGTACACCGGACTCGGCAGTGTAATCCGAAATCAGAGCTTTCAGAGCCTCGTCGGATATCTGCATGTCTTTTTCTTCGAGTTTGTCGTCGGCGAGTATTCTCGGGATTAGATGCCGGCGTGCTATCTCTATTTTTTCTTCAAGCAGATAGCCGCTGATATCGATAATCTCCATGCGGTCGAGAAGGGGACGTGCAATAGTCGAAAGAGTATTCGCTGTAGCGATAAAGAGGACGTTCGAGAGGTCGAAGTCCACATCTATATAATTATCGTGGAAATGGCAGTTCTGCTCGGGGTCGAGCACCTCGAGCAATGCTGCGGCGGGGTCTCCTTTGTAGTCGGCTCCGATTTTGTCGATTTCGTCCAACAGGAGAACCGGGTTGTTCACCCCGGCTCGTTTTATAGCGTCGATTATGCGGCCAGGCATCGCTCCGATATAAGTGCGGCGATGTCCGCGTATCTCTGCTTCGTCGTGTAAGCCGCCGAAAGATACACGCTCGTACTTGCGTCCGAGAGCGCGGGCTATGGATTTACCTATCGATGTCTTGCCTACGCCCGGCGCTCCGACAAGACAGATTATAGGCGACCGTCCGTCGGGGTTGTGAAGCAGCAGGGCAAGCTGCTCAATGATGCGTTCTTTTACTTTCTCAAGACCGTAATGGTCGGCTTCGAGAATTCCCGAGGCAGAGTCGAGAGTTGCTTCCGAGACTGTATGCGAATCCCAGGGAAGCGAAAGAAGTATATCAAGATAGGTATAAAGAACTGAATAGTCCGGTGAAGAAGGATTGTAGCGGCGCAGTTTCTCAATCTCGCGGTTGACAAGAGTGCTGACTTCTTCGGGCATTTTTATATGCTCGGCACGCTCCAGAAGTTCGTCCGCTTCGTCGCCGTCGCCGTAGAGAGTTTCGCGGATGGCTTCCATCTGGCTCTGGAGAAAAGCGTTTTTCTGGTTTTCTTCCATTGTCCGGTGTGCCTTCTTCATTATGTCGCGTGTCACGTCCATGCGCTGGCGGAAGATACTGATTTCGCCGAGAAGGGCTATGGCACGGTCGGTCATATCGCTCTTGGAGAGCATCGTCACTTTTGCCTTGCTGTCGAAGGGAAGATTTGTGCAGAGGAAGTTGACCATTGTGGGGTTGTCGTTCATCTGCTTGACAACTGCGAGTGTATTGTTCGGGTCAGAATCGGCGAGGGCCTCGCGCAACGAATTCTTTATCTCGTCGCAACTGATTTTGAAAGCTTCCTCGTTGGCGATGTTTTCGGGCGGCAGGAGTTTTACTCGGGCTGCAAGCCGCGCCGGAGTTACAGAAGCTGCTTTTCCGAGAATACGGAAACGTCCGCGGGCGCGGACAAGAGCGCTTTTGCCTCCGTCCGGACGCTCGAATATATTGAGCACATCGGCGATTACTCCATATTTATATAGCCCGGTGGAAAAAGTGGGATTCTCTTCCTCGGGATTGGTCTGGCAGACGATGCCTATGGGGGATGAAGTACTGTTCGCCCACTCGGCTACCTTGAGCGAATTCTCGCGTCCCAGTTCGAAACTGATGGTCAATTCGGGAAACAGTACAAGATTACGTGTCGGCAACAATGGCAGACTGTTACAGTCAGGTTCCTTGTTGAACGGAGCCAGATCTATCTCTATGCGCTGTACATTGGCGTCGATTGAATCAGAGGCATTCTGGCGGCTGTCTTTGTTCTTATTCATTATATTGCGGCTGGCTTTTTTCTATATCATAACAAAAATCAAGCCAAAATTACAAAAAAAGAGTCGGATTTGAGCTCTCTCCACCTCAATTAATGTTAAAACGAGCGGTTAACTCAATAGAAATGAGAAGAGATGCAATATATATGTTTTGTAACATATAAATCAAATGCGGCTTTTCCAAAAAAAATATCTAAATTGCGCATCGAAATCGGAGAAATGCGAAATCGTCAAGCGTTTTTCGCAGGCAAATTCGAAAGCCGTCGATTCTCCCTCATCTTTGTTCACCATAATCCCTACGATAGCATGAAAATCTATTCGTCGAAAGAAATCAAAAACATTGCCTTGCTTGGAAGCAAAGGCTCGGGTAAAACCACACTCGCCGAAGCTATGCTCTACGAGTGTGGAGTTATAAAACGCCGTGGTAACGTTCTGGCAAAGAATACCGTCTCCGACTATTTCCCGGTTGAAAAAGAATATGGATATTCTGTTTTCTCGACCGTGTTCTACGCAGAATTCCTCAATAAAAAACTGAATTTTATCGATTGCCCCGGAGCTGACGACTTTGTCGGAGCTGCTATTACCGCGCTCAATGTGTGCGACTGCGGTGTTATCGTCATCAACGGTCAGTCCGGAGTCGAGGTTGGTACTCAGAATATTTTCCGTACTGCATCCGGTCTTAACAAGCCTGTCATTTTCGCTCTCAATCAGCTCGACGGTGAAAAGTGCGACTACGACAATGTTCTGGAGCAGACTCGCGAAATCTTTGGCTCGAAGGTTATCCCCGTGCAGTATCCGCTCGCATGCGGCCCCGGTTTCAATGCCATGATCGACGTTCTTCTGATGAAGAAATACTCATGGGGGCCCGAAGGTGGCGCTCCCACTATCGAGGATATTCCCGAAGAGGAAATGCCCAAGGCAATGGAGTATCATCGTGCTCTTGTTGAGGCTGCTGCAGAAAACGACGAGACCCTCATGGACAAGTTCTTCGAAGAAGAGCATCTCACCGAAGATGAACTCCGCCTCGGTATCCGCAAAGGCCTTATCGACAACTCGATCTATCCCGTATTCTGCGTCAGCGCCGAAAAGGATATGGGCGTTCGCCGTATGATGGAATTCCTCGGCAACGTTGTTCCCTTCGTAGATGATATGCCGGCTCCCGTCAATGCTGAAGGTCAGGAAGTGAAGCCCGATCCCAACGGTCCGGTCAGTCTTTATGTGTTCAAGACAACTGTGGAGCCTCATATCGGCGAAGTTTCCTACTTCAAGGTTATGTCCGGTACTCTCAAGGCCGGCGCCGATCTCGAGAATGTAAGTCGTGGCGGCAAGGAACGTCTCGCACAGATTTTCTGCGTTTGCGGCCAGATCAAGACTCCGGTCGATGAGCTTCAGGCAGGCGATCTGGGCGCTACCGTCAAGATGAAAGATGTCCGCACAGGCAATGCCCTCGACGAAAAGGGATGTGATTACACCTACGATTTCATAAAGTATCCTGCACCCAAATATCAGCGTGCTATCCGTCCTGTCAACGAAAGCGACGCCGAGAAGCTCTCCGGCATTCTCACCCGTATGCATGAAGAGGACCCGACATGGGTAGTAGAGCAGAGCAAGGAACTCAAGCAGACCATCCTCAAAGGTCAGGGCGAATTCCATCTCCGCACTCTCAAATGGCGCGTCGAGAACAACGACAAGCTTCCCATCATGTTCGAGGAACCCAAAATTCCTTATCGCGAGACTATCACCAAGGCTGCGCGTGCCGATTACCGTCACAAGAAACAGTCCGGTGGCGCAGGTCAGTTCGGCGAAGTACATCTTATTGTCGAACCGTATTCCGAAGGCATGCCGGCCCCCGATACCTATCGTTTCGGCAATCAGGAATTCAAGATGAGTGTACGCGATACCCAGGAGATTCCTCTCGCATGGGGCGGCAAGCTCGTTGTCTGCAACTGTATCGTTGGCGGTGCTATCGATGCCCGCTTTATCCCCGCTATTGTCAAAGGTCTCATGGACCGAATGGAGCAGGGACCTCTCACCGGCAGCTATGCTCGCGACGTGCGCGTATGTATCTACGATGGCAAGATGCACCCCGTTGATTCCAACGAAATCTCATTCCGTCTCGCAGGGCGCAACGCCTTCAGTGAGGCATTCCGCAATGCGAATCCTAAAGTGCTCGAGCCGATCTATGAGGTAGAAGTACTCGTTCCCGCCGACTATATGGGCGATGTGATGAGTGATCTTCAGGGACGCCGTGCGATTATCATGGGTATGGAATCCGAGAATGGCTTCCAGAAGATTTCTGCCCGTGTTCCTCTCAAGGAAATGTCGTCGTATTCGACTTCGCTCAGTTCCATTACCGGTGGCCGTTCTTCGTTCTCGATGAAGTTTGCCGATTACGAACTCGTGCCCGGCGATATTCAGGAACGTCTGCTCAAGGAATACGCGGAAAAGAATACCGAAGAATAAGCTTAAGATTAACTGTAAGAGTGCTCCGGGGCTTTGTGCCGTCCGGAGCACTTTGGTTATCTGATAGATAATCTCATCTTGACGGCGTTTTTAAGTCTCCCCAAGATGACGTGCATATTATTGCAAATGTTAAATTAGTGTTAAAATCCGAAATAAATTTGGAATGACGACAGAAGTTGTCGTAACTTTGCACTCGCAAAACGGAAATGACAACCGTTAAGCGAAAAAA
>CABRLF010000102.1 GCA_902471685.1 uncultured Porphyromonadaceae bacterium
TACGCTGATATTCAGGTGTTTAATAACACATTTTCAAATTTTGTCATCTACTAAAGAAGAAGCTATAAAGATGTCTCAATTAAGAGAAACTTACGGCAATGAAATAAAATTTTGTCTATTTCTCTGTGGGTACTTTGATACTGGATATCTCGGATATGAAGCAGCCGAAGGTATCGATTGGATTTGGGAACATAGAATCTCGGACTTTGAAATAATAGGGATATGACTGATATAGAAAGAAAAAGGCAGCAACTTCAAATTGCACTCGATTCAAAAAAAAATCTTCGAGAGCGAAATAAGTTGGGACAATTTTCCACTCCATATCCCTTGGCATGCCAAATTTGTGTTTACCTGAAAACACTTATTGGTGGTACAATTGACTCATTTCTTGAGCCATCGATAGGGACAGGTGTGTTCTATTCTTCGCTTTCAGAAATTGTGAATATTCGACGAGCCGTGGGTTACGAAGTGGACAGCTATTATTACAATCCAACAAAAGAATTATGGCATAATTATGGGATTAAATTAATAAATCAGGATTTTCTAGAAGCTTATCCCAATGAAAAATTCTCATTAATCATCGCTAATCCACCATATTCACGGCATCATCATATACCTGTCGAAATAAAAGCTAAGCTCTCAAAAAGATTAAAGGAATTATATGAAGTGAACATTTCTGGCTTGGCAGGTTTACATATTTATTTTGTTATACTATCAACTCAATGGCTTAAAGATGATGGATATTCTTGCTGGTTGATTCCTTCCGAATTTTTGTCGGTTAATTATGGTATTGAATTTAAGAGGTTTCTTTTAAATCATGTTGACTTAATTTCAATTCATTCTTATGACAATTCAGATGTACAGTTTAATGATGCCCTGGTCTCATCAACAATATTGGTGTTTCGCAAAAGCAAGAATAGAACTAACTATGTAAATTTTTCTTGGGGGGCAGATATAAATAAGCCTTCTCATTCTATAAAGATAAATAAATCTGAACTCAATCCTAACGAGAAATGGAATAAAGAATTTCTACTCAAAAGAGTTGGCGGTAACATTTCTACTACCACACTAGGTTCCTATTTTAAAATTAAACGAGGAATCGCAACTGGAGATAATAGCTTCTTCATCATTAATGAGGATACAAGAGTGAAGTATAACATCCCTAAAACAGTACTTACTCCATTAATTCCACCTCCTCGGAAACTGAAAACGAACATATATACAGTAGATGATTTATCATCCGATGGTCTTTATCTTATCACCTGTCGTGAGCCTCTTGATGTAGTTAAAGATAAATACGAAGGATTATATAATTACATTAAGGAAGGTATGAATGATGGGGTTAATTTGAGAGCAAACTGTAGGAATCGAACACCATGGTATGGTTTAGAGAGACGTGACGTCCCTCCAATATTAGTGTCATATATGGGCAGAGATAACAATGATTTAAGTTTACCAATTAAATTCATTCTCAACCAGGCTAATGTTATTGCGACTAATTCATATTTATGTTTATACATAAAAGATGAATACAAACATAATAATGACAAAATTTATAAAACTATTTGGCATATTCTGTCCTCCATTCCTAAGGATGTCTTAATAGCTCATGGCCGAATGTATGGTGGTGGATTGTTAAAATGGGAACCGAAAGAATTGGAATCTATTCCATGTCCTGATTTGTCAAAATACTTGAATTCCATACAACCCTCCCTTTTTGAAATGGTATAAACAAGATTGTTTTTTATCAATTAATCTCTAATCGGCTTTCTTTGTTAACTCTCTGTCCTCCAGCACGCCTGCAAAACACAAATCAACCCCGCAATTCATCCCCGATGAGACAAGACAAAATGCTAACTGACGATATATCAAGCCCCTCCAGTTCCAACCGCTCAATCGAGTGGGAATAACATATTCCTGAAAGGTATATCGTGCAGGTCCGGTGATGCAATACCGGATTTGCACGTTTTTTATTGTTTGCACTGACCAACTTTTATCGGACTGCGTTTGTTAAATCATAAGAAGTAAGCATTTTTTTTGTTAAATTTGCAGCATATAACTCCTCACGCGTTTCAACATTAGAGAATATCAGGGAATCAAGCCTATGAAAAAATTTTACACTCTGCTTTTATTGTCGCTTATGGCGGTGGGCGGCTTCATGTCCTATGCGGAAGCTCCGGCGAGCTATTACAATACTCTTACGGGTAAAAAAGACGGTGAGCTTAAAACCGCGATATACAATATAGTGCATAATTTCACGAGGGTTTCATCCTACAGTGCATTACCGCAGTATTTTGCGCGAACCGATGTGTATCCCGAGTCGAAGCGCTGGTGGGACATGTACTCGGATATTCCTCTGTATGCTCCGAGTTTTTCGGGACTGAACCGCGAGCATTCGTTCCCGAAAAGCTGGTGGGGAGGCAACCAGAATGTGGGCGCATATGTCGATCTCAACCATCTGTACCCGTCCGAGATGAAGGCGAATACGGCAAAGAGCAATTATCCTCTCGGAATGGTGAATACTTCATCGGCTGTAAAGTTTGAGAACGGTGTTGTCAAGGTCGGTTATCCGGTCAACGGACAAGGGGGCGGCGCGCAATTCGTCTTCGAGCCGGCCGACGAATATAAGGGCGATTTCGCCCGTACATATTTCTATATGGTGACCTGCTATCAGGATCTGACCTGGAAATATACATTCATGGTGAACCAGAATCTCTATCCGACCCTCAATCAGTGGTCGGTAGATCTTCTGATGGCCTGGCATCGGCAGGACCCGGTGAGCCAGAAGGAAATCGACCGCAATGAGGTGGTGTTCGGCATTCAGAACAACCGTAATCCGTTTATCGATCATCCTGAACTGGCCGAGTATCTTTGGGGAACGAAGAAAGGCGAGGCTTTTTCGCCAGGCGAGGTTGTGGTTCCCCCTGTGGGAGATCCGGAGCTGATCGCTCCTGTAAAGGATATGAGTCTTGATTTCGGAGAGGTCGCTCTCGGCAAATCTTCCAGAACTTTGCTTTTTGTCAAAGGAAACAATCTTAATGGCACGGTCGATTTGGTTATGTGGACCGGCAATGCCAATATGTTTGCAGTTCCGTCGAAGAGCATAGCTGCTTCTGTTGTGAATTCCGAAGGAGGCTATTGGCTGGAAATAACGTATAATCCTACAGAGATCGGCGAGCATGCCTCGCGTATCGTCCTGTCGGGAGATTTCGGTTCGATCGGCGTTGCACTGAAGGGCGAATGCCTGCCCATGCCTGTGCTTACGGCTTGCACCGCTACCGACGCTACCGATATTATGCCTGACCGTTATACGGCCAACTGGACCGCTCCGGAAGGCGATGTCATCGATTACTATGTGGTGACTCGTACAAAGTATTCCGGCACAGATGTCGTGACTGAGGAACTTGTAGCCGAAGACACAAGTCTTGAGATTGTCGGGTTCGACGAGTCCGATCGCGAGTCTTATTCAGTACAGAGCGTAAGGCTCGATGTCCGTTCGCCGATGTCAAATGTTATCTTTGTGGATCACTCAGGCATCCGTGGTGTGGAGACCGACCTGCCGCTTGTTGTGCAGTCGTTCGGCGGTATGATACGCTTCATCTGCTCCGATCCCCAGACAAATGCACGCGTTTACGATATTTCCGGCCGTCTGGTGATGACTATTGAAACAATCGAACAGAACTACGATCAGGAAATCTCGGAAGGTGTTTACTTCATTGTCACGGATCAGCACCGTTCGCCTGTCAAAGTATATGTGCAGCCGTAAAAAGTTTTTGCGTTCAGAAAAATTTTGATTATCTTTGCGACACAAAAAGATAAAAAGGAAATGAAACACAACACATCATCCATTAATTCATGCGTCGTATTTCGAATGCGCGGTATTATGATGATGACAACCGACAGTGCCGGGTGTTGATTTTCCGCGTATTCGAGATTTGAAAATTAACTTACCATAATCCGGCTTTCGCTGTTGTGAAGGCCGGATTTTTTTACTATTTCAGGTAATGGAAAAAACTACAAAGATTATTGGTGCGCACTTTCAGCGCCCCGATGCCTACGGAAGCATTTCGATGCCCGTCTACAATGCTGTGGCTTTCGAGTTCAATAACGCCGAAGAGATGGAGAAGGCATTCACCGGCCGGAGCGACAGCCCTGATTATTCACGCGTCACCAATCCTACTGTAACTTTCTTCGAGAATCAGATCAAAATGCTCACCGGCGCTTCGGCCGTCACCGCAGTCAACTCAGGCATGGCAGCAATCTGCGGCATCGCTATGGCCACCGCTGCTGCCGGAACTACTGTAGTCACTTCCAAGCACGTTTTCGGCAATACCTATCTTCTCTTCAATCACACGTTGAAACGTTTCGGCGTCGATACATGTCTGCTCGATCTTACGAATATCAGTGAGGTGGAAGCCAAGTGGCCTGCCAACGCATGCTGTATCTTCCTCGAATCCGTCACTAATCCTCAGCTCGAAGTCGCCGACATCCGCGAACTCGGCCGTGTGGCCCGCAGTCATGGTGTGCCTCTGATTGTCGATTCGACGATTCTTCCCTTCACAAACTATGACGGCAAGGCTCTCGGTATCGATTTCGAGATCGTATCGTCTACCAAATATGTTTCAGGCGGTGCGACATCGGTCGGCGGTCTGATTATCGACTACGGCAATTTCCCTGAAATTTCTCGTCGCATCAAGAGTGATATTCTCTTCAATCTCGGTGCATACATGACACCCCACGCAGCCTATATGCAGACTCTCGGTCTTGAGACGATGGAGTTGCGCTATGCCCGTCAGGAATCTTCGGCCCTCGAAATCGCGCTTGCCCTTCAGGAGCTGCCTGAGGTGACGGCTGTCAACTATCTCGGTTTGCCCGATAATCCTTACCATGCCATCGCGGAAGAACTGTATCACAGTTTCGGTGCGGTTCTCACTATCGAACTCGCCGATGAAGAGGCATGCAAGCGTTTTATAGACCGGTTGAAACTCGTCCGTCGCGCCACCAATCTTTTCGACAATAAATCACTTGCCATCCATCCGTATTCCACTATTTTCGGAACTATCGCTGTCGAAGAACGCGATAAGATGGATGTCAAACCAACCATAATCCGCCTGTCTGTCGGTCTTGAGGATCCCGTCGATCTTATCGAGGATCTGCGTCAGGCTATTCAGGGAGAATGAAGGCATCATGAAAGTAACAGATTTCTATACAGCCGGAAAACCGGTGTTCTCATTTGAGATTCTTCCCCCGCTCAGAGGGAACAGTATATATAAGATCTTCGATATAATCGAGACGGTGCGTGATTACGACCCTAAATTTATCAACATCACCTCCCATCACAGCGAATATGTGTTCAAGCCGTTGCCGAACGGCACACACAAGCGCGTCAGCGTGGTGAAACGCCCCGGCACGGTCGCCATAGCCGGCGCGTTGCAGAACCGCTACGGTATTACCACTGTGCCTCACATCATTTGCAAAGGGTTCTCAAAGGAAGAGACGGAATATGCGCTGCTCGATCTCAATTTCCTTGGTATTCACAATCTTTTCCTCGTCCGCGGCGATGACAAAACCATGGGAGATCTGAGCGGAAATCCCGAGGATTACCACGAGCACGCCCTCGGGCTGCAGCAGCAGGTCAATGATTTCAATCTCGGCCGCGGTATTGACGATACTGTGATCCGCGATATTCATATCCCGTTCTCGTACGGCATGGCATGCTATCCCGAGAAGCACGAGGAGGCCCCGAATCCTGAGTCCGATATATATTATATGAAAAAGAAGCAGGAGGCAGGAGCCGATTACTTCATGACGCAGATGTTCTTCGACAATTCGAAGTATTATGCGTTTGTCGAACGTTGCCGTGCGGCAGGAATCACGGTGCCGATTATCCCGGCACTGAAGCCTATCTCGAAACTGCGTCAGCTCAATGTGCTCCCCAAGGTTTTCCGTACGGAGCTTCCCGAGCCTCTTGCCTCCGAATTGAGAAAAGCACCCGACGATGCCGCCGCTTCCGAAATCGGCGTGCGGTGGTGCATAGAGCAGAGCCGCGATCTTCTCGCGCATGGTGCGCCGGGAATACATTATTATACAATGTCACTTTCAGAAGGTATTTCAAAAGTTGTAAAGGAAGTATTTTAAAAAATGACAGCGAAGGAATTAAAAGATATTCTACGCCGCGGGGTACTTGTCCTCGACGGTGCCATGGGAACGATGATTCAGCGGCTCGGCCTCGGCGAAGAGGAGTTCCGCGGCGAGCGCTTCGCCGAGTGGCCCGGCATGTTGCGGGGAAACAACGACTTGCTCTGCCTCACGCGTCCTGATGATATCGCGGCTATTCACCGTGCCTATGTCGAGGCCGGCGCGGATATCATATCTACCAACAGTTTTAATTCCAATGCTTTGTCGATGGCCGACTATGGCATGGAAGGACTTGTGCCGGAGATGGCGCGGCGTGCGGCGGAAATCGCACGTGGCGTTGTCGATTCTGCGTCGCGCAGAATTCTGGTCGCCGGTTCGGTCGGACCCACCAATCATGCCGCATCGCTCTCCCCGGATGTTTCCGACCCGTCGGCACGCGATGTGACGTTCGCGGAGCTTTCGGAGGCTTTTTTTGTTCAGATTAAAGCTTTGATCAGTGGAGGCGTGGATCTTCTTCTCATGGAGACCGTTTATGACACTCTCAACCTCAAAGCTGCCCTTGACGGAGCGCGCCGTGCGATGGAGGATGCAGGACGCGAAATTGCTGTGATGGTTTCTGCGACCATAGCCGATAAATCCGGCCGTATTCTTTCCGGCCAGACGATCGATGCCCTTGTCAATACCGTCTCCGGTTGTCCGTTTGTGGTGTCGATAGGACTTAACTGCTCGTTTGGTCCCGTTGAGATGGCTTCTCACATCCGGCATCTTGCGGAGGTCAGTCCGCTTTTCACTTCATGCCACCCTAATGCCGGTCTTCCCGATATCTACGGCAATTATAAAAGCACAGCGCCCGACTTCGGACGTGCCATGTGGCCTCTTCTGCGCGATGGAATCCTGAATATTGTCGGCGGTTGTTGTGGAACGGACCCTGAATATATCGCCCGGCTCCGGTCTTTGGCCGACAATGCTGTCGTCCACAGTCCTGTTGAAGAGGATAAAGGAATGCGTCTTGCCGGGCTTGAGGGATTCTCTTCGGTCGGACAAGGATTTATTACTGTAGGCGAACGTTGCAATGTTGCCGGCTCCCGTAAATTCCTTCGCCTCATTAAAGAAGGAAATTTCGAAGAGGCTCTCCGTATAGCGAAGAAGCAGATTGAAGACGGTGCTCAGATAATCGATATCAATTTTGACGATGCCCTTCTCGACGCTCCTGCCGAGATGGTACGTTTTCTGAATTTTGCCGGAGCTGAGCCGGATGTCGCACGCGTGCCTTTCATGCTCGATTCTTCCGGTTGGGACGTTATCGAGGCCGGTCTTATGTCTGTACAGGGCAAGCCGATAGTCAATTCTATTTCTCTTAAGGAAGGCGAGGACGAGTTTGTGCGGCGTGCCGTCCGAATAAGTCAGCTCGGTGCGGCGGTGGTAGTAATGGCCTTCGACGAGAAAGGTCAGGCCGATACATATGAACGCCGTATTGAGATCTGTGCGCGGGCTTACCGCATTCTTACTGAAAAGGTCGGTTTTAACCCCGAGGATATTGTTTTCGATCCCAATGTGATGGCGATTGCCACCGGCATACCCGAGCATAATTATTATGCCCGCGATTTCATCCGTGCCACCAAGTGGATCAAAGAGAATCTGCCGGGAGCCAAGGTTAGCGGCGGCGTCAGCAATCTGTCATTCTCATTCCGCGGCAATAATCCGCTTCGTGAGGCCATGCACAGCGTGTTTCTGCATCATGCTCGACTGGACGGAATGGATATGGCTATTATCAATCCGGCGGCGATGCCCGATTATTACGGAATTGAATCCGGTTTGCGGGTGTTGCTTGATGATGTTATTTTGGCAAGGCGTCCCGAAGCTGCGGAAGAACTGTCGCAGTATGCCATGTCGCATCTTCCGGATAAAGGAGAGGAAAAGAAAACCGCAGCAATCGACCGCTCTGCCGTACCCGTCGATACACGTCTTGAGGAGGCGATAATCCATGGCGACAGTGAATTCCTTCAGACCGATCTGGAAGAAAAGCTCGCTTCCGGTGCTTCGCCCGAGGAAATCGTCAACAATACTCTTATGTCTGCGATGGAGGAAGTAGGGCGGCGGTTTGGCGAAGGCCGGATGTTCCTTCCTCAGGTTGTAAAGACGGCGCGAGTGATGAAGGAAGCTGTCGCATTTTTGCGTCCGCTGATGAAAGCGGGACATGATACCTCAGCCAAATCAGCAGGGAAAATCGTTATTGCAACTGTCAAGGGCGACGTTCACGATATAGGAAAGAACATTGTGTCGATAGTTCTTGAATGCAATAATTTCGAGGTCGTTGACCTCGGCGTCATGGTGGAGGCTGAGAGAATTGTCAATGCGGCTGCTGAAACAGGCGCTGATATCGTCTGTCTGTCTGGTCTGATCACACCTTCTCTCGCTGAGATGGCACACGTGGCACGTCTTATGGAAGAGAGGGGACTCAATATACCTCTTATCGTCGGCGGTGCTGCGACGTCTCCGCGTCATACGGCTCTCAAAATCGCTCCGCTGGTATCCTTCCCTGTCGTCCATGCACGCGATGCATCGCAGAATCCTCTTATTGCCGCCCGGCTTATTTCTCCGGATACAAAAGAGGAATATATAAGTGAGATAAACAGCAGCAACCGCTCCATGAGCGAACCTGACGATATGACTGAATCGGGACTTACACTTGTTGAGGCGCGGGAACACCGGCTTAAAATAGACTGGACACATTGGACTCCGGTTGTTCCCAAGATTCCATTGGGAGAATATCGGGAAGTTTCATTTACGGTCGGGCAACTCATGCCATTGTTGAACTGGCACATGTTTTTCCATGCGTGGCGTCTATCGGGAAAATTCATTCTTGATTTTCCATATAATGCCTCGTCTTCCGAGGTTGAGGCGTGGCTCGACCGATCCGGAAGCGACCGCGATAAAGCGTCTCAGGCATATGACCTATATCAGAGGTGCGTTGCGGCTTTGTCTAAAATCGAGGGATATGTGGCCGCGAAAGGAATCGTTCGTTTTGTGGAGGCAAATTCCCAGGGAGATGACATAATTCTGGACGGACAGCGTATGCCGATGCTTCGCAATGAAATCCCTGATAAAAACGGAACGTGCCTTTGCCTTTCTGATTTTATTATGCCCGTCTCCGAAGTCCGCAAAGATATTACTGGTGTTTTCGCTGTTACTGCATCCTTGCCAGAGAATACGGGACTTGATACTCTTCTTGTCCAGACTTTGTCCGACAGACTTGCGGAAGCTGCTTCCGAAATGCTGCATTTTGAAGTGAGGAAGAACTTATGGGGATATGCTTCGGGCGAAACGTTTGATGCCCGGTGCCTCCTCGGGGGTGATTATGTCGGCATCCGTCCTGCCGTGGGATACCCGTCGGTTCCCGACCAGATGCTTAATAAAACTGTGGCGATTTTGTCCGGAATGTCGAAAATCGGTATAAAAATAACCGAGAACGGAGCGATAGATCCATCGTCATCCGTGGCCGGAATTTACATTTCTCATCCGCAGGCCGGATATTTTCTCATCAGTCCGGTTTCGGAAGAGCAGATTGCGGACTATGCGGGCCGCTGTGGAACGTCCCGGGAACAGTTAAAAGGACGATTGGGAAAGTATGCAAGGTCATAAATCCGTAAATCAGACCTTTGGAAACTTTTTAAACACAAAAAACGTGTTAAAAGATTGTTGTCAAACGTTAATTAATTGTTAAATGTCCAAAATTATTTGCATTCGGCCGATGAGTTGTCGTAACTTTGCACTCGCAAAACGGAAATGACAACCGTTAAGCGAAAAAA
>CABRLF010000103.1 GCA_902471685.1 uncultured Porphyromonadaceae bacterium
GCCTCACATGCTATTATATATTGACAGCCCGGGTAAAGAGCTTATATCCGGTTGAGGAAACCTCAAGGTTCCACTCTCCGGCGCCCAGTCTGGCAACATATACTCCGGCTACGTCGGTAAGGCCGCCGGCTACGTCACCGGCGTTCTGACTAAGTCGTACAACGGCAAACTCGATAGGTTCGCCGGTCCTGCTATCAAGAACAGTTACGGCAGCCCTATACTGCGAAGCCCAGGATACAGACGCAGCTATAATACTGAACAACAGCGATATGACAAAGCGGTTTATTAGCAATTTCTACTCTTTCTTATGGGTTGGAAGATCGTTTGGGAACCCGATTTTTTACGGATGCAAAACTACTTTATTCCCTCCACCACCACAATACTTAAAAACTGGATTTCAGAATCAGCCTTTCATGGGAAAAACACCTAAATTTAGGTATTCCCTTTTCCACAATTTTCTGTTTTATACCCTCTAAAAAACGGAATGGAAACATATATTCCGTTAGGAATGATTATCTTTGCCTGCATAAAACCAATCAAAAACTCACGGATATGAAATCTTTTTCCGATGTGGTAAAAACAGGGATGCATACGGCGCAGATTCTGACTATAATTGCGTTTTTCGTGCTGACGACAACGAGTAGTGTCATGGCACAGTCGTGGCCGCCGCGGGGCAATGTGACACTCGGCAGTCTCGCAGC
Source organism: uncultured Porphyromonadaceae bacterium (assembly GCA_902471685.1). GTDB lineage: Bacteria > Bacteroidota > Bacteroidia > Bacteroidales > Muribaculaceae > CAG-873. The sequence goes on from CABRLF010000103.1 coordinate 702, forward strand.
GACTCCACTCGGACTACCATCGAACTATAATAATATCAAGACAATAGTCCCTTTTCTGAAAAGCAAGGGTCTGACGGTATACCGCACAGGCGAAAACACGTGGAGAGTGGACGGTGGAAGGAATTTCCCTTTCACTGTGTCCGGACTGAAAATAGATTGGGCGAATCTTGATCTTTACGACAACGGCTCTGTATCGAGCGTAATGTATGCAGTCAATACCAAAAATCCAAAAATGGATGCAATAACAGCTTATGAGACCGGTCTGAAAGTGATCAATGAGACGAAACATCCTGAAGATGAAGTAGAAGACTTGATCTTTGATCCTCTGATGCTATACATTGATCCCCTGGGAATGGGCACAATCACATTGAAGCGTAATGGCGGCGACATAGACTGCTTCATCAGAAAGAAGGATCCAGATGGCGCCGACATGGCCTTTATCATAAGTCATCCGCGAGTAGAAGCAACAGGAGGCGGTCAGTCATCGGGCAAAGGAGGTGGGAAGCGCGTGTCATCGAAACCTCAGGGCACCGACGAACTGAATCGACTGATTGAGCAACCGATGGGCAATATTGTCCTCAATCCGTCGACAGTAGATTACCGTGGTTTTCGTGAAGCCGTAGAGTCGAAATATCCTGCGGCTAAATTCAGCGGACATCTCTATCCCAATTACATTTTAAATAATCCAGGCAGCAGTTTATTAGGAAAGTCAATCGATGAATTCTATATTAATCTGACCAATTATGAGACACAGTGGTCATATTATTTCTATTTCGATAGCAAGACTGAAGCCGACAGATTTTTCGGAAAGCTGAAGCAGGCGATGCCCGGAGTCAGAAAGTTTGATAACTTTTGGGAGGTAAGCAACAAAAATGGCAAAGCAAATGTGCATATCGATAATGACTTCGACAAGATTATTCAACATAAGCAACGTATAATTATCAGAGCGAAATATGAAAGGCCGGACTATACGCCTCGCCGTTATGAAATTCCTCTGTCGGAACTTACCGAAAATATCCTGACGGTGGATGGCGCGACAGTTTCGTCGCCTGCGCCGGAGATTGTGGAGACATTGATGAAACGTCTATATGAATGCAGTCTGACAGTCAGCGACAATTATACCTCCGTAGTGCTGTCGCCCCAAAAAGGAGACCACGTGAATATGGATATCTTCATTCCGGCTCCGGGTGGAGTGGACGCATCCGGTTTCGTGCCGGTTTATATGGATTACCGTAACATGGGAGAAGAGGTCTCTTACGAAATTTCGCTCGATCCGGTGACTGCATCGGGAGAGTCAATACTTCGCATATCAAATGAGAACGAAAAGATCTATAAGCGTTTCATCAGCGATTACTCGAAGAAGGAACCCCGTCTGAAAAAGGGCGGGAAAAAGGACTTGGAGAAGCGGAAGATCTACGGCATCAAGGAATGCCGGTATGTAAATCAGGGAGACCGCACGGACTATTATGTCCTTAAAGGATCAGGCGAATTCCTGATCTTCTCAATAGCCGGTCCGGAGAGAACTAAATGACATATATTCTCTACCCGATCTTTTGATAGCTGACTATTAGCCTTCCAAAATTCCTTTGAGCACCGCGGCATTATTATGCTCGTGGTCGTGGGAAGAATACAGGAGGGTAACTTTCAGTTTGTCTGCGATTTCAGATTTCAAGGCGGCAAAGGCCGGATTGGCCAGCAGCTCGGCCTTATATCTGCGTTCAAATTCTGACCAACGACCATCGGGATCCTGATGAAACCATTCGCGCAGGTCGGTCGACGGGGCGATGGATTTATCCCATGAGTCATAGTGGAATGTCTCGTGCGAGAGGCCACGCGGCCACAGACGGTCGATATATACGCGGTATCCGTCGTCGGGTGATGCGGGATCGTATGCACGCTTGAGTTGTATTGTCTGCTTCATTGTATCTTCTTTTTGGTTTTCAACAATCTCCCGCATGCTTTGGTTTCACTGCCTAAGCAGGCTTGAACCATTTTGGGCAAATTGGCGTTGTACTGTCAAAATTTATTAGATGATATTGACTAATCTCATTCCTTATTGATATGTTGGACACCAATTACAAATTTGGCGAAGTCTATAGACTCGCCCGACAAACTGAGAGCGCCGACGACCGCGTGGCATTCAAAAAAGTATTCTCAAACAATCATGGCGGTGTGGCACTGCTTGCTTTCAAGACGGGACAGAAACTCGACACACATAGCGCACCTGAACAAGTAATGGTGAATGTGCTCGAAGGCGAAATCGAATTCACCATGCTCGACATGCCCCACACGATGAAGGCCGGCGACTTCATGCTCATGGGAGAGAACGTTCCTCACAGCGTTGTCGCTCATACCGATGCCAAAGTGATGCTCGTGAAAATCAAAGCGTAGTATTAACATTATAACAGCCTGATAAAAATGGAAACGACTCCCGCAATGTTCTGCTATCAGTGTCAAGAAACAGCCAAAGGGACCGGCTGTACTCTCCGGGGCGTGTGCGGCAAATTGCCCGAAACATCCGGCCGCATGGACCTTCTTCTTTACGTCACCCGAGGCGTAGCCATCCTCAACAATGCGCTTCGCGGTGCCGGCGCCCCTCAGCGCAACGCCGATCATCAGATTATCGACGCTCTTTTCACCACTATCACCAACGCCAATTTCGACAATGATTCGCTTGACGGATTCATCAGGCGCGCCTTCGAGATGAAACGCGAACTGAAGGCTAAATGCCATGAATTGAGAGTGAAGATTCCCGATGTACCTGAAGTTACACTCGAAGGTGCACCTGAAGATTATCAGCGGCTCGAATCCGTGACAGGCGTATTAGCAGAGACTGATCCTGACAAACGAGGACTCAAACAACTCGCAATCTATGGAGCCAAGGGCGCGTCGGCTTACGCACGACATGCCGCCAATCTCAAATACGAAGATGATGACGTATACGCATACATTGAAAAGACCCTCGCGGAAGTAAGCCGTCAGGATATTACTGTCGACGAGCTGGTCAAACTGGTGCTCTACATGGGTGAAGGCGGCGTCAAGGCAATGGCACTGCTCGATTCCGCCAATACAGGCACATACGGCAACCCCGAAATCACGAAAGTCGACATAGGCGTGCGCAAGAATCCCGGCATACTCATCTCAGGCCATGACCTCCGCGACCTCGAGGAACTGCTCGAACAGACCGCAGGCACAGATGTCGACGTCTACACGCACTCAGAAATGCTGCCGGGCCAGTATTATCCTTATTTCCGCAAATATCCCCACTTTGCCGGTAACTACGGCAACGCATGGTGGAAACAGACCGAGGAGTTCGAGACATTCAACGGCTGCTTCGTGTTCACATCCAACTGTATCGTTCCGCCGCGGAAGAATACCACTTACCTCGACCGCGTCTACACCCTCGGAGTAGTAGATATGCCCGGCACACACCATATCTACGCCAACGCAGACGGAACACACGACTTCTCGGAGATAATCGCCAAGGCAAAGACTTGTCCACCTCCCACAGAAATCGAACATGGCGAAATCATCGGCGGTTTCGCCCATCATCAGGTCATCAGTCTTGCTCCTAAAATCATCGATCTCATCAACAAAGGCAAAATCCGCAAATTTGTGGTCATGGCCGGTTGTGACGGACGATTCCCCTCACGAAGTTACTACACAGACTTCGCCAAGGCTTTGCCGGAAGACTGCGTGATTCTCACCGCCGGGTGTGCTAAATATCGCTACAACAAGCTCCCGCTCGGAGACATAGAAGGCGTGCCTCGCGTGCTTGATGCTGGCCAGTGCAACGACTCGTATTCGCTCGTCCGTATAGCCATGGCACTCAAAGATGCATTAAAAGTGGAAAGCATCAACGATCTACCCATCGTCTACAATATAGCATGGTATGAGCAGAAAGCAGTCATTGTCCTGTTGGCCCTCCTGTATCTGGGTGTACAGAACATCCACACAGGCCCTACGCTCCCTGCTTTCTTTACGCCAGATATACTGAAAGTACTTCAGGATAAATTCAATATCGGTACCATCTCTACCGTGGAGAACGATATCGCAACCATGATTAATTGACTCAAGAATTAAAAAAATCAAGAGGCGGACTCATCGCGAGCCCGCCTCTCATTCCTAATATTGATTTTCTTATGAAATAATTTAGTGCTTCATGAGCTCCTGCACAGCTCTGCGGAGCTGTACGTCATTGCCGGTGGTTATCTCTTCCGGAGTGTTGAGGATAAGGATATCCGGTTCGAGCTGCTGGTTCTCCAGTGGTTTGCCGTTCATGTCGAGTGATGTCACTTCGGGAATACCGAAGTTGATGGACGGGTCGATCTGATCCTCCCACCATACAGCAGTCATGGTTCCAGGCACAGGAGCACCGACAATCTTGCCGATTTTGTTGGCTCGGTAAGCGACCGGAGTACCATGTCCGTCGGAATAATTGGCCTCGTTGACAAGCATAACCGAGGGCTTTGTCCAGCGGTCGAAAGGATCGGAACCGATATACTGTCCGCGTGGCGAATAACGCACGAATTCCTTTCCTGAGAGCAGCATCGCAACATCATTGTGGAGCCAGCCGCCGGGATTGAATCGTGTATCAACGACCACTGCTTCGCAGTTGCGGTATTTGCCGAGCAACTTGCTGTAGATGGTCTGGAAGCTGGATCCGTCCATCTGCTGGACGTGAACATATCCGATTTTCCCGCCGGAAAGACTGTCGACAAGGGCTTCGTTACGGGCTACCCACATCTGATAGCGGATACCGCTTTCGAATCCAGGGTCATTCGGTTTAACTGTAACAGTCTTAATCTCACCTCCGGGTTTCACAATCTCGAGAAGAGTGTTACGTCCTGCCTTACCGGCAAGCAGAGGATAATAATCCTTGCCGGCGAGAATAGGCTGACCGTCGATGGAAAGAATTATGTCGCCTTTGGCAACACCGGCAGATGCCTTTGCGAGCGGACTGCGCGGCATGATGCTGTCGATGAGGAGCCCGTCGCCTTCAAAATCAGGATCTACGAAAACCGAAAGAGTCGCAGTCGACAGCTGAGGAGAGTTTCCGGCTGCCGATGCTCCGGTATGCGACGCATTCAACTCTCCGAGGAGTTCGCTGAGCACGATGGCGAAGTCATTGTTGTTGTTCACATAAGGGAGGAACTTACGGTATTCCGCCTTATAGCGGTCCCAGTCGACGCCGTGGATGTTCACGTCGTAGAACTTGTCCTTAACCTGCTGCCATGCGTGGTCGAACATATATTCCCGTTCGAGTGAAGGATGACGGTCGTAAGGTGCGCTGTATTCCACCGGCTTTGCAGAGCCGGAAGCAAGGTCGATCTTGACGATTCCTCCGTTTGAGAACATATAGATATTCTCGCCCTTCTTGTCTGCGACAAAACCGCCTCTCTTACCCTGAGCGAGAATAGTTGTCTCGTCCTTGCGGAGATCGCGTTTATAGAGGTTATATCCGCCTTCGGTTGCGGGAGCGGTATAATAGAGAATGTCGGCCTTGGGCGACAGATAATAGTCGTTAAGAAGAGTCGAACTGCCGGTGAGTCGGCGTGTACGATAGAAACGGTTGGCGAGGTCGAACGGTAGCTCGGGAGCCTCCTTCACCTTCTTGTCTTTCTTCTTATCCTTTTTCTTGTCGGCCTTGTCGTCTTTCTTGTCGGAGTCTTCGGCGTCGGACTTGGTCTTTTCAGCAAGATCGGCGTCCTCCTCGCTCATATTGAACTTCTCCCAGGCGTCTGCATCGAGAGCCATGAGATAGACGTCGGACTGATTGCCCCAGCTGCCATGGCTCTTCATACCGTTGCGACCGGAAACAAAGGTAATGGCACGACCGTCGAGAGTCCATTTGCCAGAGGCGTCGGAATATCCGCTTTCGGTGAGGTCGATAACCTCGCTGCCGTCGGCTTTCACTATCGCCACATCGGTATTATTCCATCCGCCGACGCCGATATAACTGATTGCTATCCACTTGCTGTCCGGGCTCCATGTAAATTCAACGTCGCCGTCGGAGTAGCTGTAATTATATTTGCCGTCGAGAGCGGTAGTCACTTTCTTGGTATCAAGATCCATGACCTTCAGCTCGGTGCGGTCTTCGAGGAAAGCAAGCTTCTTGCCGTCGGGACTTACAACGGGCTGCATAGCCTGTCGGTCGGACGAATAGACCGGCTCTTCGATGAGTTCCGTGGAATATGCGAAATTCTTTTCGGCGGGATTCTTGATTTTGGTGCGGTAAATAGCCCAATGGCCGTCGCGCTCAGAATCATAATATATCGACCGGCCGTCATCACCGAACGACATGGTGCGTTCCTGTCCGGCGGTATTGGTGATGCGCTTGGTTGTGGGATATTTCACCGAAGTGACATACAGTTCACCGCGGATGATGATTGCAAGTTCCTCGCCGGTGGGCGACACTTCAAGATTGTTGGCGCCCCCGGAGACGAAGCGATTCACATGATCGCTGTCGAAATCATCTGTAACTATGCTCACATTCACCTTCTGAGGCTGCTGCCCCGGAACGAGAGTGTAAATCTCGCCGTCATAGCTGAAAGCGAGAAGGTTGCCCGCAGCATCGGACGAAAGGGAGCGCACGGGGGTTCCCTTGAAGTTGGTCAGCTGGCGTGCCGGAGTTTTACCGTCGACCGAAGCAAGATAGACATTCAGCGTGCCGTCCTGCTCGCTGGTATACGCATATTTGCCGTCGCCGGCCCATACAGGATTGCGGTCGTTGCCCTTGAACGATGTCAGGCGGTTGAACTTGCCGTCGTGCCAAAGGAAAATATCGCCGGTTGCCGACGACATCTCATGCTTGCGGAGTGCGTTCTCGAATCCCTTCCAGTCCTCGAAAATATAATCTCCTGCTGAATTGAAAGCGCCCGAGCGGGTCTGCAGCGAGAAAAGAAGCTTCGGCCGATCACCTTCACGGTTAGCGTTCACAATATATGTCTGTCGGCTCCAGGGAGCATTGAGATCGTTGACATCAGCCTGAATACGGGCGGTATAGGCCACGGTCGAATCATTCATCCAGCCCAGAGGAGTCTCCGGAGCACTGTGTGTGGTGAGACGTCGGGGAGTACCGCCGCCGGCAGGCATAACATATACGTCACTTCCGCCCATACGGTCGCTCGAGAAAACGAGTCGGGTGCCGTCCGAGCTCCAGAACGGATTGGAGTTATATCCGTCACCGGCGGTGAGGCGTGTGGCCTGTCCGCCTGCCGAGGGAACGGTGTAAATATCGCCCTTGTATGTGAATGCGATAGTTTTACCGTCCGGAGAAATGGCCGTATTGCGCAGCCAGAGAGGGCTGTCGGCCATTGCCCCGATGGTGGTCAGGGCAAGAGCGGCAGTGAGAAAAAGCTGTTTCATAAATAATATGAATGTTATCTGTTTTTGAGTGCGTCTGTCATCACTTCCAAAGCGGCCGAGAGTCCGTCGGCATCCTTGCCGCCGGCCTGGGCGAATCCGGGCTGACCGCCGCCTCCACCTTTGATTTTCTTGGCGCCCTCACGCACGGTCTGCGATGCGTTGAGACCGGTCTTGGTGAGGTCTTCGGTAAACATTACCGTCAGCAGCGGCTTTCCGGCAGGATCTTTGGTAGCAGCGACGAAGGCGGTATTTGCAGGCGAGAGTTCGCGGACAGAGAAAGCTACGTTCTTGACCATTTCCGGATTGCGGACCCCGGTGAAGATAATGAGCTTGTACCCTTCGTCGGTATTGATGGCATTCTCCAGAGCCTGACGTGCGAGGGCAACCGTACGCTCGCGCAGCATCTCCTCAGCCTGATGCTTCAGGTCGGCATTCTCCTCTATAGCCTTGCGGATAGCGCCCAGAATATCCGGTGCGTTATTGAACATATTGGCGATAGTGTGTAGGGTGTTTTCGACATCCTCAATCTTATTTTCCACACCTTCGCCGGTGATAGCCTCGATACGGCGGATGCCGGCTGCGGTGCTACCTTCGGAGACGATCTTGATCATGCCGATATTACCGGTATTTGCAACGTGAGTACCGCCGCAAAGCTCGATGGACTTGCCGTAGCGAACCACACGGACATCATCGCCGTACTTCTCGCCGAAAAGAGCCATTGCGCCGAGTGCCTTGGCTTCGGCAATAGGCATATGGCGATGTTCGTCGAGAGCGATAGCCTCACGGACATAACGGTTGGCGATACGCTCCACCTTGCGCAGCTCTTCGGGTGTCACCTTCTGGAAGTGCGAGAAGTCGAAGCGGAGTCCTTCTGCGGTTACAAGCGAGCCTTTCTGCTCAACATGCGTGCCGAGCACCTCGCGGAGTGCCTGATGCAGGAGGTGTGTGGCGGTATGGTTGCGGGCGATAGACATACGGTTCTCTGCGTCGATGGCTGCGCGGAAAGTAGCGCTGAGGTCGGCGGGGAGTTTCTTCACAAGATGCACACCCACGCCGTTCTCGCGTTTGGTGTCGTATATCTCGGTCACTTCGCCGGAAGCCTCGTCGGTAAGAGTTCCGCGGTCACCTACCTGACCGCCCATTTCGGCATAGAACGGAGTCTTCGAGAGGATTATCTGGTAATATTCGCGGTTTTTCTGCTTCACATGACGGTAGCGGAGGATTTTTGCCTCAGCCTCGGTATCGTCATAACCGCAGAATTCCTGTTCGCCGTCGTTGACAATCACCCAGTCGGCGGCCTCCACGGCAGCGGCAGCGCGTGCACGCTCCTTCTGTGCGGCCATCTCGACATTGAATCCGTCGATATCGGCTGTCATGCCGTAGTCCTTGAGAATAAGTTCTGTGAGATCGAGCGGGAATCCGTAGGTATCGTAGAGTGTGAATGCCTGTTTGCCTGAGATTTCGGTCTTGCCTTCGGCCTTGGCTGCCTTCACTGCGTCGTCGAGCAGACGGATACCGTTCTCGAGGGTGCGGAGGAAGGCGTCTTCCTCTTCCTTGATCACACGCATGATGAGCTCGCGGTTGGCGCCGAGTTCGGGATATGCGTCGCCCATGTTCTCGATCAGAGTGTCGATGAGACGGTACATGAATGCCTGTTTCTGACCGAGGAATGTATATGCATAGCGGACTGCGCGGCGGAGAATACGGCGGATAACATATCCGGCCTTGGCATTGCTCGGCAGCTGATTGTCGGCGATTGAGAAAGCGATGGTGCGGAGGTGGTCGGCCACGACACGC
>CABRLF010000104.1 GCA_902471685.1 uncultured Porphyromonadaceae bacterium
AGAATCTCGGTCTGATGAGTCTTGACAAGGCTATCAGGACAATCCACATCCCGGATTCGCCCGAGAAACTCGAGAAGGCCCGCGAACGCCTGAAGTTCGAAGAGCTGTTCTATATTCAGGTGGATATGTTAAGGCGTTCGCGCACCCGCAAGGCATCCATACAGGGCTACATGATGCCGCATGTCGGACGCTGGTTCAACGACTTCTATTACAACTGTCTTCCCTTCGAGCTTACCGGCGCTCAGAAGCGTGTCATCAAGGAAATACGCGCCGATATGATTAGCGGGCGCCAGATGAACCGTCTTGTGCAAGGCGACGTTGGCTCCGGGAAAACCCTTGTAGCCCTTCTGACCATGCTTCTGGCAATAGACAACGGCTATCAGGCTTGTCTGATGGCGCCTACCGAAATTCTGGCGACTCAGCACTTCGAGACGATATCCGGTCTCGCGGCAAAAATAGGACTAAACGTAAAACTCCTTACCGGTTCTTCGCACGCCAAACAACGCAGAATCATTGATGAAGGTCTGCGCGACGGCACTATTCATATTCTTGTCGGAACCCATGCGGTACTCGAGGACAAGGTAGTTTTCAAAAATCTCGGTTTCGCCGTCATCGACGAGCAGCATCGATTCGGTGTCGCCCAGCGTGCGCGACTGTGGAAAAAAAGTGCTATTCCACCCCACGTTCTGGTAATGACAGCCACGCCCATACCGAGAACACTGGCAATGACGGTATACGGCGATCTCGATGTATCCGTCATAGACGAATTGCCTCCCGGCCGCAAACCTGTCAACACGGTATTACGATACGATGAGCAGCGCGAGAAAGTGGCGTCGGGTATCCGGCGTCAGCTTGATGCCGGGCATCAGGTATATATCGTATATCCGCTTGTCGAAGAAAACGAAAAGCTGGACCTTCGGAGCGTGACGGAAGGCTTCGAGGCAGCAAAAGCCACATTCAAACCTTATGGCGTAGCACTTGTGCACGGGAAAATGAAGCCTGCCGAAAAAGATGAATCGATGCAACTGTTCTCGTCTGGCAAAGCTTCGGTACTTGTAGCCACCACGGTAATCGAAGTCGGTGTAAACGTTCCGAACGCAACAACAATGGTGATAGAGAATGCCGAGCGCTTCGGCTTAAGCCAGCTTCATCAGCTGCGTGGCCGCGTAGGCCGTGGCGCCGACCGCTCGCATTGCATACTGATGACCAAACACCAGATCAGCGCCGACACACGCAAGCGCCTCGAACTGATGACCCAGACAACCGACGGGTTCGTAATCGCCGAAGCAGATATGGAGATGCGCGGGCCCGGCGATATCGAAGGTACGATGCAGAGCGGTCTGCCTTTCGACCTCAAGATCGCCAACCTCGCACGCGACGGCCAGATAATCCAGCTTGCGCGCCGTGCTGCGGAAGGGCTCCTCGATATGGATCCGGAGCTGTCTCTTCCCGAAAACCGCCAGTTCGCAACCGCTCTCAGCATAATGGTAAACCGGTCAACTGACTGGAGCAGAATCAGCTGACCGGTTTATTGATCAAGATTTATCGGGATTTATCAAAATTTCAAATCATAAGGCTCACCTGCTTTCAGGTCGAGCGGAATTGTCTTGCCGTTGGCGTTGAGTTCGACATGGATATCTATATCAGGCACCAGACGCGCTTCGGAAACTGCACCGTTGTCCCATGTCACGTCGACTGTGACGGCTCCGCGAGCGCGTAGGCCTGTAACTTTTCCGCTCTTCCACTGCTCGGGTAAGGCCGGGAGGAGGTCGATGTGAAGGCCGTCGGACTGGAGGAGCATTTCGGCCACTCCGGCGGTGCCTCCGAAGTTGCCGTCAATCTGGAATGGTGAATGGGCGTCGAGGAGATTGGGATATGTGCCGCCGCCCTTGACTTTGTCGGGGCCCTGGTAACCGTCGGGGCTGATGTATTTGAGCAGACGGTGGAAAAGAGCGTAGGAATTATTTGCATCGCGGAGTCGGGCGAAGAGGTTTATACGCCATCCGGCACTCCAGCCTGTGGTTTCCATGCCACGGAGCTCGAGGGTGCGGAGGGCTGCTTTTGCCAGTTCGGGCTGTCGGGCCGGCTTAATCTGATGGCCGGGATATACGCCGAAAAGATGCGACTGATGACGATGCAGTGGCTCTACTTCATCCCAGTCAACCCACCATTCCTGGATACCGCCGTTCTTACCGATTTTATAAGGAGCAAGGCGCTTAAGAGCATTTTCGGATGCTGCGACGAAGTCTTCGTCTTTCCCCAGACTTTTGGCGGCGGCTGCTGCATCAGCCACACATTCGCGGATTATGGCTAAATCGGCGGTTGTACCGTAGGACGTAGCAACGACTTTCCCGTCGGGAAGACGGAAATTGTTCTCCGGTGACGTTCCGGGCGAAGTCATGAGATATCCGTCTTTTTCAATCAGCCATCCGAGGCAGAACTCAGCCGCACCCTTAAGTACAGGGTAATACTCGGCAAGGAAGTTGCCGTCACGAGTAAACATAAAATGATCCCAGATATGTGTTGCGAGCCAAGCCCCACCCATTGTCCAGTTGGCCCAGACGGGGTCGCCTCCACCGAGTCCGACCGGCGTGGTCATGGCCCAGATATCGGAATTATGACCCATATTCCATCCATTGTTCACTCCATAGAAACCTTTCGCCGAACGTTCTCCATTAGCCACAGCTTTGCCGAGGAATCCGAAAAGCGGCATTTCCAACTCACTGAGATTGGTGACATTCGCCGGCCAATAGTTCTCTTCGAGATTGATATTGACAGTGTAGTTGCAGCTCCATGGCGGCACGAGGTGTTCGTTCCATAATCCCTGGAGATTGGCCGGAACGCCTTCTGTGCGCGAACATGATATCAGGAGATAGCGTCCGAACTGGAAATAAAGCGCTTCAAGTTCGGGATTCGGGATATCGCTCGTGTAATACATTCTCAGCTGCTCGTCGGTGGGAAGAGCGCTCAGCGACGGGTCAGTCTCGCCGAGATCGAGAGAGACACGATTGAACAGCGCCTGATAGTCGGCAACATGTGTTTCTTCGAGTGCCCTGACGCTCTTCGAGGCGGCACGCGCGAGGCTGCGTTTCACGGGATTTATATAATCCTTGCCGTCGCGGACAGGGTCTTTGTCGGCGCCGTTGAAACTCGTTTCATTGGCAAACAGCACAAGGACTTCGGGCACACCGCTCACATGCAGACCGTCGGCGACAGGCGTGATGACTGCGCCGGGAGCGACTACACGGATTCCTGTCATGAACCGCATGCCACGGCCTTCGATAAACTGTGTTGTGATGGAATCGGGCTGACCTGTATATCCGGGAAAGGTCTTCGCCGGAGCGCATCCAGTGGCAAAGATATCGTTCCCGGTCACTTCCGTAGAATGTTTCATCTTCGACTCAAAGCGCACTGTGAAATCAAGTCCTGCAGGATTGTCGGTAGCGAGCACCACGGCAATCACCGAGTCGGGCGACGATGCGAAATATTGACGCTTGTAATTATACTTCCCGGCAACAAAGTGAGTCTCGGCCACTGCGTCGCTTATGTCGAGCTGACGGCTGTAGGCGCGTGTCTCACCCGGCAGATTGAAGTCGAAAAGCAGATTGCCAAGCGGCATGTAACTCTCACAGTAATGGCCCTGCAATGCTTTCTGCGCTTCGTTTGCTCCGGCGTAATCCTCGGCATCAAGCAGCCCGCGGACCTTCGCAAGAGCTACGGAATGATCCGGAACCGTGAGTGTATCGGGACCACCGGCCCAGAAAGTAATATCGTTGACCGACAGACGGTCATGCTGCGGTCCTCCATATACGGCGGCTCCGATTTTACCATTGCCAATCACAAGCGTTTCCTCGAAGAAATCCGCCGGTCGGTTGTACTGCAGCGTCATGTTACGATTCTGCGCGCTAACACCCACAGAAACAGCTGCAAGACAAAGGATGGTGAAAAATAATTTGGACATATGAGAAAAATTATATAATTTTGCACTCGTATTCGGGGCGTAGCGCAGTCCGGTAGCGCTCCTGGTTTGGGACCAGGCGGTCGCAGGTTCGAATCCTGTCACCCCGACGAAGTATAAATCTCTGTGACACAGCCTCATACTGAATCGCAGAGATTTTTATTTTTTATTAAGGTAATAATGCGCAATGCCTACGAACAGCGCACCGCCGACAATGTTCCCGAGCGTAGCAGGGATAAGATTCGACCCAAACAGCTGTCCTACAGATATTTCCGCACCCTGCATCATTCCCAGAGGGATAAAGAACATATTAGCGATTGCATGCTCGAAGCCAAGAGCGACGAAAGCCATCACCGGAATCTCGCATGCGAGTAGCTTTTCACCTAAACTTTTCCCACTCAAAGCGAGCCAAACAGCGAGACAAACACACCAATTTGCACCAATTCCTTTCAAAAAAACCACTCCGAAAGATTGTAACACTTTTGAAACAGCAATTCCGTTTACCGCGGCCGCGTATGGAGCGGACGCAGTAAGTCCGGTGAGATAAACAAGAAAATATGCAACGAGAAGGCACCCGGCGAAATTGGTGAGCCAGATCACTGTCCAGTTCATAATAACTTTTCCTAAACCAATTCGCCTCTCGAGAAGGGGCGGCATCAGGAGCGCGTTGTTGCCGGTGAAAAGATCGGCGCCGAGGACTACGACAAGCATCAGCCCGACGGGAAAGACGAGACCGCTGAGAAGACGCTGCATGCCGGGGTTGGCGGCAGTCACTTCCGGGAAACCGAATCCGATAATAATTGAAAGGACTCCGCCTAAAGCTATATATGCACCGGCGAGAATACCGGCCACAATCAACTTGGGCAGAGTCCGTGACGACGCCTTTGCAATACCGGCGTCGGAAGCCTTATTCAATGTTTCTGCTGGTGTCGCAACCGGCATATCGAAATGGTTTATCTCTGTTTGGGTTCTTCACGCAGACGGCGGTGATGACGCACGAGTTGCTGGGTGAAGAGTTTTTCAGCGTTCTTAAGGTTGAGAAGCTGGCGTGGAGTGAGAATATCCTTGAACTTGTCGTAGTATTCCATCTCCACCTTGCCTTCACGCTCCTTCTGGGAGTATACAGCCTGAGCGGCGGCCTCGATTTCTGTATCGGAAGCATCTGCATCTGCAGCCACACGTCGCTCAAGGTCGCGTGTCTCGGTGTTTATCTGGATGAGCTTGTCATCCAGCTCGTCATAAACCGGGAAAAACTCGCGCTGCTGCTCTTTGGTAAGATCAAGGGTCTTGATCAGGACATCGTGCTTATATGCACGTATTTCAGTGAAAATACGGTCGCGACCACTATCCTCCTTTGGCTGCTGGGCGCACACTGGGCCGACGGCGAGGATGGTCAGCATAATCGCTGCGGCAATATTTCTTGATATAGATTTCATTAACCTAAGTGCTTAATGAATTTATTCAGGCATGACTGTGCCGTTGTAATCGTCGGGTGAGAAAGAGGAATCGACCATCTCGGGCATAATTTCGACGGAATCACCGGCCAGCATCGCGTCGAGCGCAGAATCGCTGTCGAGCGCACCGTCCTCCATCATCTCATCGAGAATTTCCCAAGAATTGAGGTCATCATAGATATAATCATTCATGAATTCCTCGCTGGACAATGCTTTAGCCAGAACAGGGTTATCCGACATGGGCATTAAGGAATGTCCGGCGGAGAGGGTTGTGAAAATCTGAAGCATACACCATACTCCGGCAAACATAGCAGCCATATAGACATAAGGCCGTACTTTCTGCCAAAGAGTCCGCGGACGCTCGGCTTCCGCAACAGCGGTAGGATTCTCAAGCTCTTCGCGGAAAGGCAGCTTGGCTTCCATCTCCTTCGCAAAGTTCTCGAAATAGCCGTCAGGCACGCTCATGCCCGCAGAGGGCACAGCCAGACCTTGTTTGGCCGCTTTATCGAGTATGTTCTCTTTCGGGGTTGACATATTATATAATTACATCTTTTGCTTGTTTAGACTCAATATTGGCAATTCGGTTTAATCGATCTTCGCAAAATATTGCTCAATTTTCTTCGTTGCCAGATGATAGGAGGCTTTCAGTGCTCCGACTGTAGTACCGAGGATCTCCGAAATCTCTTCATATTTCATATCATCGAAATACTTCATATTGAAAACCAGACGCTGTTTTTCAGGGAGCGACGCCACAGCCGCCATAAGATGAGCCTGCAGTTCCTCACCGTCGAGATCTTCGTCGGCGATAGCAGTCTTGACAGGAGCCGCCTCGGAGTCGTCGAGCGACATTGTAGTGCGTTTCTTCTCTCGCTCGAGGAATGTAAGGCTCTCGTTGATGGCAATTTTATACAGCCAGGTCGACAGCCGGGCCTCGCCGCGGAAATTCTCGAGCGAGGACCATGCTTTCATGAATGTGTTCTGGAGGATATCGTTTGCATCGTCGTGATCGCCAACCATGCGGCGGATCTGCCAGTACAGCGGCTCAGAGTAAAGCCGCACGACCTTATTGAAAGCCTGACGCACGGTGGCGGGATTGCGCAGTTGCGCATTTATTTCCTGATCTTCTGTAGGTTTTGCAGATGCCATGCGTCGATGTGAAAAATTTTTGCAGCCCAAAGTTACGAAAAATATTCCGAACTTAAGGCCGCAAAAAGAGCTTTTTTATCGTATTCCTATACGGTGAATTTACTTACACATTGATAATCTTATACTTGGGCACAAGTATCTTCATCACGCACCATCCGAGAAGATATGCCACTCCGCAGAAGCAGAAGATAATGAAATAGCCGGCAGGCTTACCTTCAAAGCCCATGAACTGCATATTTGTGGCGGCGGCATAGTCGAACAGTCGACCCGAAATAAGGTTTATCAGGAACGAGCTAAGGCCGGCAGCCATACCCCCGATACCGATAATCGAACCAACCGTGCTCTTGGGGAACATATCGCTCACTACGGTATAGATATTAGCGGACCACGACTGGTGTGCGGCGCCGCAGAGTCCGATTATAATCACAGGATACCAATAGGAATAAACGCCGAGCGGCTGTGCGAAAATAGCCAGGAGCGGGAAAAGGGCGAATATGAACATGGCTCTCATTCGTGCCGAGTAGGGATTGCGGCCGGTGCGGTCCATGATAATCGTAGGCAACTTGCCTCCGTAAATGGACAGCATCGTTATGGCATAGAGCACGAAGATAAGCATCTGTGCGGTGCCGGAATCTGAAGGCAGACCATATACGTCCGAAATATAAGCCGGAATCCAGAAGAGGAAGAACCACCACACGCCGTCGGTAAGGAACCGCCCGAAGATAACGGCCCATGTCTGCGGATAGCGGAAACATTTCCAGAAGGGAATACGGATAGCATCGCGGCTATCCTCAGCCTCGGCTTCCTGACGCGGAGTCTCGTCTGGCACATCGCTATCCTGCTCGATATAAGCGAGTTCGGCACTGTTGACATACTTGCTTTCGGCAGGTTTTTTATAGAACGCAAGCCAGAGGCCCATCCATATAAAACCGAGAGCGCCGATAACGATGAAGGCCATTTCCCAGCCGTTGCCGATCCCTAAATTCTGGAAGTACCGAGCCAGAGGCGGAATCGAAAGCGGCGCGATGAGGGCTCCGATTGTAGCGCCGGCATTGAACAGAGAGGTGGCATATGCGCGGTCTTTCTTGGGGAAGTATTCGGCCGTGACTTTGATCGCGGCAGGGAAGTTGCCCGACTCGCCCACGGCCAGTACTATTCGGGCGGCAATGAAGAAATACACGCTCGTCATGGCTATCGCGGACGCCATTGTGCCGGTGGCGTCGACCATACCCGCAACAGTGGAGAATCCGAGCACATGCTCGGTGGCCCATCCGCATCCGGCATGGAGACAAGCGCCGAGCGACCAGACAAATATAGCCCAGAGATAACCTTTGAGCGTACCCATCCAGTCGATGAAACGGCCCACGAAGAAATTGGAGAGGGCGTAGACGATCGAGAATACGGCCGTGATATTGCCGTAGTCGGTATCGGTCCAATGGAATTCCGGCGCGATAAAGTCCTTCCACGTCAGAGAAAGCACCTGACGGTCCATATAATTCACTGTAGTGGCCAGAAAGAGGAGAGCGCAGATAAACCACCGGAAATTGGAGGCTTTCTGTGCAGCGTTATTTGCTGTTGCTGTTGCCATATCGTGAATCAGAATTTAAAGTACTCTTTTGCATTGCCGTAGCATACTTTCTTCACTATCTCGTTGCCGATGAATTCGAATTCCGATGACGGGAGACGACCGGCTTCGATATCATTGCCAAGAAGATTGCAGAGCGTACGGCGGAAATACTCGTGACGCGGATAGCTGAGGAACGAACGGCTGTCGGTAAGCATACCTACAAAGCGGCTGATCAGTCCGAGATTGCTGAGGGCTGTCATCTGGCGTTCCATGCCGTCCATCTGGTCGTTGAACCACCATCCGGAACCGAACTGAATCTTGCCGGCGCCGTAACGGGCATCCTGGAAGTTGCCGCACATCGTTGCAACAAGCTCGTTATCACGAGGATTGAGGTTATACAGGATGGTCTTGGCCAATTTGTCGCGGCTGGCGAGCATATCGAGATATTTGCTCATATTCTTAGCCACGGTGAAGTCGCCGATAGAGTCATAACCGGTATCCGGGCCGAGCTTGGCCATCATCCGGGAGTTATTGTTGCGGATAGCGCCGTAGTGGAACTGCTGTGTCCATCCGGCATCGTGGTCCATGATTCCGAATTCGACGAGCATGGCTGTCTTGTAGACTGCTGCTTCTTCGGCTGAAAGGACATCGCCGCCGTATACCTTGCGGAATGCGGCATCGGCCTGACCGGGTGTATATTCGGCGGCATAGAAGCCTTCGAGACCGTGGTCGCTCAGGCGGCATCCGACCGAGTCGAAGAAATCATGGCGCACCTGCAGCGCACGGATTACATCCTCGAACGAACTGATTGCCACTCCGGCAACTTCGCTCAGGTGATCGATATAAGCCCGGAAAGCAACAGGATCCTCTACGGCGATAGCCTTGTCGGGACGCCAGGTAGGAAGCATTTTCACTCCGAAGCCGTCATTCTTAACCTTAATATGATGTTCGAGAGAGTCAACGGGATCATCGGTAGTGCATACCACCTCGACATTATAGTGTTTCATCAATCCGCGTGCACTCCTCTCGGGAGTAGCGAGCATGGCGTTGCAGTGGTCATATATTTCCTTTGCGGTGGCAGGATTCAATAGTTTATCGATGCCGAATGCGGTTTTCAGCTCCAGATGAGTCCAGTGATAGAGTGGATTACGCATTGTATAGGGCACAGTCTCGGCCCACTTTTCAAATTTCTCCCAGTCGGAAGTATCAGTGCCGGTGATATAGCGCTCATCGATACCGTTGGTACGCATGGCTCGCCATTTGTAATGGTCGCCTTCGAGCCATATCTTTGAGAGATTGGGGAATACATGGTCGGAAGCCACATATTCGGGGATGAGATGACAGTGATAGTCTATAATAGGTAGCCCTTCGGCATAATCATGGTAAAGCCTCTCGGCGGCAGCTGTATCAAGAAGAAAGTTCTCGTCGTTGAAACGTTTCATGTGATCAGGAATAAGATTGAAGACTACAAAGATATAGATTTTAATCCGGAGTCACAAATAAATAATCGGGGGCGGCATGGACGCAGATAAAACCCGTATTCTTAATGAATCTATTATTTTACCTGCGCATTAGCTGACTGAGATTACCATACTTCAAATTCTGTTTTCACAAGCTTTAAAGTATTTTAAGTTTCGCAAGTAATGATTTCCTGAGACAGAGGCATAAAAAAACGACATGG
>CABRLF010000105.1 GCA_902471685.1 uncultured Porphyromonadaceae bacterium
GGCGGGTTCCGCCGCCGCAAGCATCAGGCTTGCGGCGAGGAACGAGCTACATACGAGGGATTTGTATACAGGGAACAAATGCATTTCTTATTGCACGGAGTTGATTTAGAACTGGGGACGTTCGTAGGTTGAGGAGGGACCGTATTTGGCCAGGCGGGGCCAACCGTCTTCCCATACTACTTCGTCGAGCATCAGATATCGACCGCCGTTAGTCTTGTCGCGGGAATAGCTGTGGTAGAGGATCCAGTCGCGGCCGTTCTTGTCAGTGAGCAGCTGGCTGTTGTGGCCGGGGCCTACAAACTTGTCATTACCACGGATAACCACCTCGAATCCGTTGTCGACCATCGACTTGCCGTTGCGGTCCAGATAGGAACCGGTGACCGAAGTAGAGCGTCCAACTACCGTCATATAAGTACTTTGCATGGCGTTGCAGCAGGTGCCGACAGATGCGAAAAGATAGTAGTAATCGCCGTGCTTGTGGATATGGGGTGCCTCGAAAGCATTGCCGGCAATCTTTATCTTGTTGGCCTTGGCGGTAGCCAGATCGGGATAAGGACGGAGGCCGTCGTCGGTGAGCTGAATCATCCAGAGGCCGTTGAACGAGCCCCATGCGAGGTACTTCTTGTCGCCGTCGTCATAGTATGCCGGGTCGATGGAATTGCGCACATCGATTTCCTTGGATGTGAACATCTTGCCTTTGCCGTCCACAGAGCAGTCGAGCGAGAACGGACCTTCGGGGGTATCTGCCGAGGCGATACCTATACCTGCGTTTGCAGGACCTCCCATAGCGGACATGGCATAATAGAGGATATATTTGTCGCCGACTTTCTCGATATCGGGAGCCCATACAGCAGCGCCCTTGTCGGTGTTGAAAGAAGGCTTCTTGGTGAACATGTTGTTGCCGTCGCGCCATTCGATCAGATCGTCCGATACACGGATTTTCGATGTATTTGTGGCGAAGAGGTAGAAGTGCGAGCCGTCGTAATGAACGGTAGGATCTGCAGCGCTATAGCTTGTCAGAGGATTGGAATAAGGATTTGTGTATACCTCCTCTGTTTTGTTGTCATCGTCGGAGCAGGCAGTAAGTGTCGCCAGACCGAGCATTATTGCCAGTATATTCTTGATTTTCATGATGATTCTAATTATTGGCGTTTCTCGAGTTCTTCAACGGGAATATTGTCTTCGGCACCGTCATAACCGATATTCTGGTTGATGCGGCCCTGGGTATTCGATTCGATGGCATTGCGGGGGATAGGCCACCAAACATGGTATGGCTTCATGACAAATGCATTTGTCGAATAATAGACCTGATTGCGGAAGAATTGATTCTTGGCCATCACACGGTCATAGTACCAGTTCTTCTCGGAGAAATTGCTCAGCGAGTAACCGTCCTCACCGCGCTCTGCTTTCAGGACAGCGATACGGGTAAGCTCGGATTTGCGGTGATCTTCGATGAAGAGTTCGCGGGCACGTTCGTCGAGAATATCGTCGAGTGTGACGGACTTAAGTTCGGGAGCATTGACGCGACGACGGAGAGCGTTTACGTCATCAGTAGCTTCTTTCACCTTTCCAAGCCAGAGATAAGCCTCGGCGCGGTTGAGATAAGTCTCGGCAAGACGGAAGATATAGGAGTCTGTGAAACCACCGACAGGAACCTTGCCGCCGGCTTTGGGGTCATCCTTGCTGACGAGCACTTTCACAATCGGGAAAGAGAAGTAGCAGCGCATCGTGTCGCCTACGAATTTGGGATCGACAGGTTTACCAAAATATTTGGCGCTGCCCCCTTTGGATGCGGGATTGTTATATACGATACGGCCACGGTCGAACCAGTTGTTGTCGTTGTGGCGCATGTCATCGCCGCAGTTGTTCCAGATACCGAATTCAGCATAGTAGGTCGGACGGATTTTAGCAAGTCCTCGGCCCAGAAACTCAAGCTGCTCGTATCCGTCGTAGATACCGGACGCATCGGTACAGCCCTTCTTTCCGTCGGGAGTCTTGGTTGAGTTGTCGTACCAGCGGGGTCCGAAGTTACGCTTGCGGTAGGAGCCGCCGCCGGCAGCATTACCTTCGAGACCGAAGCGTTCCTGAGCCACGAAAATAGCTTCCTTGTTTTCGTCGAGCGATGCGGCTTCTTCCTGGAAGAGGTCGTTATAGACGTCGCGGCTCTTGTCGGACTTATTGACGCCGAAACGTTCTGTCATCAGGTGAAGACCATAGTTATCGATACAGCGGGTTGCGGTATTGACAGCGTCCTGGAAATCGCCGTTTGCAAGCTGGAGCTTTGCCAGAAGATGCTCGCCGGCAGCGCGGTTCACTGCGCCCTTGGGGCATGACATAGGCAGCCACTGAACAGCGAATTTCATATCCTCGATGAGGTGAGCCAGAATCGTTTTACGGGAAACAGTATTGAAATCGAGTTTCGCACCAGTGATTTCCTGATCGATCCAAGGCACATCGCCGAACTGATGCACGAGGAGATAATACCAGTAAGCGCGGTGGAAATAGCCTTCAGCAAGACAGGCGTTGCGGTCTTCCTCCGATGCCATGTTACCGGCCTGAGGGGTGCGTGTGATTACTGTATTGGCATATTTGATACCGTTCCATGCCCATACCCAATAGCGGAGATGCAGGTACATGTTGGTAGTGGGAGTGAGCTGGGTTTCCATATTGTGGATTTCCTTGGTCTCGGGACCACCCATGACAGCGAGATCCGACCATGCGTATTCGTATACGATCATGCAGTCGCAGTTGCCGGAGTTGAACGAGTCGCCCACAGTCTCGAAATGGAACTGCTTGCGGCAGAGTCGCAGCATGGTGTTGAGGCCTTCGCGATCGACGAAAGTATTCTCGGGCGACCGGAAAGAGAGTGCCTGGGGCTCGAGATCCACGCAGGAGCTGAATGTTGTGGCCATGGAGGCTGCCGCAACAAAACCCAGAATATATTTCTTGTAATTCATGTTTATTCAGTTGATAGATGAACAGATTATAAGGTCACGTTGAGCCCGAAAGTCCAGGTACGGGGGTTGATAGAAGTGGTGAGAGGATCGTTATGACGCCATCCGGAGATTACGAAAGCATTGTCGCAGCTAACCGAGAGGCGGAGAGCCTCGATGGAAGCCTTGCGTGTCAGCTTGGTGGGGAAGAGATAGGAGAGCGACATATTCTGCATGCGCACGTAGTTGCGGCTCTTGTGGAAGTTTACGTTGGGGTTGCCGTTGTTAGCACCGAGGCTTGCATATTCGGTGTCGGGGTTCCACGGAGTCCAGTAGCGGGTCCATACCGAGTTGGATGTGTCGTAGTAACGGTTGGTCTCATTGCGGTAGGTATTGTCAGTACCGAGCCATTTGAATTCGCCGCGGAGGGTGAAGTCGAATGTGATGTTCTTGAAGAGAACCAAGTGTGAGTTAAGAGTCATGCGTACGCGGGGAGCGGAGTAACCGAGCCATAGTTTGTCGTCGGTGTTCACCTTGCCGTCGCCGTTCACATCGAGCTGCTTGGGATCGCCGGGACGGCGTCCGTATTTGGCTGCCTCATATTCTTCGCCGAGCTGCCAGATACCGATGGTCTTGTAGTCGTAGATTTCATCAAGGCCGTGGCCGATATACCATCCGTTCTGAACGTCGTCGTCCTCACGCTGTCCGATAACATTTCCGTCTGCGTCGAGCACGTCTACCATCTTGCCGTAGAGATGCTTGATTTCATTGTGGTTGGTCGAGTAGTTGAGAGTGGTCGACCAAACTACGTTAGGCTGCTTGATGTTGACAGTTGTAACCGAAACTTCGGCACCGTGGTTGGCGATTTCGCCAAGGTTGGAGGCGATGCTGCCGTAACCGGAGATTTCAGGCATCGAGCGGTCCATGAGAAGGTCGGTTGTCTTACCTTTGTAAACCTCGACAGTACCGTATAAACGATTGTTGAACAGGCCGAAGTCGAGACCCCAGTTCCATGCTGTTGTGGTTTCCCACTTCAGGTCGGCGTTAGCAAGCGATGAGGGGTAAACGGCTTTCTGGTTCACGCCGTCCTCGATAGCATTGGTAGTGGTGAGACGTGCGAATGCTGCATAACGGCCGATGTCGCGGTTACCGGTCTGGCCCCAGGATACACGGATCTTAAGGTTGTTGAGCCAGCTTACATTGCGGAGGAATTTCTCTTCGCTGATACGCCAGCCGCCGGCGAAAGTCCAGAAGTTTGCCCAGGGGGAATTCTTACCGAAGGCGGAGAAACCGTCGCGGCGGTAGGAACCTGTCAGGAGGTAGCGGTCCATCAATGTGTAGTTCAGACGCCAGAGGAAGCTTTTGCCTGTCTGGATCTGGTCGTCGGAAGAAACAGTAGGCTTGATACCGGTCTGGATATTGTGGTAGCCGAGGTTACCGTTAGGTTCGAAGCCTTCGTTGTTGCTCTGGCTGTTCCAGCTTTGATATTTTTCTGCAGAATAAACGAATGTGAAATCGAAGCTGTGGATTTTGGCAAATGTCTTGTTCCACTTCAGCATATTATCGATGGTCCATTCATAGTCGGAGAATTCGCGACGTTTGGCGCTGCCGCCGGCAACCTGGCCGGGATTGATATCGGAAGTGTAGTAGTAGTCCTTGAGGACACCGTAACGCATATTGTAAGTGGTCTGCCATGAGAATCCGAACGGAAGGGTGACGCGACCGTAGATGCTGGAGTTGAGGTTCCAGTTGCGGTAGAATTTATCATTGCCGTAGTATGCGAGGAAGGGATTTGCCAGACGGTTGTCATCCCAGGGACGAACCTTAATGGAGCCATCTTCCTCAAACATATCACCGAAAGGACTCATTGCGCGTGCTGTGCCGCCGTCCACTTTCTTGTCGTCGGCGCCCTTGTGTGCGAACTGTGAGTTGGTACCGATATTGAGCCAGTCGGTGATCTTCACATCAAGATTGACACGCATACGAGTTACACGAAACTCGTCGCCGACAACAATACCTTTATTATAGGTGTGACCGAGAGACATATAGTAGGTCGAACGGGGCGATTTGCCCGAAACGGACACATTGTAGTCCTGACGGAAGCCCTTGTGGTAGGCCAGATCCTGCCAGTCGGTAAACTTGCCGTTCTTATAGTTTTTGATTTCGATAGGGTTGAAATTGAGGCGGGTTAGCCATGTCTCGATATAGTCACCCGAGAACGAAGCGTCATAACCGGACCAGTCGTCCTGAGTGATTCCGTCGGGAAGATTATAGGGGTCATCGTAATAGCCTGCACCTTTCTGCTGGTCGGACGGCTTGAAATAGTTGATAGTCTTATAGTAATCCTGACGACGCTGCACATACTGCTCGGCGTTAGGCATCTTATACATGAACGTGGGTTCCTGCCAGCCGAGTTTGGCGCCTACGGTAACGATGGGCTTGCCTTCGGTACCTTTCTTAGTGGTGATAAGGATAACACCTGCCGAACCTTTGGAACCATAGACTGCAGTCGAGCTTGCGTCTTTCAGCACGTCGATACTCTCGATATCGTTAGGATTGATGTCTTCGATATTACCGTAGAAGATAACACCGTCGAGAACGATAAGGGGGCTTGTGCTGGCTTTCAGCGACTGACGGCCACGGATAAGGATAGAGCCGCCACCGCCAGAACCCGTCGACGGAGTGATGTTGACACCCGGAACAGTTCCGACAAGAAAGTCGAGAGGATTGGTAGCGACACGGGTCGAAAGAACTTCCTCTCCGACGTGTGCCACAGCACCGGTAAGGTCTTTGCGCTTCATCGAGCCGTAGCCGACAACGATGACATCCTCGAGCATCTCGTTATTCTCAACCATCTGAACATTGGCAGTTCTCTGATTGGCTGACAGATTAACTTCAACCGGCTTGTAACCTACATAAGAGAAGACGAGAGTGACAGGACCTGCCGGCACCTGAATCGAATACTCGCCGTCAACATTGGTTACGGCACCGTACTTGTCGTTGCCTTTCACAACAACACTTGCTCCGATGATGGTCTCATCTTCGGCATCTGTAACAACGCCTGAGACTGTTCGAAGCTGGGCTTGTGCCTGCCAGCAAACCGCAGCTGCGATCAGAAGCACCAGCATCCTCAGTGGCGGTTGTCTGAAAAAACTTGAAATTGCCTTTTTCATGGATATGAATTTTTAAAATTGGATAATCAGGTTTATTTGTTTCAGCATTAAATATTATTGGTGATGGATTGGTTTTTCATGTGAAAATCTTCACTGCGAAATTACTGCATATACAGGACTACCGATAGAAAATACATCTCAAAAAAGAGAAATTTTGTGCAATGGTACAAAAATTTTTATCTCACAATCCCATTCAGGAAGCCTGTGGAGCGGTTTTTAATAAAATACGGCCGTCGCAGACATGTTTTGTCGCGGACGGCCGTGTTTTTTTGTCATCAGTCAATATCGGCACAGTCGGTATAGACATTGCGTGTTGGCTGCGGTCCCATGTACGATCGTTTCAGACCGCCGAAATCGAGCACGATTTTCTGGATCACCGTACCTGCATCGCCGCATGTAACCTTCACGGTGTGGCGTCCCGGTTTTCCGATATGGAGAGTCGTTTTGTTCACGCGGCAGTTCTTCAAAGCACTTTCGTACCAGATCTGCGCATATTCAACCGACGAAGTGGAAGGATTCATCACCGGACCGTCATCGATACTTATGCCGTACTTCGTCTCGGAATTGGTGGCTTCGTGGCCGGCATATCCGCGGTCCTTGCAGAGTGTGAATGTCGGGAGCACATATGTATAGACATCGACAGAACCCTGGTCGAAGGTATAGAAATCGTATTCAAGACGCGGAGTGTTGCGGCCGGCGGTACGCTGTGGTGCGGCAACAGGATCGCCCATCTGAACTGCCAGATTCTCGCAGCCGAGATAAGGAGCGACGGTCATCTTTATCTCGTCGTTCTCTTTCTTGCGGTGAAAACCGGCGGCGTCGATAGCGACATATCCGTTGTGCTCAACATAGATGGAATCCATAGCGGCGCGATCGGCAACAGCGGGATTGTAAGCCGAGAGAAGCACACGGCGTGTATGCCCTGCTCCGGCGATATCGACATAACCTGTCACTTCCTCGCCCTGAGGAACACAATCCCAGTCGAGCGAAACCTCAACACGGGTTCCGTCGCCCTCTCCGGAATTCTGGCTCAGAAGGATCCATGGAGCGGAAGGTGTTGCAGTCCATTTCAGAGGCTTGCGGCCTTTGTTATAAACATCGATATAATACGGAGTGCGGCAAAAAGTGCTGAATGTAGGAAGAATAGTGTATCCGGAACGGGCCTTGACGCCGTCTTCCTGCTCGGCAGAAACACCGAGAACAGCATTTTCAGCCAGCTGAGGCTCGAAGAATTTTGGCATTTCGAAATATGCGGCTGCGAAACCCTGTTTCATAGTCATCACATTGTCCCACTTTCCGTTCTTGAGCGAATTGTATTCTTTGGTGATGATGTCGAGACTGTCATGGCAGACCTTGGCCGAAGTCTGATAGCGGGCAGCGTCGGCACGGTTCTGGGAAGCATAGAGGCGGTTGCGCTGGCCGTCGAGGACCATGCGGTTGAGAAGTTCACAGCCTTTCACAGGGTAGTAAAGCGCTTCGAAAAGACATGCGCGGGCATCCTCACCTTTGGTGGCTGCCATCAGGCTGTCGGCAAGAGCACCGATGCGGCGATACTCGGCAAGACGGCGGTCTGCCTCACGATAGTTGGCAAGAGAGAAATCCGTATCCGTATTGCGCTCACGGCCATGAGCGTCAGTTGCCCACTGATAACCCCATCCCATGAATTCGGGACGACGCTGGAACGCGAGGCGGTAGAAACCGTCGAAGATATCGGAATAAACCTTGGCATCACGGTCGCCGAGCATCCGGCAGAGCCATTCCGAGCGATAGTTGGCGGCTCGGTCGTAATTGAACGAGTCAATATCATAGGCCATGGCCAGGAAATAGTCCACTGCAAACTCGCACGACTTGATATCACCGGCATTGAGCAGCCAGATGCGGTCGGCGGTCATGTCGTAGGCTTTGCGAAGCTCTTCGTACATCACTGTGGGCGAAGCGGTATTCATCCAGAGATGATCGTGAGGCTTGCCAAGATAAGAACTGTGATAATATACACCGGCACGACCGGAGCGCTTCTGTTCCTTCGGACTGCTGAGGCGCTTCATATAACCGTAATTGTCATCAGGCCAGATGATGGTAACGTCATCGGGCAGCTCAAGACCCTGATCATAGACATCGAGCACCTCCTTATAGGGGGTGAAAGCCTGCGGAATGTCATATCCCGGCTTGCCGATATGGTCGACAAGCATCTGACGCTGTGCCAGAAGAGCGTCTCGGAGCGACAACATACGTTCGTGCATGTCGTTGCTTGCTTTCATACTGCGGTCATGCAGACCGCGGAGAGCAAGAGTATATACATTTTCATATGGCGCAATCTCAGCCGCACGGGCATTGAGCACGCTGTCCACACCATGTCGGTTCTCATTATAATCCCATTCGCCGTAGCGGTCACGGTGCCACTCGCTTGCGGTATTGAGCAGGAGCGGCTCGCAATGCGACGAGCCCATCACTATACCGTAACGGTCGGCAACCTCGCGGTTTTCGGGAATCGTATGGAAGGCAGTAGAAGCTTCATGCATAGCGGGGCAAAGATAATTGGCCTTAAGGCGCAGAAGCAGCTCGCATACCTTTTCATATGTGCGCGGACCTATGTTGCCGAGTTCCTTTTCATAGTTCTTTTTTGCCCAGCGGAGCAGACCCCAGTCTTCGTCGTTGATGAACACCCCGCGGTATTTTACGGACGGACGCGGAGAAACATACTTGCTGACCTTCACATTCACGGTGTTTTTCTTAGCTATCGGAGCATCAAGCCACCAGTACCAGGGCGATACACCTATAGCCTCGGAAACGGAAAGGATGCCATAAGCGGCGCCGCGACGGTCACTGCCGGCAATGACAAGGGCCTTGTCGACACCGGGGAGGGGTTTGTTCACCACCTGAACTAGATACTGCTCCCAGGCGCTGTCCAGAGGAGTAACATCGATTTTCCCTTTGCTTGCCATACGGTCTAAAAGGCTGTTGTGGCCAACGGTTCCTACAATTATACACTGACGGGCAGGACGGGCAGGAATTTGTCCTACTGTCGGAGTCTGACCCGACACGGCATTCATATCAGCAGCAAAGAGTTCAGCGGCAGTTACCACCGTACGGGAATCAGCCGTATCTATATATACAGGCACAGCGCCTTTTGCATCGGCCAGACGGAATGCACCGCCGGCCCGGTCGGCAGCAGAGACCTGGGCGGAAGCGATGCCCCAACACGCCGTCACTGCGGCAAACGCTAAAAGTAACTTGTTGAATATCATAGCAAAATTTATAATAATTATCTAAATTATCTGTTGTAGCCGGCATTGAAATCACGCATCACTTCGTGCGCGTCAACGTCTTGTACACATCCGCCGTGGCGCTCTATGGCATTGACAGCCGCCAGACCGCATGTCTCGCCCAGAACCATATATACAGGTTCCATCCGTATGGATCCGAAAGCAATATGCGATGCCGAAAGGCAGACAGGCACGATAAGATTCGCGGCCTCTTCCTTCCGAGGCGTTACCGCGCGGTAAGATACAGGATACGGATTCTTTATGTATATCTGAACGTCGCCCTCATTCTTCACCATACCGTTCACCACATATCGACCGCAGTTATGCAGA
>CABRLF010000106.1 GCA_902471685.1 uncultured Porphyromonadaceae bacterium
TAACTAACTAAATCGTAACCTATTACTATCAAGAGCAATTAACCTACGCTCATTTCCAATAAATTACACTCTTTTCGTAACTTCACGGTGCAAAATTACGAAAAAATCCGTTTACTTGGTGGCATTCCGCCGGATTAAGGGCTTTTGGTGTCAAAGACTTTTTGAAAGTCCGAGGAAACGCTTGATTCGTGCAATGGAACGGACTCCCAAAAGTCGGTTGGCGGCATATTTTGTTTTCTGCCACATCTTGCTGTAAGGCGATTTCCACGATTGCTCATACCAGTGGATGGAGTGGGTGTGTTGTGTCGGCCGGGGCAGACCCGTTTTCCACTCGAACGGATTGAAATACTCTGCCGGGTAGATCGTGATGCCCTCTACGGTCTGTATGCCGGGCCGGTTTTCAAGTCCGTGCCGGATGAGAACGTCGGTGGTATAGGCTACGATTGTGGTAAAATCGGGACGACCTTTTCCGTCGAGAAATCGGAGATTGCTGTAGTAATCCAGAAATGCTTTGTAGAGCGGATGAGCTGCTTCTACACCAAGCCCGAGTCCGGGCGCGACATCGCCCATGCGGGATGGTGTACAGTCGTTCTCGAATCCCATAAAGGCTCCGCGGGCGACAATGTCATCGAATGAACGTATGACTTCCACATCTGTGTCGAAATACAGTCCGCCGTGCTCGTAGAGAATCCGGAACCGCGCATAGTCGCTGACGAAAGCATATTTGCCTGCTGCATATGCTTCGGCGGTATATGGAATAGAATTTACGTCGAAATTATCCTCATTCCACTCAATGATTTCATAATCCGGCAGATAGCGCCGCCATGAGTCGATGCAGCGCTTTGCTTTCTCCGGAAGCGGATTGTGGCCGAACCAGCAATAGTGGATAGTTTTTGGTATCATGCCGCAAAATTAATGAAAAAAGCAGATACCGCGAAATTCAAAAAAAGAAGCTGTGCCGCAAAAACTACGACACAGCTCCTAATAGGAAGAAGATGCTTTTTTTATTCCGATCCTTCGTTGAAACCGGTGCGGCGGTACCCGTGTACTTTATAGATGTAATCATCTTCGTCATCACTGAAAGCGATGTCGAACTGGATTGCGTCTACGGGCATGTTCTGCGGTGATACAGCGCCTTTGAAAGTGATTTTGCCGTTGGTGACAGTCACGTCGCAGGCGTACGACTCATTGGGGACGGGAGTTGTGCTGCCGAACGAAAGAGTAGTGCATTCGCACGGTATCCGGACGATGAAATCCCAGAATTTCTTGCTGTCGTTGATATAGATTTCTTTTCCATCGTCGGCATTGGTGTTATAGGTGAGAATCTGTACCGGGGTGCCGAGTATGTTTTCGGCAATGACGTTGCCGGATGCGTCTGCCATGTCGACGGTAACGAGCCATTCGCCGGCAAATTCTACTGTGGAAGTCATGCCGACTTCTTCTTTCTCGCATGATGTGAAGACGCCAAGGATGAGCGCCATCAGCAGATATTTGATTTTCTTGATCATGTTCGTGGTTTTTTAAGTCTGAAACTTACCTCATTCTTAATTCTGAGTGGCGCTGATATGGAAAGGCATTCCGGCGTAAACTACATCCCACTGGATGGTCTTTGTTGCGGCGTCGAATTTGCCTTCTGTCATCTCGTCGGCTCCGTCGCCCCAGCCTTCGAGGAAGCTGGATACGAGAG
Organism: uncultured Porphyromonadaceae bacterium; assembly: GCA_902471685.1. Lineage (GTDB taxonomy): Bacteria > Bacteroidota > Bacteroidia > Bacteroidales > Muribaculaceae > CAG-873. Next base: position 1,688 of record CABRLF010000106.1, read on the forward strand.
ATACTGTGCCGTCGGCTGTGATAGTGACATTGCCGGTGAGTGCGTAGCTCGAACCGTAGCCTGCGCGGAATTCGTACCATCCGCCAAGGAGGTCGCTCACACTGTAGTTGCCGTGGCCGTCGCCGTAAATAAGGATTTCATAACCGCCGAAATATACGGTGCCCTTGTAGTCGCGGTAGCTGTCGTTATTGACGGTATAGAAGCCTGTTGCCGGCTCGTTGGGATCGGTGACCAGCACGTAGCGTGTGGCTGAGGAAGCGAAGCCGTCTGTGTTGACTACCGAGTAGCCCAGCGACTTCTCGGAGCGCGAGATTCCCATGGCGGTAACGACCACTTCGTCGAGCATTGTGTATTTGGGCTGCAGGACGATATGCATTTCCCCGCTGGTGATGGGAATGGTTTTTGTTTCCATGCCAACGTAGGTTAACTGCAGGAATTTGGCGTCTGAGGGAACATTCGGGATGGTGAATTTACCATCTGCGTCGGTATTGACGCCGATTTTAGTGCCCACTACGATTACAGGAGCGCCGACGATCGGTTCGTTGTCCTCTCCTGAAATGACTACACCCTGGACGGTACGTGTCTGCGCACTGGCGCTGACTGCCGCAATGAGGATAGTCATAAGCAACAAAAAGAGCTTTTTCATACAAATTGATTTTTTTAGAAAGTACTGCGATAGACGGGGTTGTTTTTACCTTAGTAGTTTGTGTTTTGTTTGAATGTGAAAAAATGCTGCAAAACCTCGCAGCGGGAGGCTAAAATGATGAATGATACGATTTGTTAAACACCTTACTTCTGAAAGCAAAATGTTACTGTTTCCTTGAATTGACTATCTTAATGCTGGTTTAGACTCGTCAAAACTACGAATAAAAACTAATGCACTCCGTAAATTGTTCGTTAATAAAGGTTAATATTTGTGTTAATTGCTTGCATTCTCCTTAATTCTGTTAATGTATTTCAAGGGAAAATGTGCTCCAGAACACTCTCACGAGCTGTTTTGACCGATTAACATAATTTAATCGTACTGCTTTAAAATTATGTTTAATAACATCCGGAATAGACGTGAACAATAAGCGCTGGAGGTACCATGTAGGATATTTGCTAAATATTTTTATTGATAGAGGGAGTCATGCCTACGCCTCGAGTTCATGTAGGATGTTCGAGCCGCGTTAGCGGCTCCCAAAATGTTTAGCCCAAGGTGAAGAGCCTGTAGGGCTCAAAACCTTGGGTTACAAATGCAATCAACGAAATACACCCCATAGGGGTGCAAAAAGAGAGGATATGAACAAATCTCATGGCATCGAGACCTATGGCCTCTCGCCACGGGCTAAACAATTCGTATCGCCGCTACGCGGCTATTTGTCGCTAACGTGACTATCTTTCTCTACTGCCGAACAGTTCCCCCAGCTGCGCAGGGGGTTGTAGAGATCTCGCGCTTCCAGCGCTTATGTGTTTGCTTATTGCGCTTAGCGCTCTTACACCTCGTGAAGGTTGTGACCCATACGGTCTTTCTTGGTGTGCATATACCGCAGGTTGTATGGATTTGGCGCTACTTCGATAGGTACGTTCTCCACAACTTCGAGCCCGTAGCCTTCGAGTCCGATTCGTTTCACGGGGTTATTGGTCATAAGACGCATCTTGTGAATTCCGAGCAGATTGAGAATCTGTGCCCCCACGCCGTAATCGCGCTCGTCGGCGCTGTGTCCGAGATGGATGTTGGCCTCTACGGTATCAAGACCTTCTTCCTGAAGCTTGTAGGCTCGTATTTTGTCCATAAGGCCGATGCCGCGTCCTTCCTGACTGAGGTAGACGATTGCCCCGCGGCCTTCTTTCTCTATCATTTCCATTGCCTTGTGGAGCTGCTCGCCGCAGTCGCAGCGACGCGAGGCGAAAATATCGCCGGTAGCGCAGGAAGAATGGACGCGCACCAGAACTGGTTCGCCGTCGGAAATGTCGCCTTTTATGATGGCAATGTGTTCGAGCCCGTTGCTTTTCTGGCGGAAGGGGATGAGGCGGAAATGTCCGTAAGCCGTGGGCATATCCACTTCCACGCCTTGTTCGACGAGCTGCTCGGAAGCGAGACGGTATGCGATCAGATCGCGGATGGAGATGAGTTTAAGTCCCCATTCGTCGGCACGCTTTCGCAGTTCCGGAAGACGCGCCATAGAGCCGTCATCGCTCATTATCTCCATTAGAGCGGCAGCGGGCTGGAGACCGGCAAGGCGTGCCAGGTCGACGGCAGCCTCGGTATGGCCGCTGCGGCGCAGAACGCCCGCGTCCTGTGCGTAAAGAGGATTTATGTGGCCGGGACGTCCGAATGTCTCGGGTGTGGACTTCGGGTCGGCCAGGGCGCGGATTGTGGCGCATCGGTCTTCGGCGCTCACGCCCGTGGTGCATCCTTCGAGTTTGTCGACTGTGATGGTGAAGGGTGTGCCGAGCATCGACGTATTGTCTTCAACCTGATGCGGAAGGTTGAGTTCCCGGCAACGCGAAATCGTGATAGGCGCACAGAGTACGCCGCGAGCGTTTTTGAGCATGAAATTCACTTGTTCGGGCGTGATTTTCTCTGCAGCCACGATGAGGTCACCCTCGTTCTCGCGGTCTTCGTCATCGACGACTATCACCATTTTACCCTCGTGGAAATCGCGGATAGCGTCTTCTATTCTGTCAAGGCGGATGTCACTGTTCATTGTCGGTATAGTTTGTAGGTTCTTCCGGTGAGATATGCATGCGGTCCATTATGGCACGGGTTGTCTCTATGATGCCCGGAAGGTGTCGGGTTGTAGGATTGAAGGGATATTGGTTCAGCAATGCCACGACGTAGTTGCTGGTGGTGTTGGAGAGATAATCGATCAGCTGGTTCATCGGACCCGTCAGCGCTACTTTAGGTCCGCGGACGAACGGACGCCTGAACTTCGGCTCGGAGGATATACGTTTCTGTTCGGCAAGAGCAAGAGCGAGGAAATCGCGAAGCATGACTGTGGCCTCGTCGTTGTCGACATCAGTCAGACGGAATTCCTTCATGACAAGGTCACGTTCCATTTCTTTGCCGCGCAGACGGTTGATGAAGCGTGTGAGGACGTCGAACTTGAATTCGGCGCTGTCGCCGACAGCCTTGTATGTGAGGAATATGCCTAAGGGAAGCAGTACCATGGAGCTGAGCCAGATGCCCTCCCATACCGGGACCTTGCCGTCGCGGGCCATCTTGTAGCCCATGTTGTCGATCAGATAATATACGATGAAGAGGAGTACCGAGATGACCAGCGGCGTTCCTATACCGCCTTTCTTGATGATGGCGCCAAGGGGTGCGCCGATGAAGAAGAAGATGATTATGGCGAAAGAAAGAGTGAACTTGCGCTCCAGCTCAATGTCGTGGCGCCGCATGAGCTTCGCCTGATCGGCCAGCACGAGGCTGCGGAACTGGTATTCCTGCTGCTGGCGCTTGGCTTTCGACAGGGCGGTGGAGACGTAGTTGCGCGCATAGGTCGGATCGGGAGCCTGGAAAAGCGAGTCTATGTCGAGCGGTTCGGTCATCTGCACTTCGCGGATCGGTTCATATACGGGTCGTCCTTCGGGAGTCCGCTCCTTTACCTGCGGCACGATTCCGAAGTATGGCGTGTGTTTGAGTTCATTGGCATAGTTTGCGCCGATGGAGTCGACCTGATGCCCGATGGAATCGATCGACTGGAGGAGCTGGGAGACGTTCTGCCCCACGAACTGGCTGCGGATGCCTTCCTCATCGATACGGTTGAAGTTGGCGTCGAAGGGGAAGTATATCTGTTTCTCGGAGAAATGTTCACGCCGGAAGGGCAGATAGGTGGAGTTGGAACTCGTGCCCATATTGTTGTCGCGCATGTTCTCGAACATCTCGCCGTGATGCAGATCGAGGAACAGTCTGGTCTTGTCCCTGGTGAAGTTGAACAGTCCGGAGTCGGCCAGAATCACACGGGTATTGTCCATGCCGCGCGAGAGGTCATAGATTATCATGTCGTAGAGCATGCCCGTCTCGGGATTCTTGCTTTCCACATAGAGGTTCATGTTCGGGATGGCGTCGTAGAAAGAGCGCTGCGGAATCTCCACTTCAGGTGATTTCTGCCGCACGGAGAAAAGCAGCGAATACATCTTTGTCTGCGCCACCGGCATAACGTTGTTCTGGAAGAAAAATGCGCCTATGGCGATGAATACCATCACTATCGTCAGCGGCTTCATGATGCGGAACAGAGAGATGCCCGAGGCCTTCATGGCAGTCAGCTCGAAGTTCTCGCCAAGATTGCCGAATACCATCAGCGATGCCAGAAGCACGGCCAGTGGTAACGCCATAGGCACCATCGTCAGAGCGGCATAGAAGAACAGCTCCCCGATGACTGAGACGTCGAGCCCTTTGCCGACAAGATCGTCGATCGATTTCCACAGGAACTGCATCAGCACGATGAACAGGCAGATAAAGAACGTCATGGCCAGCAGCGGCAGAAACCGCTGTAGCATATAGGTGTGCAGACGTTTGATTATTACCATGTCGGGTGCCGGGGGTGCTTATATGTCCGCTTTGCCCACGAGCCGGAAGAATCCGGCGGGTAGCGGTGAGGTGAAATTCATGTCGCGGCGGGTAACGGGATGGACGAACCGCAGTGTCCGGGCGTGGAGGCAGAGCCGGTGGATGGGCGACGGTTTGGCGCCGTAGCGGCGGTCGCCGACTATAGGATGGCCGGCGTCTTTCATATGCACGCGTATCTGGTTTTTCCTCCCTGTGGCAAGGCTCAGCTGCACCATGGAGTAGGGGGCACGTTCCTTGATGGTCTTGTAGTATGTCACGGCAAGCTGCCCTTCGTCGGGATTATTGGTCGAGTAGACCTCATGAGCTTCGTTTTCCGCCAGATAGCTCCGTATCTCTCCGTCGAGAGGAGAGAGCGAGCCTTCGATCACGGCCACATACTTCCGTTCAAGCACCATGTTGTTCCAGTTGTGCTGCATGGCTTCCTTGGCGGCTTCGTTTTTGGCGAACATCATCAGCCCGGTGGTGTCGCGGTCAAGGCGGTGGACGATGAAAATCTTGTTGCGCGGATCCTTGCGCTTCAGATAGTCGCGCAGGATGGAATACGCAGTGCCGTCTTTAACCTTGTCGGTGCCCATCGAGAGTACGCCGTATCCTTTGTTGATTACGATGATATCATCGTCCTCGTAGACGAGCTGGATGCGCGGATGGGAAAATACCTGAAATTCGCGGGCTGTATTCACCATCACTGTGTCGCCGACACTGAGTGCGGTATCGAAAAGCGTGGTGACATTTCCGTTCACCATCACCTGATGGTGTTTCAGATAGTCCTTCACCGTTGTGCGCTTGGCATCGGGGAATACCGATAAGAGATATTCCAGCAGTCCGGCGGGCTGGCCGTCGGCAACGGTGAAAGTGAGTATGCGGTCGGGCCGTGTCACACGGCCTTGTGTGCCGGGTTTGGCGGCTAAGGGTCGTCGTGCCATGGTTTATTTCTTCTTTTTTGCGGCTGCCGCGCGCTTGGGCTTTGCCGGTGCGTCGTCGGCCTCGCGGATTATATTTAGTGCTTCTTCGTAGCTCATCTTTTCGGGATTCTGGAGCCCGCGCGGAAGCTTGTAGTTCTTTTTCTTGTATTTGATGTATGGACCGAAGCGTCCGTTCAGGATCTCCAGCTCGGAATCTTCCGTGAAGGTACGCAGGGTCTTGGCCTCATCCGACTTGCGCTTGGCCTCGATCAGTTCGATGGCCTGTTCGAGGGTAACTGCTGCGGCCTGAAGGTCTTTGGGAATCGACACGAATTTGTTGTCGTGCCGCACGTATGGTCCGAAACGCCCGACGGCCACTGTCACTGTCTTGCCCTCGTATTCTCCGAGTGTGCGCGGGAATTCGAAGAGCTTGAGCGCTTCTTCGAGTGTTATTGTGGATATCGACTGGCCTTTGAGGAGGGACGCGAAACGAGGCTTCTCGTCTGAATCGGACCCGCCTATCTGGACTACAGGGCCGAAGCGGCCGATTTTCACCGATACGGGTTCGCCGGTCGAGGGGTCGGCGCCGAGTGATCGTTCGCCGAATTTAGGCCCGTTGTTGATGGTGAGAGCCGAGTCGACCGAAGGATGGAAACCGTCGTAGAATTCTTTCATCTCGGCATTCCAGGGAAGGGTGCCGTGCGCTATCTCGTCGAATTTTTCCTCTACGTGCGCTGTGAAGTTATAGTCGAGGATATTGGGGAAGTATTCCGTAAGGAATTCGTTCACAATCACACCGATATCTGTCGGAACAAGCTTGCCTTTGTCCGAGCCGGAATTCTGTGTGCGTGTGTCGGAGGTTATGTCGCCGTTCTGTCCGAGAGTAAGGACGGTATAGTTGCGCGGTGTGCCTTCGCGTTCGCCGCGCTCAACGTATCCGCGCTGCTGTATTGTGGAGATGGTAGGTGCATAGGTCGACGGGCGCCCGATGCCGAGTTCTTCCATCTTCTTCACGAGCGAAGCCTCGGTATAGCGCGGAGGATGCTGGGTGAAGCGTTCGGTAGCCTCGGCGCCTTCGAGGGTCATTGTGTCGCCCTCGGACATACTCGGAAGAGTGCGGGAGCTTCCGTCGTCTGCGTTGTCGTCGTCATTTCCTTCGGTATAGACCTGAAGGAAACCGTCGAATTCTATTGTCTCGCCAGTGGCGACAAACGGATATGCCACGCCTGTGGCTGTGATATCGGCTGTAGTCTTGCGGATAAGCGCGTCGGCCATCTGCGATGCTATGGCTCGGCGGCGGATAAGAGTGTATAGTCTCTGCTCCTGCTCTGTGGCGCCGGCAAGTTCTGCCTGGTCTACATATGTGGGGCGGATAGCCTCATGGGCCTCCTGTGCGCCTTTGGACGATGTATGGTATTTGCGTATATGTACATATTCCTTGCCGTGGGTCTTTTCTATCTGGGCCGAGATGGCGGCTACGGCTTCCTCGGAGAGATTCAGCGAGTCGGTACGCATGTAGGTAATATGTCCGTTCTCGTAGAGATGCTGGGCTACCATCATTGTCTGAGATACGGAGAAACCGAGCTTACGGGCTGCTTCCTGCTGGAGTGTGGAAGTGGTGAAAGGAGGCGCGGGTGATTTTTTCTGGGGTTTGACGGTCACGTTGCTTACAGTGAATTTCGCTCCGCGACAACTTTCGAGAAAGCTTCGGGCCTCTTTTTCTGAAGCGAGACGGCCGTTCACCTCGGCGCTTACCAGAGCTTTGCTCCCGGCGTGGCCGAAGCATCCGGTGATACGGAAATAAGGCTCGCTCACGAAATGGCGGATTTCGTTCTCGCGCTCCACAATCAGACGTACGGCTACAGACTGCACGCGGCCGGCGGAAAGAGCCGGCTTGAGGCGTTTCCACAGCACCGGCGAAAGCTCGAATCCTACGATACGGTCGAGCACGCGGCGAGCCTGCTGTGCGTCTACGCGGGCAAGGTCGATTTCACGCGGGTGTGCTATCGCATTCAGTATGGCTTTCTTTGTAATCTCATGGAAAACTATGCGGCGGGTGTTCTCCGGGCTGAGACCAAGCACTTCATAAAGATGCCAGGCTATGGCTTCTCCCTCGCGGTCCTCATCGGATGCGAGCCAGACCATGTCGGCGTGTGAAGCTGCTTTCTTGAGTTCGGCTACAAGCTGCGTCTTGTCTTCCGGAATTTCATACACCGGCTTGAATCCGTTCTCTACATCGATGCTGAAACTTTTCTTTTTCAAGTCGCGTATATGCCCGTAGCTGGACATTACCCGGTAGTCGCTGCCGAGGAATTTTTCAATGGTTTTTGCTTTGGCCGGAGACTCGACGATTACAAGATTTTTGGAGTTGCTCATATCTGTAGCTTTCTTTTCAGACGGCAAAATTAGTCAAAATATTATTATTAATGAGGAAAATGAAGAAAAAATCGTTCCGGTGTTACGGCGGTGCTTGAATTATTGCGGTTCTTTTATCCCTTTTTACT
>CABRLF010000107.1 GCA_902471685.1 uncultured Porphyromonadaceae bacterium
AATGGTTTGAGACGCGAGCCGATTCCGGCTGCGAAGATAATTCCTATCACTCTTTTACGTTGAAAGTCTGCTGCATATCCTGCTCGCGGTGAATGAGCTCGACTTTTATGTTGAATTTATTAGCGATATGCTCGGCCGTGTGCTGGGCGCAGTAGACAGAACGGTGTTGTCCGCCGGTGCAGCCATAAGCCACCATCAGATTGGTGAATCCGCGGTCGATATAGCGCTGGATGGATGCATCGACGAGCGAGTGGCAGTGATCCAGAAAAGTAATCACCTCTCCGTCGGTTTCGAGGAATTCAATCACTTTGTTGTCAAGTCCTGTAAAGGGCTTGTAACGCTCATATTTGCCTGGATTATTGATCGCGCGGCAGTCGAAAACGAAACCGCCGCCGTTTCCGGTCGGATCGTTGGGAATTCCTTTCTTATATGCGAAGCTCAGGACACGGACCGTGAGTTTTTTCCCGGCGAGTTCGTCGGTGAACTGTTTGAGATTAACAAGGCGGTTCAGCAATTCATTCAGATACGGATATTCCTCATATGGCTTTCTGAGCAGTTCGCGGAGATTGGCCAGAGCGTAAGGCACGGACTGCATGAAGTGCGGCTTTTTCTCGAAGTATCCGCGGAATCCATAAGCACCGAGTACCTGAAGAGTGCGGAAAAGCACAAAATGGCGCATGGTGGCGAGAAATTCGTCGCGACCGATTTTTATGTATCGGTTCACCGATGCGAGATATTCGTTCAGCAGATCCTGCCGCAGGTAGTCGGGCAGATTGGCTTTTGCCTGCCAGAGGAAAGATGCGACGTCGTAATAAAAAGGACCACGGCGTCCGCCCTGAAAGTCGATGAACCATGGTTCTCCGTCCTTGATCATGACATTGCGGCTCTGGAAGTCGCGGTACATGAAAGTATTCCGGGAAGCGTTCGCCATCAGTACATCCGACATGGCGTTGAAGTCATCCTCGAGCTTGTCTTCGTCGAAATCGATGCCTGTCGCTTTCAGAAAGCAGTATTTGAAGTAATTCAAATCCCACATGATGGATCGCTCGTCGAATTCGACTGCGGGATAGCAGACACTGAAATCCATATCCTCCGCGCCGGCAAACTGAATGTCGGGCAACCGGCGTATGGTTTTAGCAAGCAGTTCTTTCTCGTGGGCCGAGAAGGAGCGTGTGGCCCTTCCTTTCTCAATCTCTCCGAACAGGAGTGTGTCGCCGAGGTCGGTCTGGAGATAAGCCATGCCGTCGTCGCTGATTTTCAGGATGGTCGGCACGGGGATTCCTTTCTCGGAGAAGTGCCCGGACATGTAGATAAAGGCTTTGTTCTCCTGGGGAGAGGTGCCGATAACGCCGATCACGGAGTTCGAGCCGTCGGTGTCGCTCAGACGGAAATAGCGGCGGTTCGAGCCGGATGACGGCAGTTCTGTAAGTTTGGACGGCGTAATCCCGTAGATTTCGGCGTACAGTTTGTTCAGTGTTGTAATATCCATTATAATAAGTGAATCAGTTTCCGAGGTCGGATAAGAATTTGATCCTTACAAGGCGGATCTCGTCTTCGGTGAAGTCCGGACAGAGTTCTTTGTAAGCATCGTTGAGCGAGTCGGATTTGCTGTTGCGGAAGTAGTCGAAAATTTCTTCCTGATCTTCGGGATCAATAAACTCATCGATGAAATAAGAGAGGTTGAGACGTGTTCCGGCGCCTACAATACCTTCTATCTCGTCGAGCAGACGGTCCCATTCGATGCCGTTCGAGGCAGCGATTTCGTTGAGGTCTATTTTACGGTCGATAGCCTGGATTATGGAGATCTTGAGTTTGCTCTTGTTGGCTACAGTACGGACACGCATGTCCTCCGGACGTTCGATTTCATTCTCTGCCACATAAGTCTTGATAACCTGCACGAATTCCTCTCCGTAGCGCTTTGCCTTTCCGTTTCCTACGCCGGGGATGTTTGCGAGTTCTTCGAGCGTGACCGGGTAAGTGGTGGCCATGGCCTCCAGCGACGGATCCTGGAAGATGACATATGGCGGGAGGTTGAGATGCCTCGATATTTTGTGCCGGAGAGCGTCGAGGATGGCGAACAGCTCCGGATCGGCAGCACATGAAGATCCGCTTTTCATCACGGGTTCTTCATCAATGATGTCCTCGGAGAAATCGTTGTCTTCCACGATCTTGAATGATACAGGTTTGTTGAGAAACTTACGGCCTTTCGGAGTGATTTTGAGGATGCCGTAGTTTTCGATGCCACGTTCGATATATCCTTCGATAATAGCCTGCTGGATGACGGCATTTAGGAATTTGGGACTTGAGCCTTCGCAGCAACCGAATACTTCGGTCTCGTCGTGTCCGTAGGCGCGGACGTCGGCAGTGGCTCTGCCCATCATTACATCGACAATATATTCGGTCTTGAATTTTTCTTTAAGAGCGGCTATTGTTTCAAGTGCCGCAGATAAATCATCTTTCGCTTCCACTTTCTTTTTTGGATTGAGACAGTTGTCGCAGTTCCCACATGATTCTTTCTCGTATACTTCGCCGAAATAATTCAGCAGAGAGCGGCGCCGGCATACCGATGATTCGGCATAGTTTGCCGTCTCGGCCAGCAGCTGACGTCCGATTTCCTGCTCTGCAAGAGGTTTGCCCTGCATGAATTTCTCCATTTTCTGGAGATCCTTGCGGGCATAGAACGTGAGGCAGATGCCTTCGCCTCCGTCGCGACCGGCGCGGCCGGTTTCCTGATAGTACCCTTCGAGCGACTTGGGTATGTCGTAGTGGATCACAAACCGTACGTCAGGCTTGTCGATACCCATGCCGAATGCGATTGTTGCTACAATCACATCCACTTTCTCAAGCAGGAAAGCATCCTGATTCTCGGAGCGTGTGGCGGGATCCATGCCGGCATGATAGGGTAGGGCTCGGATTGCGTTTACTCTCAGAAGTTCGGCCAGTTCTTCCACTTTTTTACGCGACAGGCAGTAGATGATACCGCTTTTGCCGCTCCGCTGCTTGATGAACCGTATTATGTCACGGTCTACATTTGCGGTTTTCGGCCGGATCTCATAATATAGATTCGGGCGGTTGAACGACGATTTGAATACCGCGGCATCGGCCATGGCAAGGTTCTTGCGGATGTCGTGCTGTACCTTGGGCGTGGCTGTAGCTGTGAGGGCAATCAGCGGTCGGGTGCCGATCTGGGATATTATCGGGCGTATACGTCTGTATTCGGGACGGAAGTCGTGCCCCCATTCGGAGATGCAGTGGGCTTCGTCGACGGCATAAAAGGATATGGGAACGGTTTTAAGGAATTCTATATTCTCGTCTTTCGTAAGTGATTCGGGGGCTACATAAAGCATTTTTGTCTTGCCAGATATTATATCGGACTTGACAGAGTCGATGGCGCTCTTCGACAGAGATGAATTCAGGAAATGAGCCACGCTGTCGCTTTCGCTGAAATTGCGCATGGCGTCGACCTGATTCTTCATCAGCGCTATCAGTGGAGATATTATGATTGCCGTGCCATCGCTCATGAGGGCAGGCAACTGGTAGCAGAGCGACTTGCCACCCCCGGTGGGCATGATTACGAAGGTATCGCGCCCGCTGAGCAGGCTGAGCATGATCGCTTCCTGATTGCCTTTGAAGGTGTCGAATCCGAAATGCTTTTTCAGGGCCTCGACAAGTTGGGTCTCTGTTACCATGGTGAAGAGGGGAGGTTTAATCGTTCTTGCTGTATGATTGGTTTATGTAGCTGCGGGGATACGTCAGACGGCGGTAGCGTCGAAGTGAGCCGCTTCAAGCTGTTCGGCGCAGTATTGGGGTGTGACTGTGAATTGTTTGTTTTCGGTAGATGGAATGTCGAACATTGCGTTCATCATAATTGTCTCCACAATGGAGCGCAGACCTCGGGCGCCTAATTTGAATTCTATGGCCTTGTCCACGATGAAATCGAGTGACTCGGGCGAGAATTCGAGTTTCACGCCGTCCATGGCGAAAAGCTTTTCGTACTGGCGTGTGATGGCGTTCTTGGGCTCGGTGAGGATCTTTCGCAGGGCATCGCGGTCGAGCGGCAGAAGGTGCGTAAGGATCGGAAGTCGTCCTATGATTTCGGGGATGAGTCCGAAAGTACGGAGGTCTTGGGGTGCCACATGGCTCATGAAGCTGTCGCGGTCTATTTTCTGCTGCTTGGGGTCGGTTGAGAATCCGACGTAGCTGGAATTCAGACGGTGGGCGATTGCCTGTTCGATGCCTTCGAAAGCGCCGCCGCAGATGAAGAGAATATTTTTAGTGTCGACGGCAATCATCGGGGCTTCGGGATGCTTGCGGCCGCCTTGTGGCGGAACATTGACCACAGAGCCTTCGAGAAGCTTGAGAAGACCTTGCTGAACGCCTTCGCCGCCTACGTCGCGGGTTATCGACGGATTGTCGCCCTTGCGGGCTATCTTGTCGATTTCGTCGATGAAGACAATGCCGCGCTCAGCTCTTTTGACATCATAGTCCGCAACCTGAAGCAGACGGGTGAGAAGACTCTCGATGTCTTCGCCGACGTAACCGGCCTGTGTGAGCACCGTGGCATCCACAATAGTGAACGGAACATCGAGCATCTTGGCGATAGTGCGGGCGATGAGAGTCTTGCCGGTACCGGTCGGCCCGACCATGATGATATTGCTTTTCTCTATTTCGACGTTGTCGTCAGATTTCGGCTGGTCGAGGCGTTTGTAGTGGTTGTAGACAGCAACTGAAAGATACTTCTTGGCCTGATCCTGACCGATAATATACTGGTCGAGGAACTGTTTGATTTCGTGAGGCTTCGGAATCACTTTCAGCTCTTCTTTCTTTTCAGGGGCCTTGTTGCCTGCACCGCGGTAAGCAGCCCGTGCGCGGGTAGCGGTGTCATCTCCGGAGTCGCTGACAAGACCGAGCATAGAGGCCGCAGTCTCTATGCAGTCGGTACATATATAAGCATCTCCGTTGGGAGAAGGCAGAAGCACGCCCATGCTTTCAGGCCGTCCGCAGAAATTACAGCATTTTTCCTGTTTTTTCTTGGCCATAAATTTATTTCTTTGCTTTGACGAGAACGCGGTCGATCATACCGTATGCGAGAGCTTCTTCCGCTGTCATCCAGTAGTCGCGGTCGGAGTCTTTCTCTACCTTTTCAAGTGGCTGACCGGAGTGCTCGGAGATTATGTTGTATAGCTCGCCTTTAAGTTTCTTGATTTCGCGTACAGTGATTTCCATGTCGGAAGCCTGGCCCTGTGCGCCGCCCATAGGCTGGTGGATCATCACGCGTGAATGGCGGAGAGCGAAGCGCTTGCCGTTGGCTCCTGCAACAAGGAGTACCGCTGCCATGGATGCAGCTATCCCGGTGCAGATAGTGGCGACATCGGAGGAGATGTACTGCATGGTGTCGTAAATACCGAGCCCTGCATATACGGATCCGCCGGGAGAGTTGATATAGATGGACACGTCCTTGCCGGGGTCGGAGGAATCGAGATAGAGAAGCTGAGCCTGAATAACGTTGGCAGTGTAGTCATTTACCTCTGTCCCCAGAAATATGATGCGATCCATCATCAGGCGCGAGAAAACATCCATCTGTGCTACATTGAGCTGGCGTTCCTCTATAATGGTGGGATTGATGTATGAGTCGATTGGCATGGCTGCTTTCGACGTGAAAGCGGCATACTGGTCGAGGGCGTTGCCGTTCATGTTGAGGTGATGGACGGCGAAATTCCTGAAGTCGTTGTTGTTCATGTTCAAGTTGTAAAAATGTCAACGGAGTGATTCCGTCTGGTTTTCTAATTCAAAATTAAGTATTTTTTCCGTGATGCACAAATATTTCTCCATTGATGCGGAAAATTTTTTTATATGCCGTATCTTTGCATCAGTAACAGAAGACATCAATGCAGGCTATAAATACAAAAACAGGGCCAAATGCGGGAGCCAGGATTGTATGTCTGATAAATATATATGTACGCGTAACCGATAAATGAATGGAAACACATAAATATAATCCGATGCAGACCGTCAAACGGGAGTTCTTCGCCATGCGAAATGGCATAATCTCCGACACCTACCGTAAGGCAGGGACGGTCTTCAAGATAGTATTCGGGCTTAACTTGCCGCAGCTGGTGGAGATTGCGGGCCGGACACCACACAGCCGTGAGCTTGCCGAAGCGCTGTGGGCGAACACTACGACACGCGAGAGCATGCTTCTTGCTCCAATGCTGATTGAGCCGGAAACATTCTCCGAGGAAGACGCCCGTCGGTGGATTGCTTCGGTATGCTCCTATGAGGTGGCCGATATACTCTGTCACCGCCTTCTCCGCAAGACTCCTTATGCTTGGGACCTTGCCGAGTCGCTTATGGATAATCCTGTGAATGAGTTCGACCGGTATGTGGCATTGCGTCTGGCATTCAATCTTGTCGCTTCCGATCCCCGCCGTTCGCTTGCCATAGCCGGGCGGATGCCCGGCGACCGCGTGGCCGAAATGCTTGCCGAAGAAGCACGCTTCCTCATCGGATAGCAAAACGGCCCGGGGTGTCCGGGCCGTCGATATCAGGAATTGCGGGTTCGCTTATTTGCTCTGCGGCGTCACAGCGCTGTCGGATACCTTGGTTTCTGGCTTGACAGTGTTGTTTACTGCATCGTCGGGGATATCTTCCTCGGTTGCTACAACCATAATAGGGATGTTGCACTGGGCAGTGGCGATAGTTTTGTCAACTTCGAATACGTTGGCAATCATACTGAGGGTGTAAGGTTCGCTGCTGACCGGGATATCCATCTCCATATCGAATGAGAAAGGAGTGGTATAGCTGATGTTGAACAGCGGAGCGGGAACACCATTGAGATAGAAGCGCGGGAATGCTGAGATTCCGGCTTCCTTGCCTTTGTCCAGACTGGTGACAGTGATGCCGTCCAGATGGAGTGTGTCGCCCTGTACTACGTATACTGTGCCGTTGTCAGAACGTGCGTTGTCGAATGTGAAAGAGATTTCTACGTTCGGCAGGTCTTTGTCGTCGTCGCAGCTGGTGGCGAATACCATCAGTGCTACGATCGGGAGAAGAGATAATAAGAACTTTTTCATTTCTTTTGAGATATCATAGGTTATTAATAAAAGTGAATCATTCGTTTTTGAAGACCAGACTTTCGCCTTCGGCATCGATAACAATAGGATGACTGCGGTCGACTTTCTGGGCGAGAATGTCCTTCGAAAGCTGGTTGAGCACCAGTCGGTGGATTGCTCGTTTCACAGGACGCGCGCCGAATTCCGGGTCATATCCTTCGTCGGCAAGGTAGCTCAGTGCGGCCGGAGTCACTTTGAGTTCGATGCCGGACGACGCCTTAAGCATACGCTGTATGGAGCGGATCTGCAGTCCGACGATTTCCTCGATTTCATCACGGTTCAGCGGTGTGAACATGATGATTTCGTCGATACGGTTGAGGAATTCGGGACGTATTGTCTGCTTGAGCATCTCGAGCACTTCATTTTTGGTCTTTTCCACGGTTTCGGCCTTGTTTTCGGCGGTCATCTTGGCGAAATTATCGCGGATGAGCTGCGAACCCATGTTCGAGGTCATGATGATGATAGTGTTCTTGAAGTTCACGTTGCGGCCCTTGTTGTCGGTGAGACGTCCGTCGTCGAGAACCTGCAGGAGAATGTTGAATACATCGGGATGCGCTTTCTCGATTTCGTCGAAGAGCACGACGGAATACGGTTTGCGGCGCACCGCCTCGGTAAGCTGGCCTCCTTCGTCGTATCCTACGTAGCCCGGAGGCGCTCCGACAAGACGGGAGACGGAGTGCTTCTCCTGATATTCCGACATGTCGATACGTGTCATCATATTCTCGTCGTCGAAAAGATATTCGGCAAGAGCCTTTGCAAGTTCGGTTTTGCCCACACCGGTGGTGCCGAGGAAAATGAATGAGCCGATAGGACGCTTCGGGTCGCTCAGACCGGCACGCGAACGGCGCACGGCGTCGGCGATGGCGCTGATTGCCTCGTCCTGACCAACGACACGGTCGTGCAGTTCGGCCTCCAGATGCAGAAGTTTTTCCTTCTCGCTCTGAACCATCTTGTTGACAGGAATTCCGGTCCACCGCGATACAACGTCGGCGATGTCTTCGGCATCCACTTCCTCCTTGATGAGGGCTTTCTCGCCCTGCATGGCCTTGAGTTGTTCCTGAGTGTCGGTGATGTCCTGCTGCTTGGCGGCAAGGCTGGAGTAGCGGATTTCTGCCACTTTGGCATAATCGCCTTCACGTTCGGCTTTCTCGGCCTCGAAGTTGAGCTGCTCGATGTCGACCTTGTCCTGCTGGATGCGGGAAATGAGCTCGCGTTCGGCTTTCCATTTGGCGGAATATTCTTTTTCTTCCTCGCGGAGTTCGGCAATCTGCTTTTCGATTTCGGCCACACGGTCGTCCATTCCTTCACGTTTGATGGCCTCGCGTTCGATTTCCTTCTGAGCTATCTGGCGTGTAATATCGTCGAGAGCCTGCGGAACGGAGTCGATTTCGAGTTTGAGCTTGGCTGCAGCCTCATCGATAAGGTCGATGGCCTTGTCGGGGAGGAAACGGTCGGTAATGTATCGCTCGGAGAGCTGGACGGCGGCAATAATCGCTTCGTCGCGGATACGCACATGGTGATGGTTCTCGTAGCGTTCCTTAAGGCCGCGGAGAATGGCGATGGCACTGGCCTCGTCCGGCTCGTTGACCATAACCTTCTGGAATCGGCGTTCGAGAGCCTTGTCCTTTTCGAAGTATTTCTGATATTCGTCGAGGGTGGTGGCACCGATGCTGCGCAGTTCGCCACGTGCAAGCGCTGGCTTGAGTATGTTTGCGGCATCCATGGCACCTTCGCCCTTGCCGGCTCCGACGAGAGTATGGATCTCATCGATGAAGAGAATGATCTCGCCGTCGGCACTCGTCACTTCGTTGACGATGGCCTTGAGGCGCTCTTCGAATTCGCCTTTGTATTTGGCGCCGGCGACGAGCGCGCCCATGTCGAGAGAATAGATCTGCTTTGTGCGGAGATTCTCCGGCACATCACCGCGGACGATACGGTGAGCGAGGCCTTCGGCGATGGCTGTCTTGCCGGTACCCGGCTCGCCTATAAGCATAGGATTGTTCTTTGTGCGTCGGCTAAGAATCTGGAGAACGCGGCGGATCTCTTCGTCACGGCCGATCACAGGATCGAGCTTGCCGGCGCGTGCGCGTTCGTTAAGATTGATGGCGTATTTTGAGAGAGCGTTGTATTGTTCCTCGGCTCCCTGGTCTGTCGCTTTCTTGCCTTTACGCAGTTCCTCGATGGCGGCGGTCAGTTCTTTCTTTCCCAGACCGGCGTCCTTGAGGATAGTAGAGGCGGGAGAGTTGATTTCAAATATTGCCAGCAGAAGGGCCTCGAGTGTGACATACTGGTCGCCCATGTTTTTT
>CABRLF010000108.1 GCA_902471685.1 uncultured Porphyromonadaceae bacterium
GCCCTGATGGGGATCGGCCTGAGGAACGATAGCCGCCGATATGCTACGGTCGGACATTAGGCTGCGGAAAGCTGCCAGACGGGAGAGGATTGTTTCGTTCATAGTATATATTATTATGTTTATATTCAGTAAGTTTTCACAGAAGGATAGAACGCGTCGGCTATATATTCCATAGTATAATCGTCGTACGACGTGCCGTTGATGCCCACCACGTCGAACTGCACCTGAAAAGGACACTCGCAAGTGGCGAGATATGCTCTTGCAGCGGCGACCATATTGGCTTTCTTGCGCGGAGTGATAGCCTCGAGAGGATCTGATTCCCGGTCGGTGCGTGTTTTCACTTCCACGACAGCCAGGACATCGTCCTTCTGCGCCACGATATCGATTTCGTAGTGTTCGAAGCGCCACTGATGTTCGCGGATCTGCCATCCCTCAGCCGTGAGTTTGTCGATCACGAGCTGTTCGCCCCAGTTGCCGAGTTCTTTCTTTTCCTGAGCCTTCATATTCTTATCTGCGCCAGAACGCAGGAGTGAGGATTACCAGAACTGTGAAAATCTCAAGACGTCCGATGAGCATCAGAATCGCAAGAATCCATTTGGCAGTATCAGGAAGTATGTCGTACGATCCGCCGACTCCGGTAATACCGGCTCCGAGTCCTGTGTTGGACAGGCATGAGAATGAAGAGAAGAACGCATCGACTATAGGAACTCCGGTAGCGGTGACGGCAGCGCCTCCGGCCACTATCAGGAGCATATAGAGGCAGAGGAATGCTATTACCTTGGTGACCAGTTCCGGATTGATGACTTTATCGTTAATCTTCACCGAGAGTATGGAATTCGGGTAGAGCGTCCGGTAAAGTTCATTGTGCACATTTTTGAATAGATAAAGTATACGGTCGATTTTCGCACCGCCGGATGTTGAGCCGGCGCATGCACCGAAGAACATCATCACGAAAGTGAGAGACAGGACAAACGGTCCCCACGATTCAAAATCAGCCACTGTATAACCGGTGGAAGTGATGGTTGAAATAATCTGGAAGAGAGGGTCGAGAGTCACGCTCTGCCAGTTCTTGATTTTGCCGAAATACCATATCGACGGAATGAACAGCAGGAGCATGCCCAGAATTACTCCGAGATATGTCTTGAAGACATCATTGGTGCGGAGGGCAGTGAAATTGCCTTTGGCGGCCCTGAACAGCAGCGCAAAATTCGTGCCTCCGATAAACATGAACAGAGTGATCACCACCTTTGTATATACCGAATCGTGCCAGAAGCTCAGACCCTCGTCGTAGATCGTATATCCGCCGGTGGAAATGGTACCGAATCCGTGACATATGGACTCGAAAAGCGTCATCGGGCCGGCCCAAAGCAGCAGAATGACTGCAGCCGTAAGAGACAAATAGATGAGCCACAGCGTTTTGGCCGTCTGGCTTATACGGGGGCTGATTTTATCGTGGGTGATACCTGTCACCTCCGCGTTGAACATCTGTATGCCACCGGCGTGGTTGAGCATAGGGATTACGGCAAGCGTAAAGAGAATGATACCCATGCCTCCGATCCATTGCATCATTGCCCTCCAGAGGTGTATTCCGTGGCTCATGGCTTCCACGCTCGTAATGACTGAAGCGCCGGTTGTGGTGAATCCCGACATCGCTTCGAAGAAAGCGTCACTCAGGGTCATGGGGCTGGAGCAGATCAGAAATGGAAGCATCCCGAATATTGAAAATATCACCCATACCATTGCCGTGAGGAGGAATCCGTCGCGCTTGCCGGTAACCGTAGTGAGTGGACGGGACCTGAGGGAAAGGATGCCGCCCGTAATAGCCGTAACCCCGGAAGTGAAAAGAAAGACTTTCCAGTCGGACTCGTCGCACAGGATGGAAGCAAGCATCGGAAACAGCATGAAGAAAGCTTCGATGAGCAATAACCATCCCATGATACGTAATATCATGCGCAGATTAAGCAGATTATATGTCCTTTTTACAGTTTGCATTATTCTCAATAGAACAGACGTTCGACCTTGTGCAGCGATCCTGCCAGACAGAATACGAGCACACGGTCGCCCGGCTCAATGCGCGTATTACCGGTGATAAGGGCCCCTTCGCCGTCGCGGAAGAGCCCGGCGAGAGTGAACTGGTCGGGAAGGCGCAGGTCCTTGACCTGTGCACGGGTTATCTTCGAGCCGGGACGCGCCTCTATCTCGGCGACTTCGGCGTCGGCCATAGCCAGACATTTGGAGGTCGATGAGTCGCTGTCGAGAAGCAGCTGGAAGATGCTGCTCGAAGCCAGAAGTTTTTTATTGATTATTCTTCCTATATTGAGGTTCTCGGCCTGAGATATATACTGTATGTTCTCCACGTCGGCCACAGTCTTTTTGACCCCGAACTCCTTGGCGTTGAGACAACTGAAAATATTTGTCTCACTGCTGTCGGTCAGGGCTACGAAAGCGTCGGCAGCATCGGCAGCCAAAATGTCGATCAGCAGGTCAGGATCGCGGGTCACATCGCCGTGGATAATCTCACAGTCGGGACACTTCTGAGGGAGCTTGCGGCAAATCTCGATATCGGGCTCCACAATTTTGAACTTGAACAGCCCTCGGCCGGCATTAACCAGACGGATCGCCAGCTTCGTGCCTCCGTATATGATCACACGGCGTACCTGATAGGCGGTCTTGCCGGCAATTTCGAGCAATGCGGGGATATGCTCGCGCTTGCAGGTGATATACAGGATATCGCCCGGCTCCATGGAGTTGTCGCCGCGCGGAATGATGGTTTCATGATTGCGCTTGATGGCCGCTACGTGGAAGTGGCGGTTGACAAAAGCGAAATCGCGCAGCTTCATCCCGGCCATTTTCGCACCCTGCCGCAGTTTTATTCCGGCAAGGATAAGGCTGCCGTCGTGGAGCTCGAACCAGTATCTTGCCCATGTGTGCTTCAGGGCCGACAGAATTTCCTCGGCACCGAAGTATTCCGGATAAATGACGCGGTCCACACCTATATGGTTCACCAGCGGGGTGTTCTCCGGATTCATGAAATCGTAGGAATCAATCCGGGCGACTGTCACTTTGGCACCGAGATTCTTGGCGATGGAGCATGCGACTATGTTGTTCGACTCGTAAGGGGTGACGGCGATAAACAGATCGCATCTCGCCGCTCCGGCCTCGCGCAGGGAGACAAACGACGTCGGACTTCCCGGTACCGTCATGAGATTGTAGTTGGCGTCGAGGTCGGCGAGGCGTTCGGCGTTTTCGTCGATCAGCGTAATGTCCTGCTCTTCGTTCGAGAGGAGTTTGGCCAGATGCGAGCCTACTTCTCCGGCTCCTGCAATCACTATCTTCATTTCGTTGTCGTTTTACAGTCGGAATTGCGCTTTGCGTTTTCGATAGCGGCGAGAATGGCGCCGGTATCAAATCCGCACATATGATGCTGCTCGTCGGGCGTTCCCTGAGGAATAAACCTGTCGGGGATGCCCAGACGGGTAACCGGACGTGAATAATTGTTCGCAGCGAGCCACTCGGCCACAGCACCGCCGAGACCGCCGTTGACGGTTCCGTCCTCGACAGTTATCACCGGACAGCCTTTTTCAGCCACCTCACGGAGGATTCCCTCGTCGATAGGTTTGAGGAATATCATGTCGTAGTGAGCCGCCGAAATACCTTTCTCTTTTGCAAGGGCCACCGCCTTAGCCGCATCGGCGGCTACCGGACCGATAGTGAGCACTGCCACATCGGAGCCGTCGCTGAGACGCTCGCCTTTGCCGATTTCAAGGGCATGCATTTCGTTTTTCCAGTCGGAAATCGAGCCTTTTCCGCGAGGATAGCGGATGGCGAACGGTCCGTGGTCCGCCGACTGGGCGGTATATAGAAGATTGCGCAGCGCGTGTTCGTCACGCCCGGAAGCCACTGTCAGGTTCGGAACCGCACGCAGATACGCCAGATCGTATGCTCCGTGATGAGTGGCTCCGTCCTCGCCGACAAGCCCGGCACGGTCGATGCAGAACGTTACCGGAAGGCGTTGGAGCGCCACATCATGGATAATATGGTCGTATGCACGCTGGAGGAAGCTCGAATATATAGCGACGAACGGACGGAGTCCTTCTTTGGCAAGACCGCCGGCGAAAGTCACGGCATGACCCTCGCTTATACCCACGTCGAAGACACGGTCGGGCAGTGCTTCCTGCATTATCGAAACCGATGTTCCGGAAAGCATGGCAGCGCTGACACCCACAATAGCGGGATTCATGCGTGCAAGCTCGAGCAAAGTATTGCCGAAAACATCCTGATACTTGACCGGACCTTCCTTTTTAGCTTTCGACTCGGCACGGACTCCGGTTGCGGGGTCAAAAAGGCCGGGAGCATGCCATGACGCGGGATCTGCCTCGGCGGGGGCATAGCCCTTGCCTTTCACAGTGCGGATATGCAGAAGCCGCGGGCCTTTCATGTCGCGGATGTCGGAGAGAACACGCACGAGGGTTATCACGTCGTGACCGTCGAAAGGCCCGAAATAACGGATATTGAAACCCTCGAAGAGATTCTGCTGCCGGGAGAGGAGCGACTTGATGCTGTTGCTGAACCGCAGGACAGCACCCCGCTGACGCTCGGTCACAAGATGCATCTTTTTCAGTGTCTTGTAGAGCTTGTAGCGGAGATTGTTATAAGCCTTCGATGTATTGAGCTGGGTAAGATACGAATTCAGGGCCCCGACATTATGATCGATCGACATATCGTTGTCGTTCAGCACTATAAGAAGATTATTCGGGGTATTCGCAGCATTGTTGATGCCTTCGAAAGCCAGACCGCCGCTTATCGATGCATCGCCTATCACAGCCACAACGTTGCGCCGGGGCGATTCGTGCTTCATCTCGGATGCTATGGCCATGCCGAGAGCCGCCGATATGGAATTCGACGCATGGCCTGCGGCGAAAGTATCGTATTCGCTTTCATCCGGATTGGGGAAGCCGCTCAGACCGCCGAGCTTGCGGTTGCCGGCGAACGCTTCCTGTCGTCCCGTGAGAAGTTTATGGCCGTAAGCCTGATGTCCCACGTCCCACACGATACGGTCGTAGGGAGTGTCGAACACATAGTGCATGGCCACGGTGATTTCCACCGACCCCATACTCGATGCGAAATGTCCGGGATTGACGGACAGCGACCGGATAAGGAATTCCCGGATTTCGGAGCACACCTGCGGAAGCTGTTCTACAGACAGACGCCGCAGGTCGGCAGGGCTTGCGATGGTTGGGAGAATCGGTGTTTTATGTGTGTCAAGAGCCTTTTCGCTCATTTCTTCACGTATTTTTTGTACATAGGAACGAAGACGATTATAGCCGATGCCACTATCACAAATGCCAGATAGAGCGTCAGCTGCGCATGCATGAGTATATAGACCACGAGGCCGAGCCAAAGGATACCCAGAATCAGAAACCGTATGATTACCGACGTCTTCATTACATCTTTCTTGTTTCGGTTAGATTGCAAAATTAGCAATTATTTTGCAGAATAACAAAAATGGAGTATTTTTGCTTAGCGAACAAATGCCAGTACGCTGTGTTTTATTTGTAAACCTTGTGTTTATGAAGATCTTACGTAATATATTTTTTGCCGCAATACTTGTGCTTGCCATGTCGGCGACGGCCTCGGGTCCTATGACTACGGACTATTCTTTCAGCCAATGCGAAGGCTCGGCTATGCCCTACCCCTACTCGGGCGCGCCGGCCGTGTATCCCGATTCGCTTGTACCCGTATTCATCAACCATGTGGGTCGTCACGGCGCACGCTATCCGTCGTCGTCCGCCAACTGCCTGAAACTGAAAAAGGCACTCGAGCATGCCGATTCAGCCGGGACGATAACCGCACTGGGACGCCGCCTCAAATCGCTCAATGAGAGAATCATGACGCTGAGCCATGACCGCTGGGGCGCCCTCGATTCGCTCGGCATGGCCGAACAGGCCGCTATCGCCACAAGGATGTTCTACGGCTATACCGAGGTATTCAGTTCGCATGGCACCGTCCGTGCCATGTCGTCCTATTCGCCCCGCGCGATGATGAGCATGTACTGCTTCGTCCACCAGCTCGACAGACTGAACAACCGCATGACCTTCGAAACCGTGACCGGCCGCGTGACGTCGCCGCTGCTTCGGCCGTTCGACCTCGACAAGGATTATCTCGCTTTCCGCAAGTCGGACGCATGGAAGCAACCATATGACGAATACGCCACCGCCACAATATCGCTCACGGCATTGCGGCGCGTGCTCGGCGACGGATACCGCTTCGAAAATGACAAAGCCGCCCGCGACATGGCCATGGTGGAATATGCCGTCGTGTCGGGCTTAGCCGCAATGGGACTGCCGTCCGAAATGTCGAAATATTTCACACGCGAGGAAGCCAACGCCCTGTGGAGCTGCAAAAACCTGAGTCAGTATCTCCAGCGCACAGCCACTACCGTCTCATCTCTTCCCGCCGACATAGAATCGGCGCTTGTCTCCGACATCATATCCACGACCGACGGTTTTATCAACGGAACCGACACCTGCACCACGGCCATTCTGAGGTTCGGACATGCAGAGACCCTCATGCCGCTGCTCTCGTTGCTGCGTATTCCGGGATGCTACTACCTGACAAACTATTTCGACACCGTCGGGCAGCACTGGCGCAATTTCCATGTCGTACCGATGGCGGCGAACATTCAGTTCATCGTCTTCAAGTCGAGAAACTCAGGCAGATATTACGTGCGCATCAACCTCAACGAGGAGCCTGTGAAGCTCCGCAAAGGATCGGACGAAATTTACTATCCGTGGGGTGAGTTGCGGCGGTATATGACCGACTGCCTGCCACTATAAGTTAAAAGTCAGAGTTACGAGTGATTAAGTGGATTTAGGTTAAAGGTCAGAGTGACGAGCCGCTGTAAGTTATAGGTCAGAGTTACGAGTGAATATGTCTACTTCGTCACTCGTCACTATGACTTAATACCTTTATAAGCATCCGCAGCGCCGCTTCGGTAGCCTGCGATATCACATCGCTCCGGTCGCCGTCGAAGTGCATGCGCCCAGCAACAGTTTGCTCCGGGGTCGAGGCCGCAATCCACACTGTGCCTACAGGCTTGCCCGGTACTGCTCCGCCCGGACCGGCAATGCCCGACGTTGCCACCGAACAGTCGGCTCCAAGCACCCGGCGCACACCCTCGGCCATCTGCCGCACGACGGGTTCGCTGACGGCGCCGAATGATTCGAGAGATTCCTCCGATACGCCCAGCACTTTATGCTTCACTTCGTTGCAATACGATACTACGGCTCCGAGCATCACGTCGGAGCATCCGGGAATTTCGGTGACGGTATGGGCTATGTTTCCACCTGTGCAGCTTTCTGCCGAGGCGAAAGTATAATTGCGTTCGCGTAGCAGCCGGAGCAGTGTCCGGGCCGTTGTACTTGAGGATTTTAGGGTCGTTAAGGTCATTAGGGTCGTTAGGGTCTTTAATGACTTGATTTTAGATCTCCACTCTGGCATAAGGCGCAGCCTCATAGGGGCAGAACTGACGGTCGAGATATTTGAAATATCCGGCGATAGCCACCATAGCGGCATTGTCGGTGGTGAATTTGCGCTCGGGAATGAAAGCCTCGATGCCATGACGGGCACAGAAGTCTGCAACTGCACTGCGGACGCCCGAATTTGCCGACACACCGCCGCCGATGGCCACTGTCTTCACTCCTGTCTGCTTCACGGCCTTCTCGAGCTTGTCGAGCAGGATAGCGATGATTGTGGTCTGGAGCGACGCAGCAAGATCCGCCTTGTTGGCCTCGATGAAATCGGGATCGCCTTTCAGTCCGTCGCGGAGCGTATAGAGGAAAGATGTCTTCAGCCCGGAGAAGCTGTAGTCCAGTCCCGGTATGTGCGGACGGGCGAACCGGAACCGTTTCGGATCACCTTCGGCAGCGAGCCTGTCGATATGCGGGCCGCCGGGATAAGGCAGACCCATCACCTTGGCGCACTTGTCGAAAGCCTCGCCGGCAGCATCGTCGATAGTGCGGCCGAGAATTTCCATGTCGTTGTAGCCGCGGACATAGATCAGCTGCGAGTTGCCTCCCGATATCAGAAGACACAGAAACGGGAACTCCGGCACGCGGTCATCCTCGCTCTGGCGCACAAACTGCGCCAAGACATGGCCGTGGAGATGGTTGACATCGATAATAGGGATTCTGAGGCCCAGCGACAGCCCTTTGGCGAAACTCGTACCCACAAGAAGCGAGCCGATGAGGCCGGGTCCGCGGGTGAAAGCGATAGCCGAGAGATCGTTCTTGGTAAGACCGGCCCGCTTAATGGCTGCATCCACCACCGGAACAATATTTTGCTGATGGGCTCGCGATGCCAGTTCCGGCACTACACCGCCGTACTCCTCGTGAACAGCCTGGGATGCAATGACATTGCTGCGCAGAATACCGTCGCTCACGATTGCGGCGGAAGTATCGTCGCACGACGACTCGATTCCCAATATGTTGATTGCCATAATAATCTTCCTTGTTTAGACTGCAAAGATAGTGAATTTTTCACAATCGGGATTTGAACTGCTTCAAAATGTATTTTAACATTGAATTTTATAAAATCTTTGATACTATTTACGGCAATGATAAATTTATGTTAATAAAATTAAATAAAGGCACTTCTACAAAAAAATATTCTTAAATTAGTGGCGCATTTATAATACATTAAATAACTGAACACAATAGAAATTAACAAATTTAAATCTATTTGATTAATAGCAACCATCTTAGCGATATACTCTCTGAGATTGAAAGCTGTTGGTCGTAATAACCTGAAGAAACAAACAATCCAATCCAGCGTGACAGGTCGCCGCAGGCGAAACCGACACGATACTAATCCAATCCAAACTTTTATGAGAAAACATCTCTTACTGGCTGCGCTCCTGTTGGTCGCTCTTCCGTCGGTTGGCACATTCCGGGCCTCCGCCGAACCGGCACCCCAGACAGCAAGTCAAGCAGTGACCATTCAAGGTACTGTAATGGATGAAAACAACGAGCCTGTAATCGGCGCAAGTGTTGTTGCAAAAGGAGCTGCCAAAAATGCTGTCGCTACCGACGCTTTCGGCAACTTCAAAATCCGGGTAGCTCCCGGAGCAAATCTTGAAATCAGCTATGTTGGTTACAAGTCGGTTACCGTGAAGGCCGCCGACGGCATGGCTGTCTATCTCGAACCCACCACCGAGATGCTCAACGAACTGGTGGCTATCGGCTACGGCTCGCAGAAGCGTGCCAACCTCACCGGTGCAGTCGCAACAGTCGACGTAGCCCGCACAATGGACAGCCGTCCGACTTCGGATGTCACCAAAGCTCTCCAGGGTGCTGTTCCCGGTCTGACTATCACCACATCCAGCGGTGATATCGCTGCCAATCCTTCGATTA
>CABRLF010000109.1 GCA_902471685.1 uncultured Porphyromonadaceae bacterium
ATGCCGTGGCCGAGGAGGCGCTTGCTATAGCGCACCGCCATTCTCTCCCGCTCGAGGACCGCGAGATCGAAGAGGCAGCCATGCTCCATGACATAGGTATCATACGTACTAACGCCCCGGGCATAGGATGCTACGGGCTGGCGCCATATCTGTGCCACGGAATCATCGGCGCCGACATGCTCCGTGCTTGCGGAGCTGACGAAAAATATGCCCTTGTATGCGAACGTCATACCGGCGCGGGTCTGACACGCAAGGAAATCGAGGCACGGGCGCTTCCGCTGCCTGCCGACAGAACCTATATGCCTGAGAGCCTGCTCGAAAAACTGATATGCTACGCTGACTGCTTCTACAGCAAAAGCGGAGACATGCAGCGCAAAGACCTTGAACGCGTGAGGCGCTCAATGGAAAAATTCGGACCCGATGTTCTTGTCCGTTTCGACGAGCTCCACCGTCAGTTCTCCTGATATTTCTTCAGAGCATTCCGCATTTCCGTCGCAAGCATCACCCTCAGCTCCTGCGGCGCAAGCACTTCTATCCTTGAACCATAGCTGAGAAGTTCCGATACAAGATCTGGCGACAGACGCATACGGTAGCGGAAGATTGAATACTCGTCGTGCACGAATTCCTGCTGACTGTGGTGCAAGGGGAGAGTCCTGAAGTATTTGGCCTGAAGAGGATCAACCCGCAGCTCTATATCGCGCGGCTCGCCAGAAGCGGTTACTATGCCGAAAGAATACCGCGTATAGTCGTCGGCGTCAAATGCCGGATCGGGACGGAACACCTCAGGGAGTAGATTAAGCGAGGTGACACGGTCGAGCGCATAGGTCTTGACGCGGTTTTCGCTCAGATGCCGCCCGGTGACATACCATCTCTGTCGGAAAATTTTGAGAAAATAAGGTTCGAGGACAATTCCTGTCGTAGCCCGCGAGCGCGTATACGGCTTGTAGTCGAATCGTATTCGTCGGTTCTCCCGCAGCGCATCTATCACAGGCGCGAGAAACTGACGGGCCGACGGAACATTTTCCACAAAAATCTTGGCGGCCACATCCTTGCTTCCTGTAAGGACATTGTTGGTCACAGCCGAATTCAGCAGCCAGTCGGTGACACCTCCTGAGTGAGCGTTTTCATCTCCGGCAATATAATACTCGAATGTGACGGGATCGCAGGCAATCTCCACATTGAAAAGATTCTCGGCTGCCTCACGGTAATTACAGAATGTGCGGCGGGGAAGACCCTTGGTGCCCTCCCCGAACTCCGAACGGCTCCAGCACTCGTCTATTTCGCGACGCGTGATCCGTCCATATCGGCGGATCGTATCGACGAGCCATATATAACGTTCTAAAGGTCCTTTAGCCACCGATATTCTCTTTTTTGCCTACGGAGAGAACGCGCAGACCGATCACGGTATATATCGCATTCATAATCAGCAGTTCGAAGCTCGTCTCATACCCCCAGAGATGATTAAGTACATATTGGGTGAGCCACGACAGACACGGAGCGGCAATACATATAAATGGCACCCAACGGTCATGGACCGGCTTTTTCCAGAACATGCCGTAGACAAACAGACCGAGGATAGGACCGTAGGTATATGAAGCCAAAGTATAGACCGCCGAAATGGCATCCTGATCGCTGAGATAATAGAAAATTATGATCACCAGTCCCATTACCACCGACATGGCGATATGGACAGCTTTGCGTACGCGTGTAAGTTTTTCCTCTTCCTTCGTACGGTGTGCCCTGAGGATATCGACCGTAAACGATGTTGTGAGCGAAGTGAGAGCCGATCCTGCAGCCGAATAGGCTGCGGAAACAAGGCCGAGGATGAAAAGGATTCCCACTATCACCGGCATATCGCCGTCGGAGGCTACCATACCGAAGAGTTCGTCGCTCTTTTCGGGCATCGCAAGTCCCTTGCTGTCGACGTAGATAACCAGAAGCGTACCAAGAATGAGGAACAATGCGATGACGAAAAACTGCACGATACCACTCACGATCATGTTTTTCTGACTTTGGGAGCTATCCTTGCATGCGAGGTTGCGCTGCATCATATCCTGATCGAGGCCATTGGTTGCTATAGCCATGAATACACCGGCTATGAACTGCTTCCAGAAATATGTTCCTTCCTTCGGATTGTCGAAGAAGAACATCTGTGAAGTATGGTGGTTGCTCACGGCTGCTGTGAGTTCGCCGAAGGAGAAACCGAGGTTAGTCGCCACAAAATAAATGCACAGAATAACCGACATAATCAGGCAGAAGCTCTTCAGCGTGTCGGTCCATATTACTGATTTCACCCCACCCTGCATGGTATACAGCCAGATGAGCGCAATCGTGACAATGACGTTGAAGATAAACGGGATATGGAGCGGAGAGAAAACCAGAAGCTGAAGGACCGCACAGACCACAAAGAACCGGACCGCAGCCCCGAGCATCTTCGAGATAAAGAAAAACCATGCTCCGGTACGGTAAGTACTGCTGCCGAACCGTTCTTCGAGATAACCGTAGATAGATATAAGATTTTTCTTATAGAAAAGAGGCACAAGGACGAAGGCTATACAGAAATAGCCGACAATAAATCCGAGTACCATCTGGAGGTAGGCATATCCCTTGGCCACAACCATTCCCGGCACAGAGATGAAGGTGACACCCGAAATGGCAGCTCCGATCATCGCGAACGCCACAAGCGGCCAAGGAGCGCGACGGTTGCCGGTGAAAAACGTGGAATTGTCGCTTCCGCGCGATGCGAAGTAAGACACTGCTATCAGCAGCGCGAAATAGGCTGCGATAGTGATTATGACAATAACTGGCTGAGACATTACTTTATTCGGGATAAATGAGATAGGGACGACGCTGTTCTTTGAATCGGGCCACGTCGGGCGCCCACGTTGCTTTGATTTCTTCTGCGCTGTATCCGTCCTCGATCATCTTACGGATGTCGCCGCGGCCAATCAGAAGTTCGAAAAAGGAACGGAAGAACTTGTCTCCCATGCCGAGGTCGCGGTATGCGTCGATAAGATATTCAAGATTGATGCCTTCGGCGATGATCTTCTCATCGTCAAGACCGCGCAGATCGACGCCATAGCATTTCTTGTCGAGTTGAGGCGGATTCTTGGCTCCATCCACGCTCCGGGGAGTGAACGAGAAGGCGCGGTTTTTCATGCCCGGATGTCCATATATCTCAAAAGGCCAGGATGTGCCGCGCCCAAGGCTGACCGGAGTGGCCTCGAAATAACAAATGGACGGATAAAGATAGATGGCCTTCATATCCTTGAGGTTCGGAGACGGTGCCACAGGCAATGCGTAGCGGGTCTGATGAGTATAGTTTTTCACCGGGATAACCGTGAGAGGTACTTTCTCGCCGTCTTTCAGCCACCCTTCGCCGTTGGCCATGCGGGCGATCTCTCCCAGAGTCATACCGTGTACGACAGTGATTGGCAGACGCCCCACGCCTGATTCATATTTCATATCGAGAATCGGACCGTCGACATACATCCCGTTCGGATTCGGCCGGTCGAAAACCACGAATTCCTTGCCATGCTGAGCCGCGGCATTCATGAGGTCGACCATGGTGCAGTAATAGGTGTAGAACCTCAGACCTACATCCTGAATATCTGTTACTATCACATCGATGCCGTCCATAACCTCCTTGGAGGGCGTGCGCTGGGCCTTGGAGCCGTAGAGCGATACAATAGGCACGCCGGTTTTAGAATCGACACTGCTGGACACATGTTCACCGGCATCGGCATTTCCGCGAAATCCGTGCTCAGGCGAAAAGATAGTCACCACATTGATTCCGGCGTCACGCATCACATCGATAGTATGGCGGTCGCCCACCATTCCTGTATGATTAGAAAAGAGCGCCACACGTTTACCTTTGAGCAAAGGCAGATACTCATCAGTCTGTGCAGCCCCGACAATCACCTCTTCGGCACCTTCGCTTGCCGAAGCAACACCGCAACCGGCGATAAGCAATCCAAGAAATGCGAAAAGCAGTATTCCGGAC
Organism: uncultured Porphyromonadaceae bacterium; assembly: GCA_902471685.1. Classification (GTDB taxonomy): domain Bacteria; phylum Bacteroidota; class Bacteroidia; order Bacteroidales; family Muribaculaceae; genus CAG-873. The sequence continues at coordinate 4,004 of CABRLF010000109.1, forward strand.
ATTAAATATTTCTTCATGGTCTTTGTTTTTGATGTTCAAAATTAAGACAATTATCGGCACACATGCGTTAATCAAAGTTAAAACGCGGAAATACATTAGTATATTCCGAAAAAACGCCTTAACTTTGCAACGCAAAAAGGGGTACTAGCTCATCTGGCTAGAGCGCGACACTGGCAGTGTCGAGGTGAGCGGTTCGAGTCCGCTGTACTCCACCAACGAGCGAATTCAGAGTTAAATCTGAGTTCGCTCGTTTTCTGTGTATTTGTAAAGTAGCAAAACGCAAATCCTCATAATAGACACAATTTTGGCACAATTTCTTTCATTTGTTTTGTATATTTGGCAAAAATGTGTACTTTTGTGCACTATTCCAATATTTACACATATCTAAGATGAAAACAGAAGAAGTGTTGTCCGACCTTAAGCGTCGGTTTCCGAATGAGCCTGAGTATCATCAGGCCGTCGAGGAAGTCCTGTCGACAATCGAGGATGTCTATAACCAGCATCCTGAATACGAACGCGTCAATCTTGTGGAGCGCCTTTGCATTCCCGACCGGATATTCTCTTTCCGAGTGTCGTGGGTAGATGACAAAGGCCGCGTACGCAACAACATGGGCTATCGTGTGCAGCACAATAACGCTATCGGCCCATACAAAGGCGGTATCCGTTTCCACTCTTCGGTGAATCTGTCCATTCTGAAGTTTCTGGCATTCGAGCAGACCTTCAAGAATTCTCTCACCACTCTGGCTATGGGTGGAGCCAAGGGCGGCAGTGATTTCTCTCCCCGCGGCAAGAGCAATATGGAAGTGATGCGATTCTGCCAGGCCTTTATTGCCGAACTATGGCGTCAGCTCGGTGCCGATACCGATGTGCCGGCCGGTGATATAGGAGTTGGAGCCCGCGAAGTAGGATATATGTATGGTTATTACAAAAAGATGACCAGGGAATTCTCGGGGTCATTCACCGGTAAGGGCATGAGTTTCGGAGGGTCGCTTATGCGTCCCGAGGCCACTGGCTACGGAAACTGTTATTTCCTACTCAATATGTTGGCTACCCGCGGCATAGATATATGCGGTAAGCGTGTAGCCGTTTCCGGTGCGGGCAATGTGGCTACATATACTGCCAAAAAACTTATAGAACTCGGAGCCAAGGTAGTTTCGATGAGTGATTCCGATGGTTCGATTATTGCTCCGGACGGTCTCTCGCAGGAGCAATTCGACTATATCTTCGAACTTAAAACCATCATGCGCGGACGTCTGAGCGAGGTGCATGAGGAATATCCCGAAATTGCATATTATCCAGGACAGCGCCCGTGGAAACTTGTCAGGTGCGACATTGCAATGCCTTCGGCCACCCAGAATGAAATCGACGGAAGTGATGCGGACGCCCTCCTTCAAGGCGGGTGTTTCGCAGTGAGCGAGGGCGCAAATATGCCTTCCACCGCCGATGCTGTGCATAAATTTCTTGATGCGCACATCCTGTATGCACCCGGAAAGGCCGCTAACGCAGGCGGTGTTGCAACTTCCGGACTTGAGATGGCCCAGAATTCACAGAAACTGAGCTGGACGGCGTCGGAAGTTGATGATAAACTCCGTGCCATTATGGCCGATATTCACGCTCAATGTGTTAAGTACGGGACTGAGGATGACGGATATGTCAACTATGTCCGCGGAGCCAATGTTGCCGGCTTTATGAAGGTGGCCGACGCAATGATGGCGCAGGGTGTGCTCTGATATTTAGTATGTTAATTCGAATCGGCATTTTCCATGATGTGGCAGGTGCCGATTCGCCTTTTATAAGAAATTTCTTTCCGAAATAAGAACTGACACTTTCCCGCGGAGGCATAAACCATTCAAATGTCACTTTTTGGCCTCGAAATACCGCTTATCTCACTTTTTTTTCGCATCTTTGCAGTCTGAATCGAGAGCAGCCCTCCGGACTGCTCCCAAATAATGTATTTATGCAGTTTTCAGCTGAAGTTATAGCGAGTCTTATAGGAGGTACGATTGAGGGTGACAAGAATGCCGCCGTCAGTGATTTTTCAAAAATTGAAACAGCACGCCCAGGTACAATTACATTTCTCGCAAATCCTAAATATACTCATTATATATATACAACCGACGCATCGATCGTATTGGTTAACAATGATTTCGTAGCCGAAGCGCCTGTGAAGGCAACGCTCATCCGATGTGCAAATCCCTATGAAGCTCTGGCAGAACTTCTCAATATGGCGGCAAAAGCACTCAAGCCCGATCCGCAAGGCATCGAGCAGCCTGTCCATATTTCGGAAGGCTCTGATACCGAAGGTGCGTCATATATAGGCGCTTTCGCATACATAGGCCGCGGAGTGAAACTCGGCAAAAATGTGAAGATCTATCCGCAGGCATATATCGGCGACGGGGTGACCATCGGCGACGATACTGTCATTTATGCCGGTGCCAGGATTTATTACGGATCGAAGATCGGCGCACGGTGCGTCATTCACGCAGGCGCAGTCATCGGATCCGACGGTTTCGGTTTCGCGCCGGACGCAAACGGCGTATATCATAAAATCGAGCAGCTCGGCATTGTCGAGATTGCCGACGACGTGGAAATCGGAGCAAATACCACTATCGACCGCTCCGTCATGGGACGCACCTATATCGACCATGGCGTCAAGCTGGACAATCTTATCCAGATAGCGCATAATGTGGAAATCGGACACGACACCGTCATGGCATCGCAGGTCGGCATCGCAGGTTCGACCAGAATCGGCTCCAACTGTATGTTCGGCGGCCAGGTCGGTGTGGCCGGCCATATCTCCGTGGGCAATAACGTTGAAATCGGAGCACAGAGCGGCATCCCCAACAGCGTGCCCGACGGCAGCCGTATAATCGGTTCTCCCGCCGTTCCCGCAATGGAATTCGCGAGAACCGTTGCAGCACAGAAAAAACTGCGTTCGCTTTTCGATCGCGTGGCAGCACTCGAGAAGCAAATGAAAGAAAAATAACAAACAGCAATCATATCACCCCTGCTATGAAGCAAATAACTCTTGCGGACAGTTTTGTCGTCGAAGGCAAAGGCCTTCACACCGGTGGCCATATCGTGGCCACGTTCTGTCCCGCTCCCGATAACCACGGGTATAAAATCCAGCGCACAGATCTCGAAGAACAACCCGTAATCGACGCAGTGGCAGAAAATGTAGTATCTACCATGCGCGGCACCGTCATAGGCAAAGGCGACGCCACGGTCAGCACCATCGAGCATGCTATGGCCGCCCTCTACGCCTGCGGCGTGGACAACTGCCTTATAAAAGTCGACGGTCCCGAAATCCCTATCCTCGACGGCAGCGCAAAGCCTTTCTATGAAGAAATCCAGCGAGTAGGGCTTGTAGAGCAGGAAGCCGACAAAGACTTCTATTACGTAAAACACAAGATGGAAGTTTCCGATCCCGAGACCGGCTCCAAACTGATGCTCGTCCCCGACGACGAATTCAGTCTCGACGTCAAGGTGAACTTCGAATCAGCTGTCCTCGCCAACCAGTACGCTACCCTCGACCATGTAGTTGACTTCGGCAAGGAAATTTCCGCAGCCCGCACATTCGTTTTCGTGCGTGAGATAGAGCCACTTCTCCATGCAGGCCTAATCAAAGGCGGTGACCTCGACAACGCCATCGTAATATACGAGCACGAGAAAACCCAGGAAGAACTCGACAAGCTCGCCGACATGCTCGGTGTACCACACCACGATGCCAAGGTATTCGGATTCATCAACGAGCGTCCGCTCTTCGCTCCGAACGAACCGGCACGCCACAAACTCATGGACCTCATCGGCGACATCGCCCTCATCGGCCGCCCCCTCAAAGGCCGTGTCATCGCTACCAAACCCGGACATACCATCAACACCCATCTTGCAAAAGAAATCCGTAGCGAAATCAAGCGCAACGATATTCAGGCACCGCTCTATAACCCCAACGTGGCGCCCCTGATGGACAACAACGACATCCGCCGCCATCTTCCCCACCGCTACCCGATGCTTCTTGTCGACAAAATCATCGACAAGACAGAACATTATATCGTAGGCGTAAAGAACGTCACTGCGAACGAACCTTTCTTCACCGGACACTTCCCGCAGGAACCCGTAATGCCCGGCGTCCTTCTCGTTGAAGCCATGGCACAGACAGGCGGACTCCTCGTCCTCTCTTCAGTCGACGAGCCCGAACGCTATTCCACCTACTTCATGAAGATAGACAACGTCAAATTCCGCCAGAAAGTAGTGCCCGGCGACACACTCCTCTTCCATGTATCGTTCGTAACACCTATGCGACGCGGAATGGCCGTAATGAAAGGCCGCGCTTTCGTAGGAGAGAAAGTGGTATGTGAATGTGAATTCATGGCACAAATCATCAAAAACAAGTAAGAATAATGAATCAGCCCCTGGCTTATATCCACCCTGAGGCAAAAATTGGCGAAAATGTCGTCATCGGACCCTTCACCACAATCGACCGCAACGTCGAGATCGGTGAAGGCACCCGCATAGGCAGCAACGTCACAATCCTCTATGGCGCACGAATCGGCAGGAACTGCACCATTTTCCCCGGTGCCGTAGTCGGAGCAATTCCCCAGGACCTCAAATTTCATGGCGAGGACACTCTGGCTATCATCGGCGACAACACGACTCTACGCGAATGCGTTACAGTCAACCGAGGCACTGACGCCAAAGGCAAAACCGTTGTCGGCAACAACTGCCTGATCATGGCATACAGCCATGTAGCTCACGACTGCGTCATCGGCAACAACGTCATCATCAGCAACGCATCCCAGCTCGCCGGCGAAGTCGTAGTAGACGATTTCGCCGTCATTGGCGGCGGATCGCTCGTACATCAGTTCTGCCATATCGGACAGCATATCATGCTTCAGGGCGGCGCTCTTGTCAACAAAGACATTCCACCCTTCGTCAAAGCAGCACGCGAACCCATCAGCTATACAGGCGTCAACACTATCGGACTTCGCCGCCGTGGATTCTCCTCCGAAAAAGTAGCGGAAATCGAAGAAATCTACCGACTCCTCTACAACAACGGAATGAACGTCTCCGACGCTGTGAAATATATCGAAGAGAACATGCCGCAGACACCCGAACGAGACATAATCCTCAACTTCGTCCGTAGCGCCGACCGCGGCATTATCCGCGGATAGAAACATAAATCAAAGCATGGCCGGAGGGTCTGCCGCCTGCCTTCCATATAAAGGGCGGGAGGAAAGTCCGGGCAACATAGAGCACCATATTTCCTAACGGGAAGCTATCGGTAACGGTAGAGTCAATGTGACAGAAAACAACCGCCGGCTCCGGCCGGTAGATCGGAAGAGCGTCG
>CABRLF010000110.1 GCA_902471685.1 uncultured Porphyromonadaceae bacterium
TGGCTTGGCGGTAGATGCCGCTTAGCCTATGAATAATTTTTTAACGAACTATTGTGATGATTGACAATAACGTAAAAGAAGCAGAAAGAATCATTCTGGGCATCGATCCGGGAACTATTGTCATGGGCTATGGCGTACTGGCCGTCAACGGGAAAAAGCCGTCGCTCATCACGATGGGTCTGATCGAGCTTTCGAAAATCGGCGATCATTATCTGCGGCTGGCACGGATCTACGATCGTGTGAAGATGCTTGTGGAACAATATTGTCCCGATGAGATGGCGATCGAAGCTCCGTTCTTCGGCAAGAATGTGCAGTCGATGCTCAAGCTCGGCCGAGCACAGGGGGTAGCCATGGCCGCCGCGCTCTCCCGTCAGGTTCCTATCACAGAGTATGAGCCGCGAAAAATCAAACAGGCCATAACCGGAAACGGCTCGGCATCCAAAGAGCAGGTATGCGAGATGCTCGTGCGCATTCTGAACATTCCTCGCGAAAATGTGTTGCCTAAAATGGATGCCACAGATGCTTTGGCTGCGGCACTATGCCATTTTTATGAATCAGGCAAACCGGTCGTGGCCAAATCAAAATCATGGAAAGATTTCATTGCCAAAAATCCGGATAAGGTTTCAGGTTTATGATTTAATTTATATCAAGCATCATGACAGAATTAGAACAGATTCAATTCCTGCGGGACGAATTGCACAGACATAATTATAATTATTATGTGAAGAACATGCCGGAGATATCCGATCATGACTTCGACATGATGATGAAAGATCTTGAAGCGCTCGAGAAAAAACATCCCGAAGCGTTCGATTCCAATTCACCCACACAACGGGTCGGATCGGATCTATCCACGGGTTTCCGTCAGGTAGCACACATTTTCCCTATGCTTTCGCTCGGCAATACATACTCTATCGACGAAATCGACGCTTGGGTAAAGCGAGTCGACGAAGCATTGTTGGGACAGGATGTCACCATTGTAGGAGAATTGAAATTCGACGGGTCCGGGATCTCGCTCATCTATGAGCATGGTCGGCTGGTTCGCGCCGTGACACGCGGCGACGGAGAAAAAGGTGACAATGTGACCGAAAATATCAGAACCATCCGAAGTATCCCTCTTCAGCTTCAGGGAAGCGGCTGGCCCGACTTCTTCGAAATACGTGGCGAGATTCTGCTGCCGTGGGCTGCCTTCGACCGGCTCAATGAGGAACGCGAAAAAGCAGGCGAGCCGCTCTTCGCCAATCCACGCAATGCCGCTGCAGGAACCATGAAGCTCCTTAATCCCGCCGAAGTGGCTCGCCGCGGACTGGATGCCCGTCTGTACTATCTTCTTGGCGATAACCTTCCCTATGACAACCACTACGACAATATGGAAGCTGCACGTTCGTGGGGATTCAAGGTCAGCCCGGCCATGACCCGGCTGCACTCGATCAAGGAGGTTGACGAGTATATCAATAAATGGGCGATCGAGCGTAAGACTCTCCCTGTAGCCACCGACGGACTTGTTCTGAAAGTCAACTCACTCCGCCAGCAACTCAATCTCGGATTCACTGCCAAGAGTCCGCGTTGGGCAGTCGCATACAAATTTCCGGCTGAACGGGCACTGACTCGCCTTCGTTTTGTATCTTTCGATGTAGGCCGAATGGGTATCATCACACCGGTTGCGAACCTTGAACCGGTACTCCTTTCCGGAACGATAGTCAAACGTGCATCACTGCATAACGACGATATCATGCGCTCGCTCGATATCCACGAACATGATATGCTCTACGTTGAAAAAGGCGGAGAAATCATACCGAAAATCACCGGAGTAGATACAGACGCCCGAGAGGACGGCGCCAAAGCGGTTGAATTTGTAAGCCATTGTCCGGCCTGCGGCACTCGCCTCATCCGCAACGAAGGCGAAGCGGCATGGATGTGCCCGAACAAGGAAGGATGCGTGCCCCAGATCGTGGGTCGCATAGAGCACTTTGTCGGACGGCACATGATGAATATCGATGGAATCGGCGAGGAAACGGCTGCCGCTCTCTTTGCCCATGGATTCGTGCGGAATGTGGCAGATCTTTATACGCTCACAGCAGATCAGCTCATGACTATCGAAGGATTCGGTGCACGGAGTGCCGAGCGTGTCATCGCCGGTATTGCAGCAAGCTGCGACGTGCCGTTTGAACGTGTTGTTTACGCTCTTTCTATTCCTTACGTAGGAGAAACAACTGCAAAAAAAGTAGCACGCGCAGCCGTCAATATCGACCGGCTGATTGCGATGTCCGCTCCCGAACTCGAGGCAATCGAGGATGTCGGGCCGAGAATCGCCGTCGCAATACGTGAATTTTTCGATGATGAAGAAAACCGTGTTATGGTCGAAAGGCTCAGGCAGGCAGGTGTTACGATGGCAGTCTCAGAGGATATAGCATCCGGACCGCAATCCGACGCTCTTGCCGGAAAGTCGATTGTCATTTCAGGAGTATTCGCCAGACACAGCCGCGAAGAATACAATGACATGATCGAGCGGCACGGCGGCAAAAACGTCGGATCCATATCCAAAAAGACAGACTATGTACTCGCCGGCGAGAACATGGGGCCGGCTAAGCTTGAAAAAGCCGGCAAACTCGGCATTCCTATCATCTCCGAGGATGATTTTCTGAAGATGATCGGGGACTGATAAACTCCTTTTGATAAAAATTTCTTACTTTTGCAGTTTGAATAACAAAATAACAACCCTAATATGGCTGAGACAAAGAAAGAAATAATATTAAGCGGTATCCGTCCGACGGGCAACCTGCACCTTGGCAACTATTATGGCGCATTGCGCAAATTCGTTGCCATACAGGACAACTACGACTGCAATTTTTTCATAGCCGATCTTCATGCGCTGACTACCAACCCCGACCCCAAGATGCTACACGATAATGTGAAAGGCATATTGGCGGAATATCTTGCTGCCGGTCTTGATCCCGAAAAATCTACTATTTTTGTCCAGAGTGACATTCCTGAGATCTCTGAAATGTATCTGCTGCTCAATATGCATGTCGGTATAGGCGAACTTATGCGTACAGCGGCGTTCAAGGACAAAGCCCGCAAGGCGCTCGGCATCGGAGTTCCCGAAAATGACTCTGACGAAGCTTTCGAAAAAGAGATTATCGGCGCATCCACCAACAAGCGTGTCAATGCCGGACTGCTGACATATCCGACCCTGATGGCTGTCGATATACTCATCCAGAAAGCCACCAAAGTTCCCGTCGGCAAAGACCAGCTTCAGCATCTTGAACTGACACGTCGGTTCGCACGCCGGTTCAATTCTTTCTACGGAGTCGATTTCTTCCCCGAGCCAACTGATTTCGAGTTCGGTGGCGGTCCGGTGAAAGTACCCGGTCTGGACGGCTCCGGCAAAATGGGCAAAAGCGAGGGCAACTGTATCTATCTTGTTGACGATCCCAAAGTTCTTCGCAAGAAAGTGATGCGCGCCACTACAGACGAAGGCCCGAAAGAGCCCAATTCGCCTATGAGCGAGCCTATTGCTAATCTTTTCACGCTCCTGGAACTCACATCGGCTCCTGAAGTAGTCAAGCATTTCCGCGATGCCTATGCCGACTGTTCCATCCGCTACGGCGACCTCAAGAAACAGCTGGCTGAGGATATCCTCGCAGTTACGACCCCTATCCGCGAGCGCGTGAACGATATTCTTGCCGACGAGACTTATCTCAGCCGTGTCGTACGCGAAGGTGCAGAACGGGCCCGCGAACGCGCATCAAGGACACTCTCCGAAATGCGCGAGATAATGGGTATCCGCAAAATTTAAGCCATGGCTTCAGGCAAGACAGATCTCCGGCAGGAACAACGGCTGCATATGCAGCAGCGTCTCAACCCAAAGAACTTTGCGTTGGGACGTCTGCTGGAAATGTCTGTGCCTGAACTCGAGGATGAAGTCCGCCGAGAACTTGACGACAACCCTGCACTCGAAGCTGCCGGAACGGAAAACGACACGCATCAGGATAATGACTTCAACGAGTCTTCCGAGCAACTGCAGATGGCAGACTATGCGTCGGAAGATGATGTTCCGGCTTATATCACAGGCCGTAGCCACGGCAGCAGCGACTTCGACATCGCGACTGTCGCGCCCGACGAGGGCGACTCGATGATCGATGCGCTTATGTGGCGACTGCGTAATGAATATCGTCTGTCGGATTCCGACTCCAGGATTGCTGCCCAAATAATAGGCAATCTTGATGACAGCGGTTATCTCGAGCGCCCGCTACGCTCTATCGCCGACGACATTGCCATGACAGAAGGCTTCGAGCCTACTCGCGAAGATATGCTGAGGTTATTCAATGCCATACGCAGCCTCGATCCGGCCGGCATCGGTGCCGTAGATCTCCGCGACTGTCTCCTGTTGCAGCTCGACCGCATGGAGCCGACGGTAACGCAAAAGACCGCCCGGGAAATAGTCGCGAACAACTTCGATCTTTTCTCCAAGAAACATTTCCCTCAGCTGCAGGCTCAGCTGGAAATATCAAAAGAGGCTCTTGCCGAAGCCCTCGAACTGATTCGCGGCCTGAATCCGAAACCGGCATCAGCACTTGACCTCGGGCATTCGGTCGACCAGTCACGCCATGTGACGCCTGACGCCACTGTAGATTACGACAGTTCAAGCGATACTTTCACCATCACACTGCTCGGAAATATCCCGGAACTCGGCATCGAAGAATCATTCGCGTCTGTCCCGACAGAAGTGGAGAATCCGTCGGAGAGTCCGGCAGTGCGCCAGCGGCAACGACAGGCACTCGCTTTCATAAGGCGTAAGCATGATGATGCAGCCGCCTTTATCGGCCTGATCCGGATGCGTGCCGAAACAATTATGACCATCATCAAAGCGATCGTCAGCCATCAGCACTCGTTCTTCGTCTCCGGTGAAACAGCGGATATAAAACCAATGATACTCAAGGACATTTCTGCAAAAACCGGACTTGACATATCGGTTATATCGAGAGCCACGGCAGGGAAATATGTCCTGACATCGCACGGTCTGTATCCACTGAAAATGTTTTTCAACGAACGTCCGGATAACGAAACGGATATTTCCTCACACGAAATACTCTCAGTTATGAAGGATCTGATTGAGAATGAAGATACGCATTCGCCTCTTACCGATCAGGCACTTTGCGAGTATCTCAATTCGCGCGGTTATGACCTCGCCCGACGTACCGTGTCGAAATACCGCGAGAAACTCGGATTTCCGGTTGCACGCTTGAGAAGACAATTATAGATTTTATTCCTATACGATTATGAATGAAAAAATCAAACAGACTACGGCTGCAAGAATCGCTCATACTATAAGCGATTTCTTCTGTCCGCTGCTTGTGCCGACATACGGTTGTTTCATTGCCCTCTGGCTGACACGCATGGCTTATCTGCCGCTGGGAATACGTCTATGGACCCTCGTAGGTATTGCCGCAATAACAGCCATTGCTCCGGCTACCGTAATTTTTGTACTTATCAAGCTCGGAAAAGTAAGCAATACAAGTATTTCAGACCGTCACCAGCGCACTATTCCATATTTAGCGTCCATCGTCTGCTACATAGGAGCCTGCGTATTCCTTACCGCACTTAAAGCTCCTGCATGGCTCGTGGTGTTCTTTGTCGGCGCCGGTGTCATCTCTTTCGTGTCTATGATTGTCAACCGGTGGTGGAAGATCAGCGCACACACAGCAGGCGTTGCAAGTCTGGCGGGTGCTCTATTCTGGCTCGCACGCACAGGTCTCATAGTGCATGGGGCACTGGTATGGGTAAGTGTTGCATTCATTCTTGTCGGCATTATGGCGTGGGCCCGACTATATCTCAAGCATCACACTCTGATGCAGACTTTCGCCGGTTCTGTACTCGGATTCGGCGTTGAACTGGGTCTGCTCTATCTTCTATGATTTTCATAAAACCAAACACATATAACAGCAATGACAAAAGTCAGCATCATAATGGGAAGTACTTCCGACCTGCCGGTAATGCGTAAGGCAGCCGATTTCCTTGAGCAGATGGAAGTTCCCTTCGAAATGCACGCCTTGAGCGCGCACCGTACTCCAGGCGCTGTCGAAAACTTCGCCAAAGGAGCACGAGCACGTGGAATTCAGGTGATTATTGCAGCCGCCGGGATGGCTGCCGCATTACCCGGCGTTATCGCCGCCATGACAACAGTTCCTGTAATCGGAGTTCCTGTCGCCTCAACACTCGACGGCATGGATGCGTTACTTTCCATCGTCCAGATGCCCCCGGGCATACCTGTAGCAACTGTAGGAATCAACGGTGCCATGAATGCCGCTGTTCTGGCTGTGCGCATGCTCTCCCTTTCGGATCCCGACCTTGCCGTGCGCTACGACACATACTGCGCCGGACTTTGCGCCAAGGTTGAAAAGGCAGACGCCGAACTGGCTGCCATTTCGGACTACAAATTCAAAACCAACTGAACTCAAATGAACAATAAGGCAGCTGAGCGCCGCCGCAAGGTGAATACCGTCCGTATCGGCGATGTACCAGTGGGAGCTCCGAACCCCGTTGTCGTTCAGTCGATGACAACCACTCCTACACTCGACACTGAAGCGTCGGTCGCCCAGACTATTGCGATTGCGGATTCGGGCGCTCAGATAGTGCGTCTGACGGCCCAGGGTGTGAACCATGCCGCGAATCTCGAGAATATCAGCCGCGAGCTGCGACAGCGGGGATGTCTGGTGCCTCTTGTGGCAGATATCCACTTTAATCCTGCGGCTGCATTCGAGGCTGCGAAGCATGTAGAGAAAGTGCGTATCAATCCGGGAAATTTTGCCGACCCGGGGCGCACTTTCCGCAAGATGGAATTTACGGATGAGGAATATGCGGCCGAATTGCAGAGAATCCGCGATAAGTTCGTCCCCTTTCTTGATGTCTGCCGCCGTAATGGCACAGCAATCCGTATAGGAGTGAATCACGGCTCTCTCAGCGACCGCATCATGAGCCGTTTCGGCGACGGACCGGAAGGTATGGTGGAGTCTGCTCTCGAATATCTGCGTATCTGCCGCGACGAGGACTTTATGGATGTGGTTGTGTCGATAAAGGCTTCCGATGTCCCGGTTATGGTCAGGACCGTGCGTCTGCTGGTCAACAGGATGGATGCCGAAGGGCTCAGCTTTCCTCTCCACCTCGGCGTCACAGAGGCAGGTAACGATCTTGAAGCAAGAGTGAAATCATCGGTGGGAATCGGTTCTCTTCTATGCGACGGAATAGGAGACACAATCCGTGTCTCACTTTGCGAGCCGCCTGAGAACGAGGCACCTGTAGCACAGATGATAATAGATCATGCCATGAAACGTCTGGCCGAAACTCCGGCTCCCGACCGCAGTCTGATTGGCCCGAGGCGCAAAAGCCGGGAAATTATTGTCGACGGTGTAAAAATCGGTGCGAACAATTCAACTGCAATCATCGGCACCGATGTCAGCCTTGCAGCGCTCGAAAAGGAACCTGAGGTACATATAATCCGGCCTGACGGACCGTTTGTCACACCAGGTGATGACGATCGTCCGGCTGCAATTATCATGTCGTACCCCGACATTACCGATAAAGCTCAACTGATAGTAGCTGCGGCTACCGATTTCGGGGCGATCCTACTCAAAGGTTGGCAGGACGCTATCGGAATTGAATCCGAAATCCTTACACCCGAAGAAACCGGCGAACTGCTCCGGCAGATTGTTCAGGCATGCGGACTTAACCGATATCAGGCCGAAATCGTAGCTTGTCCCGGCTGTGGCCGTACTCTGTATTCACTTACAGAAGTACTTGAGACTATCAAGTACAAATGCCTACATCTCAAACATTTGAAAATTGCAGTCATGGGTTGTATAGTGAACGGGCCGGGAGAAATGGCCGGAGCCGACTACGGTTATGTCGGAGCGGGACATGGCACAATCAGTCTTTACCGTGGAGTGGAATGCGTGCGTAAATGCATCCCTCAGGAAGAAGCTCTGGAGTGTCTTATAGATCTTATCAAATCTGACGGTCAATGGACAGACCCAGGCCAATAACAATATGCTGAAAGCTCCGGAACCTACACTCACCACTCTGCCCGGCGGACTGCGCCTCGTGCATCTGCACCAGCGTTCCGCCGGGTCGGGAATTTTCGGCATTTCTGTCCGCACCGGAAGCGCCGATGAAAAACAAGGCAAGGAAGGCCTCGCCCATTTTGTTGAACACACAATCTTTAAAGGCACACAAAGACGTTCTTCATGGCATATCATCAACCGCATGGAGGCTGTCGGAGGTGAGCTCAATGCCTTCACATCGAAAGAAGAAACTGTAGTCTATAGTATTTTCCCGTCAGGGAACGCACCGCGAGCCATAGAATTGATCGCCGATCTTGCCGCAAACTCGCAATTTCCGGCCCATGAGCTTGAAAAAGAGCGTGAAGTGGTAATTGACGAAATCAACAGCTATCTTGACACTCCCTCGGAAGCCATATTCGATGATTTCGAAGAAGAAGCATTCAACGGATGTGCGCTCGCACACAATATTCTTGGAAATGCCGACAGTGTGCGTAAACTAACAGGAGCCGACTGCCGCGAGTTCCTTGCAGATAATTACCGGTCCGGGAATATCGTTGCTTTCTATTCCGGGCCGCAATCACAGGCTCATATCGAATCGCTTGTAGAAAGATATTTCGCGGCTTTGCCACAAGGCGAAAAAAACGGAACGACTGCCGCCAACAACGCAGTTTTATATCATGACTTCGACCAGACACGCCGGCTCGATATTCACCAGGCTCACGTTGTCTTAGGAACACAGACGCCGGGAATATGCGATGCCGGACGTCACGCTGTCTCGTTATTTGCCAATATAATAGGTGGTCCGGGAATGAATTCGTTGTTGAATGTCGAGCTCAGAGAACGACGGGGACTTGTCTATTCAGTCGAAGCATCTACATCAGTCTTCACGACATGCGGACTAATCACTGTCTATTTCGGATGTGATGCCGAGGATGTAAGCCGATGCAGAGATATCTGCACCCGTGTATTCCGCAATATTGCCGACGGTAAATTTACCGAGCGTCATCTTGCCAAAGCCAAAAAGCAATATTTAGGTCAGCTGGCTGTCGCATCCGAGAATCGTGAAAACCGCATTATGGCAGCAGCACGCGCAGCTTCATTCCGCGGAGAGATTTCTGATTTGGTAATGGCAACCGACGCCATTAATTCTGTCTCCGTAAACGACATTCAGGCGTTAGCAAATAAAATGGCCGAAGCCTCAGCTCTTATATTTACTTCATCCGTTTATTGAGATTTATTAGCATAACACCCAAAATATCAATG
>CABRLF010000111.1 GCA_902471685.1 uncultured Porphyromonadaceae bacterium
CTACACGACGCTCTTCCGATCTTGTTTATTTTATTATGTCGCATATCTATATATAGTTATTTCAGTTCAAAACGGACGGAGCTGAGATTCTTTGAATCAGGACCTGTCATCAGGTCGAATTCTCCGGGTTCCCAGACGTATTCAAGTTCGGAATTATAGAAACGCAACATGTCGGGGGTGATTGTGAAGGTCACTTCGCGGCTTTCTCCAGGTTCGAGGGTAATTCGTCTGAAACCTTTTAGCTCCTTAACCGGACGGGCAAGCGATGCATAGATATCGCGTGTGTAGAGCTGCACTGTCTCTGTGGCTCTGCAGCGGCCCGTGTTGGTAACCTTTACCGAGGCCGTAATGGAATCGCCGGCCGTAAGTGTCGTTTTGTCGAGGCTCACAGCGCCATATTCAAATGTGGCATAGCTGAGTCCGTAGCCGAAGGGATATAGTTCTTCGGAGCTCTCGTCGATATAGTTGCTGCTATAGCGGTTGAATACTTTCGCATCCGGATCGGGGCGCCCGGTATTCATATGATTGTAATACAAAGGTATCTGTCCGGCATGACGCGGAAAAGTTGTAGTTAGTTTACCGGACGGGGACACCCGGCCGAAGACAACGTCGCATATGGCATCGGCGGCCTCGCTGCCCCCGAACCAGACATTGAGTATTGCGTCGATATTGGCATCTTCCCAGGTGAGGACAAGCGGACGGCCTGTGAACAGGAGCAGCACCACAGGCTTGCCGGTCGCGGCCAGGCTTCGCAATAGTTTCTGCTGCACATCAGGGAGCCTGATGTCGGCACGCGATGCCGATTCTCCGCTCATTTCTGCCGATTCGCCCAAAGCTGCCACGATGACATCGGCTTTAGTGGCGGCAGCCATAGCCTGCCGCAGCAGCATCTCGTTGTCGCCCCGCGCGATAGGTCTTATGCCATTGGCATTATTCTCTACCGTACTGTCGGCATAGATATTACACCCCTTGGAATAGATTAGCTCTGCTTTTCCCTGAAGTTCTTCGGTCATTGCTGCAAGCAGTGATTTATGGGCAGAGGGGGTGCAGGTCATGCTCCACATGCCACACATGTTGTTGGCGGCGTCAGCCATCGGTCCAATCAGCGCTATTCGCCCCTTTGGAACCAGCGGCAGGGTCTGATTAGCGTTTTTGAGCAGGACAAACGTCTTCGTGGCAATATCGCGGGCTACGCGCCTGTGTTCAGGTGTGTATATTTTATCGGCAACCGATGCTGTGTCGCAATATTTGTAGGGGTCTTCAAACAGTCCGAGCCGGTATTTAGCCTCAAGCACACGCCGACAGGCTTTGTCGATTTTCGCCATTGTCACAGCCTTGTTGTCAAGCGACTGCTTCAGGGTTGTGTAGTATCCCGACGACACCATATCCATGTCGGTGCCAGCCTCAAGAACCTTTACCGAGGCTTCGGGGAGTGAGGCATAGCCATGGGTCGACATCTCGGAAATCACGTCGTAGTCGGTCACAAGCAGCCCGTCGAATCCCCAC
This sequence comes from uncultured Porphyromonadaceae bacterium, assembly GCA_902471685.1. GTDB lineage: Bacteria > Bacteroidota > Bacteroidia > Bacteroidales > Muribaculaceae > CAG-873. Next base: position 1,507 of record CABRLF010000111.1, read on the forward strand.
CGATCACGAAGCACGTCGACCATAAGCCATTTGTTGGCTGCCGCCGGAATGCCGTCGACAAGATTGAATGAATTCATCACGCTTGCCGTGCCGCTTCTGATGGCCGCTTCATAAGGAGGAAAATATTCGTTGAACATGCGCTGACGGCTCATGTCGACAGTGTTGTAGTCGCGTCCACCTTCTACAGCCCCATAGAGTGCAAAATGCTTCACACAAGCCATTATCTCATCTTTTCCCGACATGTCTTTCCCCTGATAGCCGCGGACGTAAGCCGGTCCGAGAACCGACCCCAGATAGGGGTCTTCGCCATTTCCCTCGGCGATGCGGCCCCAGCGAGGATCACGACAGATGTCCACCATAGGGCTATAGGTCCAGTTGATGCCTGATGCGCTTGCTTCAATGGCCGATATGCGTGCCATCTTTTCTATGGACGCCGTGTCCCAACTGCATGACAAAGCGAGAGGAATGGGGAATACTGTCTCGTAGCCATGGATAATATCGGCACCGACAAGCAACGGTATTCCGAGTTCCGTTTCCTCGACAGCGATGCGTTGCAATTCAAGAATCTTTTCAGCGCCTTTGACATTAAACACCCCTCCTATTTCCTGACGGCGTATCATCTGCTCAAGCTCATTGCTCATCACATGTCCGGTGACCATGTCGCCTCCGGTGACAAGATTCATCTGTCCGAGCTTCTGCTCAAGGGTCATGCGCTCCATCAGTTCGTCGATAAACATGCCCATCCGGCTGTCGGTATCATTACCTTGCTGACCGCAAGAGCACATCAGTGCCATGCAGGTCAGAGGGATTAAATCTCTGATCTGTTTTTTCATGAATTTTAAGATTTCAAGTTTCTGATTAAATAGCGGAGCCTGATGCGATTATATACAACCTATTGGAAAAATAAGATGCGCATCAAGGCTCCGTAAAAACACTCAAAATTCTTTAACGGTTACTCTCTTGGGGAGTTACCTGAAGATTTAATGATGTCCATGGCCGTCGAGCAGCACAGGCTTCACAACTATGGGACTCTGGTTCGTGTCAATCACAAGGCGATATGTGCCGTATTCCTGGCCGATATTGCCGACCGTACATCCGAAGTTGGCATCATTGCCCACTCCGTCCTGCCAGGCGAATGAACGTCCGAAAGAACTTGTGTCGGTGATAGTGACCTCGCTCGACATTATACGTTTGTCCCAGCCACGGTTTCTGTAAAGGGTCAGCTGCGACCAACTGCTGTGGATAAGGAATGTGGTTTCATAGATGCCTGGTGCGGTCTCGGCGCAGCAGAGATATTGGCGTGGATTGTCCCAGCTCCAGCCTTTGGATATATAGATAGAATCGTCGTGATATCCGACATCCCATCCGCCGGTGCGGCCGTGGCCGAAATATTGTCCGGTGATCCAGAGGCCGTCGGCTGATGTCCGCTCAGTCCATATGTGTTCGGTACCGTCGGCATCATAGAGCACGCGGTATTCGCCGCTCATGGCGTTGAAGGTGTATGAACCGTCGTCGTTGCGTACAAAATATTCCGGCTGAAGCATATAGTCGAGGCACTGGAAATTCTCAAAGCTGACTCGTTCGCCCCTGGTGAGACTGACGGTAGCTTCCAGAAAATCATCATAGCGGCCGGTCTTCAGCGACACTCCGTTGACCTTGTAGTCGACAGGCCGGATTTTGTCCTGAGGAGTCATCTCGGCCAGATACACAATCTTATTGTTGAAATCCACGCGGACAGTATAGCTTCCGGCGGTAAAGCCAGGGCCGGGTAGGAGATCTCCCGTGAACATACAGTAATCGGGGCTTCCGGCCACCCCTTTTGCGAGCAGATCGGCGGGTACCGGCTCAAACAGTTGGGTGGAACGGGCACTTCCCCAGTCGCGGGCGCGATAGAATTTCACATCGAAATCGCTGGCGAGATACATCGATGTCTCATAAACTCCCTCGGCCACTCTCACCATCTGGAATGAACCGGCCGGATCTGTAAGTTTCCATGCTTCCACCGTTGCACGACTGGCTTTCGGATGACCAAATCCCGAACCGGTAACCCACATCGCAGTGCCGTCGTATTGGTTCATCCCCGGGCACTCTGTGTAGATGAGCATGCTTGCAGCGTCGAAATAAATGTCATATTCTCCTGTAGGACCGATGAACTCGGCGCGTCCCTCGACATCCGAGATAACTTCGAAGAACTGAGGCTGAACCATGTCGGCGATACCGCCGAAATTGCCGAACACCACTTCCTGACCCTTCGTAAGGGTCTGACGGGTATGGAGAAACGCTCCGGAAGGCTCCATCAGCATCCCGTTGACATAATAATCTTCCTGCTGAACCGGCACACGGCTAACAATATCGAAAGTTCTGGCGGTCAAATCGACTGTAATGTCATACACACCCGCCTGAAACAGCGGTCCGGCACAGAAGTCGCCAGTACCCGTAACGAGAGTCGGCTGGTTGAGGGTGAGGTCTTCGGCCCATATCTCGATTTCCTCATGCGAGCCCCATCCGTGGTGACGGAAGAATTTGAACTTGAATCCCTGTGCCAGATATAGACTGATTTCAAACTTATCGGACGACACGCGGCGACAGCTTTGCACATTGTCGGGAGCCTCGATTGACCAGGAAGTGGATATAGCCTCGGTCGCGCCGGAGTGGCCGAGTTGTTCGCCGATGACATAAAGCGCATCGGGATATTCCGCTTCGGGCTGCTCGATATATAGCAGGTTGTTGATATGGTCGTAGATTATGTCGTAATTGCCCGTCGCGCCTTTGAACAGCGCCTGTCCGGCCGATGTCACATCCCAGAAATGGCTCTGTAAGGTATATTGCAGCTTGTCAAGGCCGTCGAAATCTACGGTCTGGCCCTGAGTGAGCGAAAGCTTTGTGCCGTTGAAATTGGTGTAATAGGTGTCGGTCAGCTCGAGTCCGTTGACTTTCACCACGGCTTTTGCCGGCCATTCAGGCCACTCATCCGGACGAATGACTTCGTCTGAGCACGAGCTTGCCAGACACATGCCTGCCACCAATATGACAGAGTATAATGTTTTATTCATGATAGATGATTCTCAGTGTTAGCGTTTATAAGCGTTTATGATGGCCTGATATTCGGTTTCGTTTATGCGAACCATGCAACCGTGCCGGGCTTTCGGGCCGGCGAAATATCGTTCTGTCCAGGGGCCGTCGAGCGATTGGGCCTCGAACATGTCGTATTGGAGAGGGTAGTTCTCTGTGAAGAGGTAGAATCCTTTTCCGTCAACCGTAGGAACTATGATCGGAGCCTCATGCCAGCGGGCAAGGTCTGTGATGCGGTCGCCGGGGTTGGCATAGGGGCCTGTTAGAGCCGGAGCCTTTGCTATGCGGATGGTCTTGCCGGTTTCAGGTGCCACTTCCTGAGTGCGCTCATCCTTGAATATAGCGTAGTAACTGTCGCCTGAATGGCGGATGATTACGTCGATTGTGGCCATGTTCTCATCGCTGCCGGTGAAGTTAAACAGCAGTTTGGGGTCTGAGAAACTCTTGAAATCTTTAGTCAGAATATAGAATGTCCTTTTTGTTTCCCATTCGCCTGTGTCGGAGTCGTTGCCCGTCTTTCCGGCATGCCAGGTAATCATATATTGGTCGCTCGGTTCGTCATAAAACATCTTGGGCGCGCCGTAATAAGTCTCCTCGTTGACATGTCCATAGAGTTCTTTGATTTTGTTGAATATCGATTTGGCCAGTTTGGTGTATTCCCAGTTGACCAGGTCGGTCGAGTGCCACAGCAAAGGAATGCCCGAGCCTTTCTTTACGCTAATCATGTAGTAGCCATCGCGCCCTTTGCAGATATCGGGGTGTCCGCAATAGGCCGGAAGCACTGTGCGCCCGTCGTTGAGGGTTTCCCAGTTATATGCATCGCGCGACACGCTGTAGAACAGTGAGCCGTAGTTGTCGTCTGTCATATGGGCGAAGAGATATCCGCCGTCGGTAGCTTCTGCCGGTTTTTCAGGTGCCGGCGTGGGGTCTTCTTCTGAATTGCAGCCAATGGTGGCCAGCCCCAGAAGGAGGCAGCCTAATATGTTCATGAGATATGTTGATTTCTTCATGGTCTGTTATTTCTTTTTGAGGAGTTTTACATGCCTTGGGCCTGACTGTAGTCGACTTCCCATCCCGGACGCGAATAGAACTGGTCGAGTTTGCAGCCGTTGGCGGCTGCAGCTTCAACCGCGTAGTTGGGGAGCGGGACATACTGGCGGGTGGGCACTTCGCCTTTCACTTTCGATGTCTCGCGGGCATAGCGGTTAAACCTGATTAGGTCAATCTTGCGGCATCCTTCGTAAAAAAGCTCATGGCCGCGCTCGGTAAGGATGGCGGTGAGAAATCTGTCGGCCGACGAGGTGGCTGTAGCGTCGAGATTACCGAGATTGGCGCGACGGCGCACCTGATTGACAGCCTCTATTGCTGCGGCCGACGGGGCGCTGTTGGTTTTGCGCACCGACAGCTCTGCATACATCAGCAATGCATCAGCCCAGCGTGCGATGGGAATGTCGGTACCCTGGAACGAACCGGAAGTCTCGATGGGGAATTTATTGCATATGAAACCGTCCCAGCGTGTGCCCAGATCTTTAGCGGTGACTTTTTCTCCGCTCTTGTTCCACCATTCGGTTACTATAAGATTGAGTCTGCGGTCGCCAGCCTCGAAACTGTCATAGAATTTCTTGGCAACGTTATAGAACGCCTGCCAGCCGCCATTCTGGGGGTAGAAAACTGTAGGATTGTCATTGGGGTCGAGGGCGGCGGCATCCCATGGAACGGTACACATCGACAGAATATTGGCATTACCGTGCTTGGGCGATCCGTCGGCAAGGGGGTCACAGCTTACAGCCATGATAATCTCGCTGTTGAACTTGTTGGCGTTCTTATAAAGGTCGGCACAAGGGTTTTCCCCCTGGGTAAAAAGCTCGTACTTGCCCTGTAGCTCGGAGAACATCTCAAGTCCAGTGTCATAATAGCCTGGCATATGCGAACCTTCGTTCAGACAATGACGCATCAGGCAGAAACGGGCGTAATCGCGTGTATATCGTCCTTTCTCGGTTTGTACCTCAGGTGCGTGCCGGGCTGCGAACAGGAGGTCATTGTAGATGTATCCGCACATTTCGTCGAGTGTCGGGCGCGTGGTATTACGCTGCGCTTCGTCATCGAACACCTTGTCGGGGTCGACGATTACGGGTACCGGACCGAACACATGCATGAGATAATACATCATCATGCCACGGCAGAGGCGCACCTCTCCGAGAAGGGCGTCGCGGGTCTCCTCTGACATCACATTGGCCGGAGCTTTCTGCAGAACGTCCATGATATTGGTGAAGCGGGTTATTTCCGCAGTCTTCATGAAATGGTTGGGATTGCTGTCATCAGCCACCCAGCCGCGCCAGTAGTGGATGCAGTTTTCGTAGTTGGCTTTGGAGAGCTGAAGCCATTCTCCTCCACAGCGCGTGTATCCCGGAGCCATGATATCCGAGGTGGAGTCGAAGAAACGGATGTCGCCACCGGTGGCGATATACCAGCCGTGCATACCTGTCCCTTCGTTTATAGTGTAGGTGAAGGGCGTTGTGAACGGAAGGTAACAGATCATCATGTAAGACACATATTCGCTCTCTGTCGAAGGATATTTGCCCTGGAGCAGCTCTCCGTATATCTTGGCGTCGAAATTGTCCTCACAGGAGGTGGTGAGGAGCATCAGAATCGCCATGAGGGAGGATATTATTCTGATTTTCATATGGTGTTTTGACAGTAATAAGTGTTTTTAGAAGATAATCTTTGCGCCGAAGGAGTATGTTCTCAGCTGAGGATAGTTGCATCCCGACAGTAAGCTTGACGCAATGACAATTTCCGGGTCATCGCCGGTGAACCCTGTAAAAGTAAACGGGTTCTGGACATCGGTATACAGACGCAGACTCTTTATGTAGCCTTTGAAGCATTTCCATTTGCGCGCATCGAATGTATAGCCCAATGTGATGTTGCGCACACGCAGAAAGTCGGCTTTCTCATAAAAGAGCTTTATGCCTGCGTTGCCGGGCATTGTCACATCCTTTGTAGCCACACCGGGTGTCGTGCCGTTGGGATTGGTCTGAGAGTTCCAGACGGTAAAGGCGTAGTCGGTGGGATTGGCCGCGCTTATACCGCTTGATAGATTGCCGGCCGAGCAGTTGGCTGCCTTGGTGTTGTTGTATTTCTCTATGCCGAGCTGGCCATACATGTAGATGTCAAGGTCCCAGTTCTTGTATGTGAACGTATTGCCGAAACCGTAGTAGAGTTTGGGTAGCAGGTCGTCCATGTAGATGTCGCCTTCGTCAATCACACCGTTGCCGTTGCGGTCATCGATTATGGGAAAACCGGGTTTTTGTGCATCCGCCGGCAGAGAGCGCTGAGATTCGGGCATATTGCTGCGGTCGGCGTTGATAATGCCGGTGGTGTTATAGTAATAGTATGCGCTCATCGGTTCGTTTTTACGCTTCTGATAGGTTTTGTAGTCATAGTTGGGCATACGCTCAACCCAGTCGGCGCGGTAGTGTGAGAGGGCGAGCGAGGTTGTCCAGGTAAAGTCGGAGGTCCGGATATTCTCTGAGTTGAGCGAGAGTTCTACACCGGTGCGCTTGTAGTGGGCGCCGTTGACCGGCCGGGTTGGATACATGTTGAGCAGCGATGTGTAGGCGGTTCCGAGCATGTTGGTCACGTCATTGCGGAAGATGTCGAAGTTGCCGGACAGACGGTTGTTGAGAACCACAAAGTCGATACCGATATTTTTCATCGTGGTCTTCTGCCATGTCACGTCGTCATAGCTGCCCCCCAGAAGAACGAATGGCACGTAAGTTATGCTGCCGTTAGAGAATTTGATGTCTTCACGCGACACTCCGACAGTACCGTAGAGCGATGTACCCAGGTTGTCGCTGCCGGTGACTCCATAGCTGGCACGCACTTTGAGGAGGTTGAGCCAGGTGAGATCCCGGAGGAATTTCTCCTGAGAGACTTTCCATGCACCCGACACAGAAGGGAACCAGGAGTATTTCTTGTTGTCAAAAAACTTGTCCGTGCCGTCGCGGCGGACTGTCGCGGCCAACACATATTTGTCGAAGAGAATGAACGACGCGCGTGCGAACTGTGAGCGCTTCTCGTTCTCGTATTTATACGACGATGGGACGAAAGGGCCGTCGGCCGCGCCGAGATTAGTATCCTGAATCATGTCGTTGGCGTTCTGATAAGAGACTGTCATGCCATTGCCTTTGTCGACATAGCGTCCCATACCGACCACTGCATTGAAATCAAGGGCCTGCCAGAAATTGTGGTTGAAATTGATCATCCCCTCCATAGTCTCATACTGGCGCTCGACATATCCCAGGCTTCCGCGAGACTTTTTCACAAGCCCGAAGTAGACATCCTTGGGGATGTAGGACGTGCGGCGACCGGTCTCATGATTGATACCGTAAACCAGACGTACCGAGAGCATCTGACTGATGATATCTATATCCATGGCAAAGTTGGCATAGTAGCTGCTCTGGCGAGACTCGTCGATGATATCAAGTGTAGCCACAGGATTGGGCACGCGTCCGAATATGGTGTACTCGCCGTTCTTGTCATAGACAGGAAGATAAGTCGGATAATGCAGCGCGGAGTAGAGCGAGCCAGAGGCCGAGTTGCCCTGATTGCCTGTATCTCCGCCGACAAGTCCGTTCTCATATTTGTTTTTGTTGAGGTTGACGATAGTCGAAAGTTTTAGAAAAGGGAAAAGCTGTGCGGTGACGTTAGATC
>CABRLF010000112.1 GCA_902471685.1 uncultured Porphyromonadaceae bacterium
TTCGCTTATCCGCCGATTAAAGTTAAAACCAAAGCAGGAGAATGTGCCGCTGTTATCGCGACACACTCTCCTGCTCTATGGATCTGTAAACGGGGGGTCAGCGGGTATACTTCAGATACGATGAGGCGGTGAGATAATCATAGCCCATACACCATATCTGGATTGCATCGAAGATTATGCCATTATTGGTGAGTTTGCCGGTCAGCGGGGCCGTTTCGGAAGCGGTTCCTGACAGGATATATTCATATCCGGCCGACGTGAGCGAGGCAGGCTGTATGGAGAATGTCATGGTCGACATATCCACTACCATTTTAGCAGTGCCGAAAGGATTGCCGTAGTAGTAAGGCAGCGGCACCATGAGGGTGTTTTCCTCTGTTCCGAGTGTTATTTCAACAGCTCCGCTATAGAACGAGTCATAGCTGGAGTCGCCGCTGCTGTCATATGCAGCAAAGTCACAGTTCCATGTACCAACGAAATCGCGGATGCTCACACCCCATCTGAATGTGTCGTTTCCGCTGTTTGTGCCGTCGGATACACTGAGTGTGATCGTACCGCGTCCGGCGTTGCCCTCGAATGCGCACTGATTGTCGGCGGCGAATACGCTGACTGCAGCCGGGGCAGCAATACCCGTGGGAACGCTATATGCACCTGTGGACTGATTGTAGCTGTACGACGGATCTGGACGGAACATATCCGAAGCATTGTTTTCATCGAGCGAGAATCCGAAATTATAGCCCTCGGCACCATACCAAGAAAGAATTACGTATGTATTGTCATCGTAAGCCACAAGGTCGGCAGACCATGATTTGTCCAGCAGCACACTGGAGTACGTGCCGGAAGCACGCCAGATCTCCTGATGCTCGCGCACGAAGTCGATGGTTATCGAAGCGGGCTGGCTGTCGCGGTAGCCTTCGCTGGCATACTGAGCTGTAACAGTCAGGGTATACGTGGATGTCTGCATGTCGTCGAAGCTGACATAATTGTCGTAAGTGCTTCCGGATGCCACCTCGTTGCCGGATGCATCAGTTAGCGCATAAGCATAGTCGCGGGCTCCTTCGACAGAGTTCCATGTTGCGATGATGGTGTTCACTTCGCGGCTCCATGACAGAACAGGAGAAGGAAGAGTGATCAGATCATTGGTGCGCGCTGTGAGCACAATAGGTTCGGAAGTAGTATTGTCCGACTCTATGGCTGCATAGGCAAGCACTGTGAGGGTGTACTCGGTGTCATAATCCAGACCGGAGAAAGATACGGAAGTCTCCTTGGTGATTCCGGTTTCAATTATGGCTTCCGTTGCGGTCTTGACGAGCTGATACGAATACTGGCGAGCATCCTTCACTTTACCCCAGCTGAATTTCAGCGAATTATAGCTGACATCGGAAGAGGAGATATCGGATTTGGCAAGAGGCACCAGCTCTTTGTCGTCGTCGCAGCTCCACGATGCGGCGGCTATCACTGCAGCTGCCAGCAGCCCGAAGAATTTATATCTTTTCATAATGTCGATTCTTTAAGAAGTCAGATTATCAGTTGATGGGGAAGGGCGTATTCTCCGTAACGAAAGTATACGTCATATTGACGTATGAGCCGCTGCCGTCGGGATAATAAACGTAGACATAGGTGAATGAGATGTAGCCGTTGTTGTTCTCATCCTGAATGAGGGTCATGGTACATCCGTTGTCCTCGAACTCGAGCATATTGATTTCGGGGAATGTCACACCGTCGGGACTCCAGTAGGGGAAGTCGTCCTGTGCCGTATCATACAGGAACCAACCTGCGGAATAAGGCTCACCCCAACCGAGATCAGCCCAGACTATCTTGTTATCGATAAAGTTAGTGGTCGGCTTGATATAGGTCCAGCCGTTGCCGGGAGTTGTCATCTCGAATGTAAGATCGAGGCCTGAGCCGAAGAAATCGGGCAGTTTGAAAGTATGGGTTCCGTCGAGATAGAACAGACGTGTCTTCATGTCGGGATAAACGCCTCCGGTACTGAGAGTGACATCGTTCGACACAGGAATCCACGCACCGGATATCGTCACATTGAACGACAGCCCGGGAGTACCGGCAGCATAGGGAGAAGTCATGTCCTCCGGGAGAGCCAGGGAAATTGTGCCGCTCGACTTGGAGGGCATATTCTCGATGTCGATGAAGAACTGCGCGGTCTGCTGGTCGGCTGCGAATTCCACAGTCGCAGGAACGCTGACGCCTTCCGGGACGCTGAGGGCGTTGATAGCCACAGATGCGGCATTATCGGTTTTGGCGCGGCCCACCGTAACGGGAATAAGGCGGCTGTCGTCCGGGCCGACGATGATGTTGGATGTCATTTCGCCGAAGTAGACGCCCATACAGTCGGGTGCCGTGTCGGGCCCCGGTTCCCAGTCGTCGCTATCCGAGCATCCGGCTGCCGTCATCATAAGAGCCGACACGGACAGAATGGCAAAAATATGATTTTTCAGTATCATTGTTGTGTCTTTTTATCGGTTGTTTATTCAGTCCAGAGTGTGGTGATGGCACGGGTGGGATCCGGATTGAGGATTATAGTCTGGTTAAGGTCGTGCACGCGGTCGATGATATATATGTTGCACCACGGAGCCACTGCATCGGGATATGAATTATAGCGGTATAGATCGGGGTGATTCGTGCCGGGATAACCGCGCTCGATTGCGATCTCGCGGCGTTTGTAATCGTACCATACCTGACCTTCGCCCCAAAGCTCGACACGCTTCTGAATCCATATCTCGTTGATGATGTCCTCCATAAGAGTGCTGTTGACACTGTAGGTCGTGCCTTCCTTCATGCGGTAAGCGTTCATGAACGACTCCAGAGCTGCCTTTCCGGCGGCAGGCCCCTGACAATGTGCCAGAGCCTCGGCCTCAATGAGGTACATTTCCTCAACGCGCATCAGAGGTATGCTCACGGCATTGCCTATGGTCGGTGTGGTACCGTTACCACTACCGGGACGGAACTTGAAGCCGGCATACGCATTGTAGCCGCAGAAGTCCGCATAATTGTAAGTAGTGACTCTCGCAAATCGCGAGTCGAATACCTCACGCTTCTCGGTGCCGTCGTCCATAGAGGCAAATTCCGGGTCAATCCATGTGTCGCGGCGCCAGTCGTTCGGATCGATTTCGCCGTACAGACGGGCGTCGATGCAGCGGTATGCCTGATACTCGGAGTTGTCGCTCATGCCGTAGGTCGCTTCGGGACAATGGTAGGACACCCAGCCCTTCCATGTGCAGTCTTTGGCCAGCCAGTTCTCAGGCGAGATGATGATAGCCCACATCCATGCCTGATTTGGCGTATTGAAGCCCGAAGTCTTGTCGTACCACTGCGATTCAGTAACTGGGGTATAACCTTCGTCGATAGCCTTGCGTGCATATTCGGCGGCGAGACGGAAGCAGTCGTTGGCAGAGCGGATGCCGAGGGAAGGCAGCTCGGCGAGATCCTGATTGCTGTCGCTTTCAAGCTGCTTTTCAAGATCAGCCGGATAGCGCTCGAAGCGTGAGCCGAGCTCGAGCCAGAAGCGTGCGTGCAGACCGTATGCCACACCGAGCGAAGGATTGTCCTTCGATGCGGTGGAATGGAAATTCTTCAGATAGACTTCGGCCTGCTGCAGATCGTTGTTGACGAACCGGTAGAGGTGATAGAAAGGCGCACGCGGAGTGACGCGGCTCTCAGCCTCGGTTGTTTTCTCCGTAATGATAGGCACGGTCAGGCCCCAGATGCCGCGCTGGTCGGCAGCACGGTCGAGAGCCTCGACATCGGTGTGCTTATACTCGAAGAACCGTGCCAGATCGAAATAGAGCATACCGCGGAGTGCATAGGCGTATCCGCGGAAATAAGCGTCCTCGCTTTCGGGATCGGTATCACACAGGTTCAGAGTATTGTTGGCGCGGTTGATGTGATAGTAGCTGCGGTCCCACCAGATCCCCTGATTATAGCTGTTGCCGAGCGACACCTGCGAGTTATAATAGTTATAGTAGTCCCATGAGGCGTCGTTGACAGGCATGTCGGCAGTCATTGCGTCGCGCCAGGTCATGAAAGTCATGTATGCTATGTCCCATGCCTGGTCACCGCCGGCCAGGAAGTAGCTGGTCATGGCGCCTGCAAGTTCTGCCTTGTCGGCATCCTTCACCTGATCTTCGGTAAAGTATCCGTCCTCCGGGAATGCTTCGTCAAGACATGCGGTTGCCGCAAAACCCATAACGGCGGCGACAACGTATGATATGGAGTGTCTGATTAGTTTTTTCATCGTGAAAATCATAAAAGGTTAGAACTGAACTTGGACACCGCCGGAGATAGTACGCATGGGAGGCCATCCGCCGTAGGAACCCTGGGTAAGATCGGTCCGGGGATCAAAGCCGGCGCGCTTGGTCCAGTATGCCACGTTCTCGCATGTGCAGAACACGCGCAGACGCTCCATTTTCAGACGGTTGGTGATAGTACGCGGGAAATTGTAGCCGACAGTGAGGTTACGCAGCGAAAGATAGCTGGCGTCGGTAAGGAAGCGGTCGCTGAGGAATGCGCCGTAGACATCAGAATAATAGAACATCGGAATCGAGGTGTCTGTATTTTCGGGAGTCCACGCCTTGAACACGTCGCGATGCAGACCGGCGCCCGTGTTGATATTTGTCGGAGCCGTCATAAGTGCCTGATAGCCATAGTCCCATTTCTTGCCGCCGATAGAATAATTGAACTGAGCCGCGATATCGAAATCCTTGATTTTGAACGATGTGTTGAAACCGCCGAAAATCTTGGGCTGGGCATCGCCGCAAAGGTAATAGCTGGCGTCGGAGTAAACGGAAGTAGACTCGGTAGTGCCGTCGTTGTTATTCTTCAGCCACAGAGATTCGCCCTTGTCGTTGACGCCCATATAGCGCTTGGTGTAGAAAGTGTACATCGGGAGCCCTTCGCCGTAGAAGAACGAGCTGTCGGTATAGCCACGGTGTCCGTCCATGACGAGTCCGGCCTTGGCCTTCGGAATAAAATCGATACGGTTGATCTGCCAGGTGAGATTCAGGCCGATATTCCAGGAGAAGTCCTTGGTCGCGAATACATCACCGTTGAGGTTGAGCTCTATACCGGTGTTGTACATATCGCCGATATTGTCGTAGTAGCCGTCGTAGCCGATTTCAACAGGTGCGGACAGCCACAGAAGCATATCGGTGGTCTTGCGGTAATAGTAGTCGATACCGCCGTTGAGCCGGCTGTTGAAGAGCGTGAACTCGAGACCGGTATTGAAGTTCCCGACTTTTTCCCATGAAATATCGCGCTTGCCCTTGTATGCGAACGAAAGAGCCACGTTATTATTGTTGTTGGTGACGCCGTAAAGGTCAGTATAACGGAAAGAGCCGATACCGTCGTTACCCTGCTCGCCGTAGGACACCTTGAATTTGAGCATGTTCACCATGTCGGTCTTGGGGAACCAGGCTTCTTTGGTGAGAATCCATGCTCCGCCGAGGCTCCAGAAGTTACCCCAGCGATGACTGGGATGGAAATTCGACGAACCGTCGCGGCGGAAGCTGCCGGAGAAGAAATAGCGGTTGTCGTAGTCGTACTGTGCGCGGCCGAACCAGCCTTCGACATTGTAAAGCCCTCTGGTTGAACCCGGAGTGCCGTAGATGATGACACCGCTGATTTCGGAATTATAATTGTAATCACCGAACTTGCTGCCTTCGGCCGACAGAGATGTGGTCTGCTGACGCGAATACTCGTGACCTAAGAGAACATCGACATTATGCAGCCCGAAGGAGCGGGTGTAATTGAGCAGTTGCTGATAGTTGGTATCGGTGGTGCGGCCATGATTTACAGAAGTGCTGCCGCCGTCGACTGCCGAATATCCGTAATCGGGGTTATAAGTGCGTTTGCCGCGGTATTCGGTGATGTATACCGAACCGTTAACCGTAAGTTTGAAATCCTTCAGGAATCTGATGTCGGCATAGCCCTGGATATTGAAGGCGTTGGAGCTGTTGTGGTTAATGTCCAGAATGTCCGACTGGATAGGGTTGCCGTTCATTTCGGCCGGACGTATAAGACCGACGTCGTGGTTACCGTAGTCATAGCGTTTGCCGTTGCGGTCGTACAGAATATTGCCGTTACCGTCGCGGACATATAGGGGATAGACTGGGGCTACGTTGTAGGGAGTACCGAGCACGTCGCCCAGGTTGTCGGAGTTGGTATTGGTATAGCCTGCGTTGGCGCCCACGCGGAGCCAGTCATATGCATCATAGTTGACCTTGACACGCGCATTTACGCGCTGAATTGAAGACGACGGAGTCAGACCGTTGTTGTCCAGATAGCCGAGAGTGGCCATGAGCGAATACTTGTCATTACCGCCTGTTATGTTTACGTTGTATTCCTGTCGGAAGCCGTTGCGCGTGCCTTCTTTCTTCCAGTCGTCCGGATATAGTGTATAGATGCTGTTCCCGTCGACGACACGGTTACCCAAAGCAGCATGAGGGTTGAGGCGCCCGTTTGTACCGATCAGGAATTCGCCCTGGGGCACATCGTACACCATGTATGCCAGACCCATACGGGTGTAGGGCAAGCCGAGGGTATTGTTGGCGGTGATATGTGCCTGGTCGAACGACATCGGGTTTTCCTGGCGATACATGAAATAGTTGCGCAGGCCGAGGTAGTAAGCCTCGTAGTATTCGCCGGCATTGTCGATGAGGTCATACTCGGTGCGGCCGTCGGTATTGACGCCCCACTTCGCATCGAGAGTGATGCTGGTATTTCCCCGCTTGGCATTCTTGGTTGTGATCATGATCACACCGTTGGCGCCACGGGCGCCGTAGAGGGCATTCGATGCGGCATCTTTGAGCACGGTCATGTTCTCGATGTCGGCAGGGTTGATATCGTTGAGGTATCCCGAGTAAGGCAGTCCGTCGAGAACTATCAGGGGTTCGTTGTTGGCGTTCAGCGAGCTGAAACCGCGGACGCGGATAGTCGGCGCCGCTCCGGCAGCAAGAGAGTTGGACTCCATCATCTGCATACCGGCCACACGGCCGTTTAGCGCCTGTACGGGATTGTTGACCTGCTGTTGCGAAATTTCGGCCGCCGACACAACAGTAGCGGAGCCTGTAAAGGCCTCACGCTTCTGCTTGCCGAACGCCACCACAATCAGCTCGTCCATCTGGCGGGTTGTGGGAGTCAGGTAGATTTTCATCTCGGCCTTGGCCGGCTGAGTTTCCTTTGCAAAGCCCACATAGGAAACGGAGATAGACTGATGGGCGGGCGTCAGGCCTTTGAGCTGGAACCGGCCGTCAATGTCTGTAGTCACGGCGTTGCTGGTTCCTTCGACAAGAACGACAGCTCCGATGAGAGGCTCGCCGTTTTCTTTGTCAAAAACCTGCCCGCTGACCTGCGTGACTTGCGCTGCGGCATGGCACGCCAGCAGCGCTACCAATGCCAGTAAGAGCGTTAACTTCCTCATTAGAGTGAAACAGTTTGACAAGGCAATACCACATCTCAGCCGGTTGAGCGGTAATAGATTTTAAGGCTTATCGTGGAAACGTGTTCCGCGCAGTCCTGCCGATGCGGAATGCCGGTTAATTAAATAATGTGATTGTTAGTTTTCTTGAATAACCGGAGAGAGGTATAAGGAGAGAGGAAGAAACGCCGGATGGCGACGGTACGGTCAGATTTCTACATCGACGTATCCTGGGAAGAGACGGAGCGGATCGAAGAAGAGAGCGCAGCTTTCAACGATTGCCTGACCGGAAAGACTGACAGAGCCCGAGTACTTCGGTGCGCCGTTGACTGTTACCGTCACCGGCTGGCTCAGGTCAACAAGATCACTGTTGAGATAGATACGTACACGTCCGGAAGTGGCGTTGCTGTATTTCTTGTCGACCCCGATGTTCACAGTACCGGTAGGAGGCGTTGCGGGATCAGTGGCTGTCAGAGTCACATTCCGGACATTGAGAGCGATGTTGTTGCCCGATATGTTCATTTCGTATGCTGTGCGCACCATCGGATCACTGCGGTCGTCCGAAGGCTGGAGAATGCGGACATTATAGAAAGCGTCGCGGTAGCGGCGTGGCTCGTCGTTTATGTCGCCCATACCATAGTTCTCATAATAGAAATACGAGGGGGTGGCATTGCGGGAATAATTGATCAGCCAAGGAGTGGTAAGAGTGTAGTTGCATCCGTGGCCTGTATTGGGCTGAAGCTCCACTTTGTGGGTATAATATCCGGGATGGGCCGCGGCGAGCTCATTGAGTATATTATTGACGCGCTCTGTCAGCAAGGCGCGGCCGTAGCTGGCGTCGAGAGCTCCCGTCTGGAGTGTGAATGCTACATTGGCAAGATTCTCTGGGGGACAGTTATAGAGGAATTCGCCACCTGCGATAGGTCCTGCGCCGGCAATATAGTCGGGATAGAATGAAGCGAGACGCTGGCTGCCGTAAGCGCCCTCTGAAATACCGGCGATATAGATTTTACGCGGGTCGATGTTATCCTGTGTCATTGCCTGACGCAGGAGCTGCTCCCACTTGGCCTGCTTCGACGGCTGGAACCAGCGTGTGCCGGTGCCACCCTGCGGGCTCTTCGGCAGGAAATATGCCGAGGGACCATCTTTAAAAACTTCCGCCCAGTAGAGGCATGCCGTCCATTCTCCATTGGCATCCGAACCGGAACCATGAAGGAAGAGGAACAAAGGATAGCCTTCGGCGGGGCATTCGCCTTTGGAACCGTAGAATATCGACATGCCGCCTTCCGGCACCTGCCATATGGCATCCGGAGTCTTTATGGCACTCCAGGCTGCGAGCTTGTAGTGCGACGAAAGCTTGGGAAGACGTTCGCCGGAAGAACGCTTGACAGCAGTGCGCCACAGATCCCAGACATAGTCGGAGGCTTCGGTGGCATCGGCTGCGGTGATAGGCGATTCCGCTGTGAAGTCGGCGTCTTCACCGCTGAGGACACTGCTGAAATGATCGAGGACGGACTGACGGTCGAGACCATATTTTGTGGTGGTTGTTGTTGTGCCTCCAGGATTATCCGGAATTACAGGATCAGGTTCCTCGTCATGCGACGAAGAGCATGAAACAAGCAGGAGGCACGGGATGGCAATGATTTGCATCCATTTTGTAGGCCAAATTTTCATATATGAAAGTCTTATTTTGGTTTTGTTGGTATTAGTTGGGCTCAAGTAAAATAAGTAGTGCTTTTTGCATCTACAAAAATAATTATTTTTTCAAAAATTTAGTAGATGACAAAATTTGAAAATGTGTTATTAAACACCTGAATATCAGCGTA
>CABRLF010000113.1 GCA_902471685.1 uncultured Porphyromonadaceae bacterium
GTCAGCCGGTACGGCAGCGGTGCATCTTGCGCTGATTGCCTGCGGTGTCGGGCCGCGTGACGAGGTGCTGGTGCAGTCATTCACGTTCTGCGCATCGAGTCATCCCGTGACATATTTGGGTGCAACGCCGGTGTTCATCGACTCGGAAAAGGAATCGTGGAACATGGATCCCGATTTGCTCGAAGAGGCTATCAAAGACCGCATCGCAAAGACTGGCCGCAAACCGAAGGCCATAATCCCCGTTGCGCTCTATGGCATGCCGTACCGGATCGACCGCATCATGGAGATCGCCAACCGCTATGAGATTCCTGTAATCGAAGACGCTGCCGAAGGCTTCGGCTCGATGTACAAGGGCCAGGTGCTCGGCACCTTCGGCGAGTACGGCGTTCTATCATTCAATGGCAACAAGATGATTACCACATCCGGAGGCGGTGCGCTTGTCTGCCCCGATGCCGACAAGGCACGCGAAATCCTTTGGTACGCAACACAGGCCCGCGAGTCATATCCATATTACCAGCATGAGGCCATCGGATACAACTACCGCATGTCGAACATATGCGCCGGAATCGGCCGTGGTCAGATGACTATCGTAGACGAGCACATTGCGCATCACCGCCACGTGCAGGCGCTGTATCAGGAACTTCTCAAAGACGTTGAGGGCATAACGATGCACACCAATCCAAGCCCCGAGTACGCCTCCAATTTCTGGCTCTGCAAGGCCACACTCGACCCCGACCTCCGCATCAAAGGCCAGGAGAACGCTTACAAGCAGGTGATAACCGGCGCCGTCGGCGGTGCCGCAGGCGTCACCCATACCGTTGCTACAGCCACCACCGACTGTCAGCCCAACGACAACGTCGAGGCACTCCGCATGGCTCTCGATGCAGCCGGAATTGAATCTCGTCCGCTGTGGAAACCTATGCACAAGCAGCCCGTCTACCGCGCCAACCCTGCCTATACCAACGGCGTATCGGAATCCCTCTTCAAAGTCGGCATCTGCCTCCCCGCCGGCCCCTGGGTAACCGACGCCCACGTCCGCTACATCGCTGACACAAGCAAAGCGAATGCAACCTGATAACTTGTGTTCAAAATAATGATATTGCCGGTGTGTTCGCAAGTGACACAATAAATTACATTTGGCAGAGACGGCTGACATAGAGCACAGATTTACCGGTTCGATGCAAGAGTATTGACGAGATACAGATAATGTTGTCACGAAACATAACGTTTTCGATAATCCGGATAAACCTGAGGAATTGAATATCTGAACGGAACTGCTATATAACGATGACAACAATGTCTAATTTTTGGAAGTCAATAGAGGGACAGTCTGTGGAATATGACCTTATAATGAAGGTCTATAGGCATATTCTGAATTATGCGTCCGAAACGGAAAGAGCCTCTATCGAATTTGACAGGTTTTTTCCAACAGCCGGATTCCGTGCCAATGTGGATTTGTATCTGGGCAACGGCGTTGCAAAGCTTGGCTGGA
Organism: uncultured Porphyromonadaceae bacterium; assembly: GCA_902471685.1. GTDB lineage: Bacteria > Bacteroidota > Bacteroidia > Bacteroidales > Muribaculaceae > CAG-873. Next base: position 1,493 of record CABRLF010000113.1, read on the forward strand.
ATGGAAAGACAGCTATCGAAATCAAGAGCTATCTTGATTCGAGGAGTCTTACAAATGTCTATAAAGCATTCGAGAAGATTGCAAAAGACATTGACAGGTTCATACTTATCTACCATAGAACCAATTTCTCGTCCACTCCTACATTCGAGAACATCAGCGAGAAGTTCTCTTTAATCGAGTACGACAAGTTTGTTTATCTTTCATCTTGTTCCGGTGAACCGGGGAGTGACAAGAAGGACTCTCCGGCTATAACGGAGATAGTTGATGATATTTCAGAACTGCCTATTGAAAGGGATGATGCCGTTTGGACTGAAACCAGAAAGAATCTTTTGACGCAATTGCGACAAGATATCGAGTCCGACAGCTCCACGCTTTTCCTTGGTGCCGGAGTCAGTGCTTCTGCGAATATGCCCGGTTGGGGGAAATTGTTGCAAACCCTTCTGACGAAGTATTCCAAAGAAGGAGAACCCGAATATCTTGACTGTGACTTCGCAAATGTTTTGAATAGCTGTGGCGACTCATACCTGATAGCAGCCCGTTATATAAATAAAATAGTCGGAAAAGAGAGGGCGGCAGAGATAATCCAGAAGACACTGTATGCCAATAAAAAAGACTCTTCCTTGATTAATGCTGTCTGCAAATTCATTAAGGCAAACGGCATAACACAAGTTATAACTACAAATTACGACCAATTGATCGAACAGGGTCTGAAAGAGCTGGGGATGAAGCCCTACCCTGTGACACATCATGGAATAATCCCCAAGGATGTGGATGCACTAATATATCATGTCCATGGAAGCGTCAACGACCCGAAATATCCGATTTTAGACGGCGTTCCGGACGCTCCGGTCCTGTCCGAGGAAGATTACCATGCACTATATGCCACCGGGCATCACTGGTCGAATACCGCCATTCTTCATGCTTTCCAAAATTCCCATTGCATATTCATAGGGCTGTCGATGACAGACCCGAATCTTAGGAGGCTTCTTGAATACGCATATCAGAATACTCAGGAGACACCTCATTACGCATTCTTGTGCAGGAAGCCTCTGTATCAAGGATATTATGAAGATGACTTGAGGAATAAAAATCATTTCAGGGTCCAGGAGAAACTGATGGCATCCCTGGGAATCAAAGTTATATGGTATGAACTGAATACCGGTTCCTCCAATGCTCATCATCAATTGGAGGACATAATTTCCGAATTGACAAAAACGGAGGGAGTTCCCAAATGAATGATGAAACGGTCTGATTGACTGTCATTCCAATGGCCACGGAACGATTGAAGATAAAAACATTGTCCCGGATGGAACATACGACAGTCAGAAGAATGTATATGTACCTGATTTCGTTGAAAATACAGCAGGCGAGGAGTAAGCTGAATCCTGACAAGCCGGGAAAGCTTTATCTCAGGATTACAGAGCGGAATCGTATGGGGGATGGTGCTGTGGAGTCGCGGCAAAGGAGTGTCAGCACCGACATCCCTGTGCCGGTAGATTCTCACATTCAGGATTTGCGCGAAGATGCTCTGCCCTATGTCCACAGTACTTATCTTGTTATCGACAAGCTCCGCAAAAGCGGCTCGGCTTTTACGATTGACGAAGTCTGCGAACGGCTAAGGACAATGTTTGAAAGTGGTGAGCTAAAACATACTGTCAACGATGACTTTGTCTGGGACACGGAGGTCGCTACGCTGAAGAAGGAACTCATTCCGCTATTCAGGTACAACAAGAAATTCCGCCAACGCAAGGCCGGAGAAGTCGGCGAGGAGTGCGGACAAGAAACGGAGTCATTGACAGGATTCCTTTACGCCATGTCGCGTAAGATGCTGTCGGAAGGGAGAGAGAGCACGTCCAACTCATATATGAGCACGAGGCTAAGCCTAAAACGTTTCCTTGACGATGAGGACATACCGCTGGCCGACATCGACCATAATTTCATTGAAAGCTATGCCGAATGGCTGAAGGAGAATGGTGTTGCAGAAAGCACCCGGTCGTTCTACCTGCGCACCCTCCGATCCGGAATCAACTATGCCGTGAAGGAGGGCCTTGCCGATTCGGCCAAAGACGTGTTTCGGAATGTGAGCACACAAATCCGGCCTGACAAAACCGGCGGTGAGTCGGCTCGTCTCAGCCGGGAGGCTATTATGAAGATTGCCAGTATGGATTTATCGGATTCCCCAAAACTCGACCTTGCCCGCGATATGTTTATGTTCGGATTCTACTGTCGAGGGATGGAGCTGACAGACATCATCAACCTGCGAGCCGAGAACCTCCGGGACAATGAACTTACATTCCGGCGGCGCGGCGTCGGCAAGGAAATGACACTGCGCCTCGACCCTCAGGCCATGGCGATTCTGAAAAAGTACGATAGCAGGCGGCTCGACTTTCTATTCCCGGTGAAGACCTCGTCCATGATGAAGCTCGACAAGACCCTTAAGTTTCAGGTCACAACATGGCTCGACGCAGTAGGGAAAAAGGCCGGGCTGGATTCACTCAAATTCAAGATGAACATCACGACATGGAACTACCTCATGTCGCAGGCGAACATCTCGTCCGTACTGTTGGGAACGTAACCGGCTCTTAACCATAATATCAATATCATCACAATGAGGGTGGCGGAGCATCAGAACTTCGCCACCCTCATTGCTTATTTGGACCATACAATGCGGACGGAGCTATTTGTTCCTGCCGCAGCAGTGCTTGTATTTTTTGCCGGAGCCGCAGGGGCACGGGTCGTTGCGGCCAACTTTCTTTGACGTAGCAAACGGGCGCGCCGGGATTTCCTCACCTCTGCGCGCCATATCCTCCAGCTGCTCCCACGACTCGATGCCCATAGCCCTCATTTTCGGACCCATTGTAATCCGTGGCTTTTTGCCGTTCATTGCCGCCATCTCGTATTTGGCGACTTCCTGCGAAGAATTGCCGCTCAGTTTCCAGCATGGCACATTGTTCTGAAAATCCATTATGGCATCCAGACACGGCTGTAACGCCGACATATCAGGAATTTCAAGGAAGTCGAGGTTGGGAAGAGGGCTCTTGCTTTGGCCGTCCTGATGGTTTAGCCACAACCTTCGCATGATATCTTCCTCATCGCAGTCTTCTTTGCCATATTTGAGGATAACTTCGCAGAGTGCTGCCGCTTCTTTGCCCTTGAACTGCGGATAAGGCATTTCACCGTACCTGACTATAGTATCAAAGTCAAATTTCTTCGGTGCTATTTCAAAGCGTATGTGGTCCTCGTCGGGATAGAAATTTATAAACTTCGAGAACGGTGTCAGAAGGATGTGTTTTTCAGCCTTGCTGCCGCACTCCATTTCTGCAATGATAGGATAGAAGGCATTTGTCAGTGACTCCGCATCAAATTTACGACCGATACGTTCCTCGACAATACCGTAATAGTCTTGCAGGTAGTACATCTCGGTGTAGCCATAGATATTGGCGCAGCCAAGCGCCAGCTTTTCAAACAGCAACGAACCGTCGCGTTCGCGGCGTTCGAGCTCGGCAGGGATAAGCGGCCTCAGAATGTCGGCCATGTCCATCTGGAGATGAAGGGTCGACTCCCCGCTGTCGTGATGGTCGAGAGCATATATCAGGCCGAAGCGGTTGAGGTCGAACAGCAGGCCGGATTGCTCCGCATATTCTACCGACATGTCGCCATTGATGATGTCAAGGAATGCCTTCAGCTCATAGTGGAACGCGGCCTTTATCAGCAATTCAGACTTTTGGGTCATCCGCTCGGCGATAACATCGAGCATGACATCCTTCTTTACTCCGGCTTTGAACTTGAATGCAAGACGCATGGCTATAGAGCGCAGCTCGGCTACGGTCTTGCGCTTGAGTAATTCCTGTATCGTATAGTAATCGGGATGGCCGGCGTGTTCGCTTACAAAGGCTTTGCTTGCCGCTGACGGAATTCCGGCTCCGGTCGGGATCTGGATGCGCTTTAATTTCGTGTTGATATTCTTAAGATCCTCAGCACAGAAAAAGTCCGGATCCCACACCTCGTTGTCGTCCAGGTCGAGCCAGTCACGATACGTCTCCATTTCATTCTCATCGTGCTCTTCGAACGCTTCCTTCAACGCCTCGTAGCCACCGGTACCGCCGCAGTCTTCCGGCGGTGTTGCTCCCTTGCCGCCGGTACACACGGCATATGCACGTTCTTCATCGACAATGCCTTCCAATTTGATTGAATGTGTCCAGTTGTCGCCATAGTCGTAGGTATAGACGAGTTCCTTGACCGACGGGAATATCCTGTCGAGGGCTGTATCGGATGCGATAAGAGGCTTCGCGTCATCCCAGTATTCCATATCCTCGTATGGTTCTTCTATGCGGAAAGACGGAGCGCAGCGCCGAGACTTTGTGAGTGGTTCAAAGTTCCATAGATGAGCGTTTTCCCAGCCGAACACGGTTTGAATCACTTGATGGAACTGAAGGAAAGACATGGCCGCAGGCACTTCGACCTTTCGCCAGACCGGAGGCTTGGACAGGCCTTCAATCTTGATTTTGAATTGGAAGAGCATAACTGATTATTGTTTCGACACTTCGCCCATAAACACTTTGGCGGGCTTGAATGCCGGGATATTGTGAGCCGGGATAACTATCGTGGTGTTCTTGCTGATGTTGCGGGCGGTCTTCTCCGCGCGAGTTTTCACGATGAACGAGCCGAATCCACGGAGATACACGTTCTCGCCGTGTGCGAGACTGTCCTCCAGAAAATCTCCAGTCAGATGCGCCGCAATAAGCTTTATGAGAATGATTGTATTCATCCAAGTCGTCCTTTAATAAGTTCCTCGTATCTGTTGATATACAAATTCATCAACTCTTCTTTGCCCGCTCTCAGGGCTTTATCGACCATCTGCCGGGTAATTCCGAGCAAGCCTCCGATTTCAGCATGGCTTGTGTCGGTTATAATACTTTGAAATATGATGCGGCTCTGGCTTTGGGTCCACCCTGAAACGATGTCATCGGCAAAAGCTGTCGAAACACGCAGTTCCTTGTTGACTTCTTCCCAAGGCGTCTCTATTATCAGTCGCCACTTGCCGATAGCATCAAGCCCTCTGCCTGAGGCCCTGTACGCCTCGCCGTCACTCGTGGCAAGAGTGCTGTTTTCATACTCCACAGTCCCGATTCCAATTGACAACCGGGCATCCCATTGGCTGTTGGACTCGGCAAACTTATAAGAACGGATATGGGCGCGTATGGCGAGTGCAACCTTTAATGAATCAATGGGATTGCCGACTCTGATCTGAAAGCTGTCCCCACGAAAAATCTCCAAATCGATTATTGTCAAAAGAGACAGTAATTCAGGTAAGGATTGCAGCATTCGCAACATTGAACAGCGCTCCTCTGCAAGCATTTTTGTGGAATCCACAATATCACCTGTTATTATCGCTCCAATTTTCATAATCTGAAATTTTGCGCAAATATAAGCATTATAATTGAGACCGACAACCAAATTGGGTTGCATTTACTGTTTGCAACTCCAAAAAGTTGCTCAAGTGAACGGATAAGAGCAGATATTGCTTACATCGCCGCCTTTGGGTCATTTTTATGGGAGCGTGTGTTTTCTGCGTTTCAAGGAGCACTATGCAGAATCACCAACAGATAGACCTCGCAGTCTGAAAGAAACTGTCATCAATACGAAAGCAACCGCGGAAGCCTGTTTGATATGGCTCCCGCAGTTGTCTTTTTTAAGTCTTGATGATATTGTCACTATTTGGGTTTGTACCTAAGCAGTTTGCCGCAGTTGTCAGCCACTTCTTCTATTATCCTGCGGCATACTGCTTCCGGTAGTTTTATCTTGGTGCCTACCGCTATGAAATCCGAGACTGTCGGATGTCCTGTACCGTTGGCCGATGTGGCGTGTTCGCCGTTGTAACCCTCCGTGCATAGAGTAAGGTCGTATGCCGGGGCAATGTGCCATAGCCATTTCCCCGAAGTGTCACGGCGCACTATAAAACTGAAATTCTTGCAGTGGTCATCCTTGTTGTCTGTCAGATAGTTGAACACCATGCGACGGAACATCTCCTCAACATCCTTTGGGTTCTGTGTCAGAAAACCGGTCAATGCAAGCAGATTGCTGTAGTCAAGAATCGGATTGCCGAGGGATATGCAAAGCAGTCCTCCGGCTGTGGCGGTGTGCAGTCTTTCTCCTGATTGCGTCAGGTCGAAACGGCGAGATGCAAAATATTTGCCATTGATCAGCTTGAAATCAGGAACCGTTATCCCGCATTGCTGTGCGGTCTGTAACCTTTTTTATGCGGTTGAGACTGGAGATGGATGCTCTGCCTCGTCTGTTTGATATGTTGTTGTTCGTTTTCATCGTGCGACATTTTTTTATGCGTCTATCGACTATTGAAGTTTTGCTTGCTCGTTGACACGGTAGCGTGCGGAGGCAAAGAAGGGCTGTTCTCCCTTTGGCTTAAAAATACGAGCGTAGGTCTGGAGATTTTTCAGCCAAAAGGCAAAAGAATAGCCCTGCTCCGCACGTTTATAAATCCGAGCAAGCAACACTTCCTGAGTTGATATTACCGCATAATCTGGAGCTAAGACTCCGTGACGGTGAAAACGAATGACAGCATATTCGCACTGAAAACTCACTGAAAAAAATACCTTCTAACAATATCTATTTGATTGTATCGTTATAATGTATTTGTCAAATTCTAATATGATGAATCAAGAAGAAATATTTAATTTGTCCTTTGCCAATCAGGGAAGAGCAAAAAGAGTTCTGATGAGTTCAGATATAGCCAATGTTTGGGAACAGAATGGTTGCCGTGTTAATCTCATCGGCTCCTTGCGTATGGGATTATTGGCTTCCCATAAAGATATAGACCTTCACGTCTATTCAAAAGACATAACTGAGGAGAGTAGTTTTGCAATTGCCGCACAGATAGCCAAGCTACCGAATGTTCTTGAAATTAAGTGTATCAACGGACTTCATACTGACGAACATTGCATCGCATGGCATATCTTCTATAAGTATGAAGAAGATATATGGCAGATTGATGTGATCCATATTGAAGAGGGCACAGAATATGATGGCTTTTTTGAGCGAATGGCTGACAGAATCACGGAAGTGATGACTACAGACCAGAAATATAGAATCCTAAAGTTGAAATTCGAGACACCGCCAGATAAAGATTATCATGGTGTGGAATACTATGAGGCTGTGATAAGCAATGGGGTATCAAATATGAAGGACTTTGAAGAATGGGTTACTGAACACCGAAAGAAACCGATGTATTATTGGGTTCCGTAAAAATGGTCTGCCCAGTCCCGGGAAGACGAGTCTGACGCACAATTATGAGATGAATATGAACAAGAGATCTGTCGCGACAAAGCAATATTTCAGCAAAAAAACACATTCCCACGCTTGGTAGAATGAAATATTTGTCGTAACTTTGCGTAAATAATGTAATCATACGACAAATAATGATTCTTAGAGCCACATTTGAAAACATATACTCTTTCAAGGAAGAGACTTCAATCAGTTTCGTTGCCGGGAAAGGAACGGTTCATCCTGCTCATGTAAGCAGAGCGCAGAAACGTGACGATATATCGGCATTGAAAATCGGTGTGATTTACGGTGCAAATGCCTCGGGCAAGAGCAATGTAATCAAAGCCGTTGCTTTGCTCCAGCAGATTGCAACGGGAAGATTTCCTGCCGGAGATTTCGAGCCTTTCAAACTTGTAAAACCGATTAATCCTGTCTCAAAGATTGAAATTGAGTTCAAGACCGGGGGGCGG
>CABRLF010000114.1 GCA_902471685.1 uncultured Porphyromonadaceae bacterium
AAAATGCCAAAGTTGTTACAATATTGTTACAATAACGCAAAACGCGCATTTGTATTCGTTTTGTAACATATATGTATTCGATATGCGCTCGAATTATATGTTATATAACATTATTATCTTGCGGTGAAATAAACAATGTCAACTATGGCGTATGAGCGTCACCGCACACAGACTATAATAGAAAAAAGCCGGGGATACCTCGCGGCATCCCCGACCCGATTGAAAAGCTGTAGGTACACAACTGTTGCGTTTTCGATTTAGTAAATACTAATATATCCTATATGATTGTATTTCCTAACTTTCTTAGAGAGCTACCTTCACGTCGCCGGCGGGAACCGGGTCGCTGAAGATAAACTGCTGAGGAGTGTTTTCACCTCTCATGCGGCGCATACCGGAAGCATTAGCTGCAGGCTCGTCGAAGCGCACGAGATAGGGCTGCCAGAAGGTCTTGAACGTGAGTTTTGCACGGGTCGTGCCGCTATAAGGAGTACCTGAGAACAGCTCGATACGCATAGCATCGATCGTATAGCCGGGCCATGTGCCGGTGTCTTCGAATTCGGCTACTGTAGCAACAGTTCCGTCTTCCAGAGTCTGGGTGTAGAAGGCAGCTGTAACAGACATGGTGGCTGCCCAGGTGAGATAACCGGCGTTGGTATCCCACGCAACGGTTACGAGATCGTAATCTTTTCCCTGATACTTGAAAGTTCCGACCTTCTGTCCTGAATGCATGGTGATAGCAAAGGTACTGCTGTCGTATTCAACGGGAATTGACAGACCCATACCGGGAACCTCAATCGAGTAGTTGTTTCCGGTTTTCTTCAGCGTCGAAGGGACGTACATGAGATTACCGCTACTGGTATCAAAGAAGCGCAGCTGATAGTCGCCAGCAAGGTCTTTGGCAAAATCGCACTGACGTACGGGAATCTCATCAGTGAGGTCACCGCAGGTATAAGCGATAGCGCCTTCGCGGATATGACCGGTATCGTTCTTTGTCAGTTTGATCGTAACAGTACCTTCTTCTGCGTTGTATTCAGTGGAGATGAAGTCTGCTTCCGAAGTGAACGAAACGGGGAGATTTGCCTTTACACTATAAGTGAGTGTGCGCGCATTGTCGTTAACACAGATGTTATCGGGACCATCGAATACGAAGATCGCGCCGCTCTGGATGACAGAGATGTCGGTCTTCTTCGCACCGGCCTGAATGGTCAGGGTAGCGGTACGGCCTTCGAGCGAGTTGTTCTGCTCGGCATTAACGGTCACGGTATTTCCGCTTACGGAGGTTGTGAGCCATTCACCGGCGTTGCTTGTCACAGACACAGGATCGGTGGCATCGACAACGATAGTACCGGTGCTCTGAGCAGCTCCGAAAGAGGTCGTCTGGCTTACGACCTTGAGTGCGTTGGCGGTGGGATCGACGACTACAGTATCGTCGTCATCGCAAGCGGTGAAAGTCATCGCCGTTGCGAGGGCCAGGGCCATTATGCTGAATATTTTCTTCATAATCGTAAAAGTTCAATTATTTTTTGATAAGTTTTACGGGAGCATTCATTTCGGAGTCACCATTTGTGAACACGTAGGGAGCGCTGGGATAATAGTATTTTCCGTCACGCTGCTGAACGATGGTGAAGCCGGTAATGGGCTCGGAAGCATAGCCGTTATCGCTGAATACGAATGTACCGGGGTTATTGACATCCTTAGTAGCAACCATACCGATTGTGCCGAGGGCATTGGGATAGAAGTTGCCGGTTGCAAGTGCACCAAGGAATTTGTAGACATCCTGAGCAGTTTCGCCGATAATCTGACCGGTGATGTCGATACCGCCAACAGACTTGTTATAGGTAGCCTTGATATCACATGCGTTTGTGATACCCTTGATGAGATAGCTTGAGCCTTGCTGATCGGCAACGATCTGAATGTCGAGCGAACCGGCAGGAGCATATGTCATGGTAAAGTTGCCGATAAATTCATCGTAGAAGGAGTAGTTGGCTCCGACAACACCCTTCAGGCTGATTGCATTGCCTTTGGAGTCCTGACCGCTGAACACGAAGTTTGCCATGTCGAAGGTGAGGTCGGTAATTTCACCGCCGTCCTTTACTGCCTGTACCGGTTCATAGAAGTGGATACCGGTTGCAGTGGGAACATAATAGGAACCGGAAGTTTCGATCTTGGCGTTGTCGCCTTCACCAACTTTCCACTGGAATTCCAAATAGCGAACACCGAGGTCGTTGGCTGCGTTAGCTTCAGCGCTGCCGCATGTGCCCTTGAACTCTGTCTGGAAAATAGATTCGCCTATTTCCGATGCCTTGGCAACATAATCCACAACGTCGGAAGTAGCACGGTGCATATAGATGACGTTGCCTGAGCGGTTGCCCTTAAGAGTGATGAGGTCGGGAGTGATGTCGAGAATGATGAACTCGAAGTCGCCGTCGTAAGCCTCATAGCGGTCGCCGTTCGGGGTGGCGAAGTAGTGCATCAGGGTATTGTAGGTATCGAACGACAGCACGGGACCGTTGTCGTTGGTCATCTTGTAGTATGATGTCTCCGTTTCGCCGGGCGCAAGCTCGCAAGTCACGGTTGTTTCGGCGTCGGTGAACTTCAAACCGTATACGAAACCGCCGTATGACTTATCGCGGTCGGGATAGTAGTCCATGATCCAACCGTATTCAGAACCGGTGAGAGTCTGCTGGCATTCCTGCATGCGCTTTTCGAGACGTACCGAAGGTTCGTCGCAGAAGAGATCTTTCTGATCTTTGAGGCACGAAGTAGTTGTCAGCGAGGACAGAGCTACAGCGCCCAAGAGGATTTTATTATATAATCGCATAGTAGGTTTCTTTTAAGAGATTATTCAATGTCGAGGCCGGTGAGATCGACTTTACCGGCGATAACGTCGGCCTGACGGCGCTGGAGAACATCCCGGAGCTCGTCGATGTCGATATTGAAGCTGTCCAGCATATACTGGCGAACGATGCCGAGTTTCTGTTCGATTGCAGCAGCGGCTTCATCGGAGGTACTGGCGAGAGTGTTGTCCCAGTACGACTTGGGGTTGGTGATGTAGATGGAGAGCATCTCGGCGAAGTCCTCGGTGTAGGAGTGCTGAGCATAAGCCGAGATGAAGCCGTTCTGGAGGTATTCGCTGTTGAACGGAGACTCATTCCAGGAATCTGCCACGTATCCGCTGCCGGTCACGAGCTGGAAATCGCTCGGGATAGGCTTGGTCTGGTTCATGATGTGGGTGAACTCGTGGTGGATAGTCTTGAAGTAGTAGTGATTCAGCTGATCTGCATTACCAAGCCGGGAGGTGAGGTAGTTGAGACCTGCAAGGAAGATCTTGCGTCCGCCCTCGGCAGTACCGAGCACGATGGTACCGTTGTTGCGGTATTCCCATTCGCCGACGGTGTAGAACATCTTGGGGAAGTACTGGCGGGTGAAGTCTGTCCCGGCCACTTCGTTGTAAGTCTCGACGCAGAGATATTTAAGCAGGTGAGCCATGACGACTGCGTCATCGTACTTCGCCGGAACGAGGTAGAAATCGAAATCGCCTTCCACGTCTTCGTAGCGGTACTTGAAGTCTATGTTGTAGGGGAGGTTGAAGTTGTGCTCCAGCCATGCGTCCAGCGGAGTCGGTGCGACTACATCGTCGTTGATAACGGTGATGCTGGGATCCGGATCGTCGTCATCGCAGGCTGTGAAGGTAACGCCCATAAGAGCAACCGCAGCCATTGCCAGATATTTTGTCAATTTCATGATGATTCGTTTTTAACAGTTAAGAGAACTATTCTGCGGTATCTCTGGGGTTAGGTTCGAGGCCTGCATCGCGTACGTCCTTAGGAATCTGAACTGCGCGGCGCTTGTCGTCTTTCTTAAGAACGTCTTTAAGCTCTTCGGGCTGATTGCTTGCGTTCATGAGGCGGCGCGGAATCTCGATACCGTAGCGCTTGATGTCGAACCAGCGAAGACCGTGGTGGAGAGTTTCCATGCGGCGGAAAGCGAGCATACACTGGAGCATGCATTCCTGAGTGGAGCCTTCCGCATCGATGGCGAAAGCGGGGTTTAGGTGCTTCTTGAGAGTGCCCTGCAGACCCTTGGCGTCATCGTATGAGTAGGGTTTGTCCTTGTAGAACGATACGATGTTCGCGGGGGTAAGAGTCATTGTGCTTGTAGTGATGTTCTTCATCCAGAGAGTAAGGTCGGCGGCAGCCTCGTCGAAGCGGTTGGTCATGATATATGCTTCGGCACGGTTGAGCAGACATTCCTCGGAAGTGAGCAGAGGCACAACGGTGTGGCGGTAACCGGTCTGGGCGACGAGGTCAGTATATTCAAACTTATATGCTGCTTTCCAGAAGATGGCCTTGTTGTAGGTAGACCCCTGATATCTTTTCGGCTGAATACGGAACCGTGTGTAACCTCCGAAGATATTGGTTGCGAGAATGTCCTCGGACGTTGCGAGTGCAATACCATGGTTGTAGCGACCACAGGTGGTATAGGGACCGTAGATATGGCCGAGAGAGGAATAGCCTGTGCCGAGCAGAAGATTTGCAGGGGAAGCGGCATCGATATAAGCATCAGTAATAGCGTCAAAAGACTGAGTCATGGCTGCCATTGCAGTCCAGTCGCGGAGCGACGATGCCGGCGATGAGCCAAGGCAGCGGTTAGCAGCTTCGATAGCCTTGTCCCACTGCTCGGTGAAGATATAGAAGCGTGTAGCGAATGCCCATGCTGCCTTCACGTTGAAATGATATTTGGGCACGCTATAGTATGAATCGCTCACATACTGGAGACCTTCTTCAAGGTCGGCCTGAATCTTATTGTAGAAGTCGGCGAGGTTGCCGCGCTCGTACTTGGGTGCAAGTTCCGTCTCAGCGTGCTCCATATAGGGGAGACCGAGGTCGTTGGCTGCATTCTGGGTCCATGCATTGCAGAAGATAGCGCCGAGCATGAAGTGGTTGTATGCGCGGCAGAGAAGTGCTTCACCGCGGAGCTGACGAATTTTCTCGGTCTGTTCGAGAGCGTCGAGGGCCTGAAAAACCTCGTTGGTGGCGGCGATTGCGGTATAACAACCTTCCCATACATTCTTGAACGAGGAGTTGTCGGTCTCGATTTCATCCTTCCAGTTGAAAGTGTCGTCATACCAGTACCCGGGAGAAGGAACTCGTTCTCCGAAATCGTCCGTATTGTCCGATATCATTTCGAGAGCGGTGCAGTACTCATGGTCGGGATACGCCGAAGTAAGCATCTTCTCGATCTTGAACTCGGAGTCGAGTGTGGTACGGTTATCCGGCATGGTATCCAGATAATCGTTACAGCTGCTGAGTGCTGCAGCGGGCAGCGCGAACAGTAATGCTGTCTTTATATATTTGTTCATCGTGAGAATCATTTAGAAGATTAGAAACCAAGATTTACGGTGAAGGTGAACTGCTTGGGAGTCGGTGCAGCCACACCGCCGGTGTTGAAGAATTCGGGATCCTGACCGTTGAGCTTCTTGTCGGCGTAGAAGAGGAAGAGATTCGTAGCCTGGAACTTCAGCGACGCACGCTTCATGCGGAGAGCGTTGCAAACCTTGAAAGGAACGTTGTAAGCAAGCGAGATTTCCTTCATGCGGATGAAATCACCCTTAGCGATGCGCTCGGTGGAGTAGTTGTATGCGTTATAAGCGTAGCTCAGGTGACTGTCGTTCTTGTTCTGGCGGCGCGAAGCGATAGCAGGAATCGTAGTCACGAACTGATCGCCGTTGCTTACGAAGCGGTTGCGGAATTCCTTGGGCATTGCATCGAGGTCGGAGTATTCTTTCTTGAATACGGGATCGAGGCGGACAACGTTGCCGAAAGAGTAGGTCACGTAGAGGTTAAGAGTGAAGTCCTTGTAGCGGAAGATGTTGCCGAACGAACCGAGGTCGGTGGGATCGAGACTGCCGGAATACTCGAGGAATTTCAGCTTCTCGGGATCGGAAGTCTGGAAGTAGATACCTGTTGTCGTGATCTTGTCGTCCTGATCGAGGAAGGTGGGGAGACCTTCGTTGTTGAGGCCCATGAAGGGGATAGAGAAGATCGAGCGAACGGGATAGCCTTCCTGTGCGAAACCGGATCCTGAAACAAGATCCATCAAGCGCTTGGTGGTCTTAAGCTCGGTAACCTTGGTCTTGGTGTGCGAGTAGATAAGGTTGGTGGTCCAGGTGAAGTCCTTGGTGACGATGTTGCGGGTTGTGAGCGAAAGCTCGACACCGTGCGAGCGCATCGAAGCGATGTTACCGAGTTTCTGGATCTGACCGCCGATACCCTGAGTTGTTGCTACACCGATAAGGTCGTAGTTATTACGGCGGTACCAGTCGAATTCGACGTTGATGCGGTTGTCGAGGAAACCGGTCGAGATTCCGAGGTTAAGCTCGTGCTTCTTCTCGTATGTAAGGCTCTGGTTAGCGAGGTCTGCGATATAGAGCTGCGATTCGTTCACGCCTGTGAAAGGACGCCAGGGATTGGATGCCTGTATGATCGAGTAAGCGTTGGAGATCGAAGGACGGTCGCCGGTAAGAGAGTAGGAAGCGCGGAGCGTGAGGTGGCTCCATGTCGGATTGACGGCAGCCCACCATGATTCGCTGTGAGCGTTCCACGAACCGGATACGTTCCATGTGGGAAGCCAGCGGCTGCTGCGGCTCTTGCCGAGGGAGTTGGTACCTTCATAGCGGAGAGTACCGTTGATTACGTAGCGGTTGTTGAATGAATATGTGGCGTTGCCGAAGAAAGCGACGCTACGCTCGCGCTTGTTGGTCAGAGTGTAGTAGTCGGTATTTTCTTCCTGACCGCGCTTGAATGCCTGATAGGCATAAGCGGGGATTTCACCCATGGAGTACTGCATGCCCCAACCGCGGAACCATGTGTAGTGACGGTTGACGGAGTTGGTCTCCATACCGGCATAGAGGTTCACGGTGTGCTTGCGAGCGAAAGTATTGCTATAGCGGGCCGAGTAACGCATATCCCACTTGAACATGTTGCGGTCGGTGCGCTCATAGATACCGCCGTTGGGAAGGATGGAGATAGGCAGCGCGTAGATGTTGTCGGGATCGGTGTAGAGAAGCGGGTTCTTGTCGCGGATTGCCGAGGTGGGCATTGCGCGGTAGGCCTGAGCCTGGTTAGAATCGTCGAGGATGAAGTGCTCCTGCGATGTAGTGGTGTTCTGGACACCGACGAGGGCGCTGAGTTCAAGTCCGGTGATGGGCTTGTAGGTGATGTTGGCGGTGAGACGGAAGTCGTTGACGCCAAGCTGCATGTAGTTATTTCTCAACTCGTGCATAATGTTGAACGGAGCGTAGCTGCGGGTGTAGAAAGTATTGGAGTCGAGCGTACGCGAGGTGTTCATCGAGTAAGAATAGGGGTTGATGTCGAAGTCACGCTTTACTTCGCCTGTAACAGCATCCATCTCTGAGCCGAGAGTGCCGGGAGCGCGCTGCTTACGGTAGCTGGCGTTGGAGATGAGGTTGAGAGCCACCTTCGGGGAAAAGTTGAAGGTAGAGTTGAGGTTGGCGGTATAGCGCTGGATTTTCGACTGCTTGTACCATCCCGGGTCGTACATTGCGGATGCCGATACATAGTGCTGAGCCTTGTCGGTACCGGAAGAGATACTGATGGAGTGGTTCTGCATTACGGAAGTGGAGAAGAGCTGGTCGAACCAGTCGGTATTGCGGAGCTCGGCAGCACGGAGATATTCTGCACGGGCGGCGGGAGTATTGGCGAGGCCGAACTGACCGGTGACGGGATCGTACTCGGAGAGGAGCTGATACATCTTGCCGTATACACCGCTTGAAGCGGCGTTTGCGATTTCGGCATAGTTGAGGTAGCCCTTGTTGGCCATTTCCTGATATACCGACATCTGGTCCTGCGAGTTCATGATGTTGAAGGTGCTGTAGCTGGGCTTCAGACGCATGGTGAACTCACCGTTGTATGTAATGCCGCTTGTACCGGCCTTACCTTTCTTAGTAGTAACAACGATCACACCGGCCATGGCGCGCGCACCATAGATAGAGGTAGCGGAACCGTCCTTGAGGATATCGAAGCTCTCGATGTCGTCGGCATTAAGACCAGCGATAGCGGAGGAGATAAGGGTCTCGGCATTACCTGACGAGAGGTCGTCGGCAGAAACCTCGAGCACATCTTCCATAATCACACCGTCGACAACCCAGAGAGGCTTGGAGGAACCGTAGATAGATGTAGCACCGCGGACGCGGATCTTGGGAGCGGTACCGAAAGTACCGGAAACGTTCTGAACGGACACACCGGCAGCACGACCTTCGAGGGATCGCGAGATATCGGCCATACCGCCGATACGTGCATCCTGAGCGTCGACCTTGGTAGCGGCACCGGTGAAGAGACGGCGGTCAACCTTGGTCATACCGGTAACGACCACTTCGTTAAGATTTGTCGAAGAAGGAACGAGCATGATGCGCATTTCCTTTGTCTCGACGGGCACAGTTGTTGTTTCCATACCTACATAGGAAACCACCAGTTGAGATTTGCTTGATGGAACAGAGATGGTGAAGCGTCCATCAACATCTGTAGCAACGCCATGCTTGGCGCCTTTCACGGCGACAGTGGCGCCGATAAGCGGCTCCTCATCTTCTGCAGAGAGCACCACGCCGGTGATCTTCACCTGCGCGAACAGCCCGATGCTTATGAAAAGACCCGCTAATAACAGCAATAATCTTTTTTCCATAAATAAAGTGTTATGATTGATTGATGAATGTTTATTCTTGTTTTACAGCTTTCCAATGAAGCCCGTACTGTGTGGCTACCGCTTATAGCGATATTTGTGCCGGAATGCATGCGAGTCTGTGTACCTCATAAAAATGTAATTTAAGCCGGGAGTGCATCAGCACTGCGGACTGATTGGTTTATAGGATGTCTCGTTCCGGGGTTGATGGAAATGATACCGGATCTATTAGAAAAGCAACGTTAACGCGGGCCACTGTATCTCAGATTCAGAATCTATGGTAAATCGTGAGCAATTTGCAACCTTTTTAAGCTTAATCAAAGCTATTGGTCGTTAACATGACGCAAAGATAATACAATAATTCACCATCAACAATTTATTAACTGGATTTAACATTATTTTGCCAAATTCTCTTTGACTTGAATCGAATTTAACAGTTGTTCCGGCTATGATGGGTACATTATAGAATTTTTATAAATAAAACGCGCCCGAAGTGACTCGGACGCGAGTATTCCTTATAGTG
>CABRLF010000115.1 GCA_902471685.1 uncultured Porphyromonadaceae bacterium
CGGCGTCTCCGGCGTCGGAGCCGCTACCGCTGCAATTATACTTTCATCCATGTCGGGCGACGAACTGGCCGCGGTAATCAACGGCGGCGATGTCAAACGCCTGAAAGCGATCAAAGGCATAGGAGCAAAGACCGCCGAAAGAATAATTGTGGACCTGCGCGACAAAATAAAACCCCAGGACGATACGTTATTAGTACGGACCCGTGCCCGCAACGAAGCCTGCGAAGAAGCCCTTGCCGCCCTTGTAGCTCTTGGTTTCGACCGCAAACAGAGCGAAAAAATCCTTGATAAAATCTTTGAAGCCGATCCTGACATCAAGGTGGAGGCGGCAATGAAGAAGGCTTTCGGAATGATGTAACAGCGGGGTCCCGCTGCAAATGGATAAAGTACGTCTGTGCTTTCTGGTTCGCTGTGCATTGCTGCTCATTGGGGCAGCTTTTGCCATGTATACACCTGTGGCTGCACAGACGCCTGGTCCGGTTCTGCCACCTCCGCCGCCATCCTCTTATCCTGCCGCAGTTCCGTCCGACTCCATCGTTCTGCCTATGCCGGTCAACAGCACCATTCCTCTGAGCTATGAGGAGCTGATGCGCAACGAGCTGGCCTACGATCTGCGCACGCCTTCGAATATAGTAACTACCGCCGACTATGACCCGGCATTAGGCTGCTACGTGGTGCATACGAGAATCGGTGATGTCGAAATCGGCCAGCCATTTATCATCACCCGGCGGCAATATGAAGACTGGCAGTTCCGGCGCTCAATGCAGAAGTATTACAGAGGTCGCAATCAGGACCTTCTCACCAAAGAAGACAAGGAACCCTTCAACGTGCTGGACATGAACTTCGCCCTCGGCCCTCTGGAAAGGATATTCGGGCCCGGCGGAGTATCGCTAAAGACACAAGGTTCGGTGCAGATTTCGACAGGAATCAAAACCAACAAGACAGATAATCCGGCCCTGTCGCTTTCAGCACGTCGCAAGACATATTTCGACTTCGACCAGAAGATTCAGGCCAATATATCGGCCGGAGTCGGCAACCGTCTGAAATTCAACATGACATACAATACCGATGCGACCTTCGACTTCGACTCCAAGAATCTCAAACTGGGCTACGAAGGCGAGGAAGACGATATCGTCAAGAGCATCGAGGCCGGCAATGTGTCGATGACCACCGGCTCGTCGCTTATCCGTGGAAGCACTGCTCTTTTCGGTCTCAAGACAAAGCTTCAGTTCGGCAAACTCACAGCCACAGCTCTGATTTCTCAGCAGAATTCCGAAAGCCGGTCGGTAAACACACGCGGAGGCGCACAGACAACCGAATTTACTGTCAATGCCGACGAATACGACCAGAACCGGCATTTTTTTCTCGGTCATTTCTTCCGCGACAACTACGACCGCTTCGCTTCTCGCCTTCCCTATGTTTCTTCCGGAGTCAAGATCACTCGCATCGAGGTTTGGGTCACCAATAAATCGGGCCGCTATGAACAGGCACGCAACTTCGTGGGCTTCATGGATCTGGGCGAAAACTCCGTAGTGGCATCAGATTACTGGACCCTCAACCCTGCGCTGCCAAATCCGGCGAATGCATCCAACAATCTCCTGCAGATAATCAAAACCGATTATCCGGAGGCAAGAAACATAAGTATGGTCACTCAAGCTCTCGAGCCTCTGACAGCATACGGCATCACCGGCGGACGCGACTATGAGAAAGTGGAAAGTGCCCGTCTTCTTTCGGAAAACGAGTATACTCTCAATTCCACTCTCGGATATATCTCTGTGAAGACAGCTCTCTCCGCCGACGAAGTGCTTGCCGTCGCATATGAATATACTTATAACGGACAAGTCTATCAGGTGGGCGAATTTTCGGGCGACATAACTTCCACAGACCAGTCGCTCTACCTGAAAATGCTCAAAAGCACGACTGCTTCGCCTTATCTTCCGATGTGGAAACTGATGATGAAAAACGTCTACAGCATAGGCGGTTTCCAGATCCAGAAAGCGAAATTCAGGCTTAATATCAAATATCTCTCCGATACAACCGGCACGAAGATAAACTACCTTCCTGTGCCGGGGCTGAACAATCAGCCTCTGCTACAGGTGATGAACCTCGACCGTATCGACTCCAACGAGCAGAGCAATCCAGACGGATTCTTCGACTTCATCGAAGGCTACACAATCCTTCCGAATCAGGGCAAAATAATTTTCCCCGTAGTCGAGCCGTTCGGCTCCCATCTCCGCGAAAAGATAGGCAACGACGCCCTTGCGGAGCAATACTGCTATCCGGAGCTCTACGACTCCACCCTCGTTGTAGCCCGTCAGTATGCCTACAAGAACAAATTTATCCTCACAGGTGAGTATCAGGCGTCGTCAGGCTCGCAGATCAGGCTCAACGCCATGAATGTGCCGCGCGGATCGGTGATCGTCACCGCCGGCGGCGTACAGCTAATCGAGAATTCCGACTATACAGTCGACTATGCCATGGGAATTGTCACTATCACAAACCAGAACATAATCGACTCGGGCCAGAGCATATCGGTGACACTCGAAAACCAGTCGCTCTACTCAACCCAGCGCAAGACTCTGCTCGGTCTCGATCTGCAGTATCAGGCAAACAAAGACCTCAATTTCGGCGCCACAATACTGCATTTCTTGGAGAAAGCACTGATTGAGAAAGTGAACATCGGCGACGAGACCGTCAACAATTCCATGTTCGGATTCAATCTGTCGTACAACAAGGAATTCATGTGGCTGACCAATCTGCTGAACAGGATTCCGACAGTGAACGCCACCCAGCCCTCGCGGTTGGCGCTCACAGCCGAATATGCCGCCATCATGCCGCATAAGCAGAAATCAGGCTCGAACAAAGGCTCTTCTTATATTGATGATTTCGAATCCACGCAGATCAGCATCGATCTCCGTTCGCCCTATTCATGGTTTCTGGCATCGACTCCCTACGATCCCGGAGCTGACGCACTATTCCCCGAGGCTGCCTTGAGCAACAATCCCGACTATGGGAAAAACCGTGCCTTGCTCAACTGGTACTACATTGACCGCCTTTTCACCATGCGCAACTCCTCGTTATGTCCGGGATATCTGAAATCCGACCTTAAACAACTTTCGAATCCTTACGTCCGCGAAATAACAGTCCACGAAATTTTCCCCGGAAGGGAAACAACCTACGGCGAGTCGAACACCGTGCAGACTCTCAACCTTTCATTCTATCCCGATGAACGCGGACCTTATAACACGGATGCAGAAAATATATCCTCGGACGGGCGTCTTTTGAATCCCAAAAAGCGCTGGGGCGGTATCATGCGGCGTCTTGACAATACAAATTTCGAGCAGTCGAACATCGAATATGTACAGTTCTGGCTTCTGAATCCGTTCCTCGATCCTGACAACGACAACCATGAGGGAGGCGACCTCTACATCAATTTCGGCGAAATTTCGGAAGATATTCTCAAAGACGGACTGAAAAGCTACGAAAACGGAATCCCCGTCGACGGCGACACTCAGTATCTCAAGCAGACCGTATGGGGTAATGTGTCAAGCCAGAACTCTTTGACATATTCTTTTGACAACGCTACCGGCGCCCGTCTGGTGCAGGACGTGGGACTGGACGGGCTGAAAAACGATGACGAATTCACTTTCGATACCTATTCGAACTATCTCGACCGTCTCCGCACCCGCATCGCACCGGCGGCACTCGACAGTATACAGACAGCCCGATTCTCGCCCTTCAACGACCCGGCCGGCGACAACTATCACTTCTATCTCGGCTACGACTACGACGAGCAGCGGCTCGGTATTCTCGACCGATACAAGCGGTACAACGGGGTGGAGGGAAACTCCCTGTCGCCTGAAGATGCCCCGGACCGTCTTTATCAGTCGGCACGCTCTGTACCCGACGTGGAAGATATCAATCAGGACAATACCCTCAACGAATATGAACGCTATTTCCAGTACCGTGTTTCGATCAGGCCCGAAGACCTCGTTGTCGGCAAAAATTATATCACCGACAAGCAGGTCTCGCTGCAGCCCACCCGCGACGGTGGACGTATCGAAGTGGAATGGTATCAGTTCAAGATACCGCTGAGCGACTACGAAAAGGTTGTTGGCTCCATCCGTGATTTCTCCACGATACGGTTTGCACGAATGTTCATGACCGGCTTCAGCAAGCCCACTCACCTCCGTTTCGCCACCCTCGAACTGGTTCGCGGAGAGTGGCGTCCATATGATTTCAATCTCAATTCACGCGGCGACGCTCCAGCCGAAGGCAAGCTCGATATGTCGGTGGTGAACATCGAAGAGAATTCCGAACGCGAGCCAGTCAATTACGTCTTGCCTCCGGGCGTGACACGAATCACTGATCCGGGCCAGACTCAGATCACACAGCTCAACGAACAGTCGCTGTCGCTGACGGTCACAGGACTCAACGCCGGCGACGCGCGCGCAATCTACCGCAACACGCAGCAGGACCTCCGCAACTACAAGCGCCTGCAGATGTGGGTTCACGCCGAAGCTCTTATCGACAATTATACGGCGCTCCACTCTGGCGATCTGTCGGTTTTCCTGCGTCTGGGGTCTGATGTGAAGAATAATTTCTACGAATATGAGATTCCACTTGAACTTACCCCACCGGGCAAATACAACCGCTATCTCTCGTCCGACCAGTATATCGTATGGCCGCGCAACAATTACCTTGATTTCAACCTTCAGAGTCTCGTAGAACTCAAAAAAGAACGCAACCGGGCCAAACGCGCCGAGGAAAGCGGTGTGGGTTTCGGAACATTATACACCGGCCGCGACCCGGACAACGAGCGCAACCGCATCGCCGTGATGGGCAATCCCTCGCTCAGCGATGTCCGCGTGCTTCTGATCGGCGTCCGCAACAATTCCTCGACTGTGAAAGACGGAGTCGTATGGCTCAACGAGCTGAAAGTGACGGATTTCAACGAAGACGGAGGCTGGGCTGCAAAAGCCAATGCCACGCTGTCTATGTCGGATATTGCCACAGTGAACATCGGTACTCATATCGAGACCTCGGGATTCGGCGGAGTGGACCAGAGTCTCAACGAACGGCGCCTTGACGATTATGAGCAGTATAACTTTGCGATCCAGACCGATCTGGGACGATTCCTGCCGGAGAAAGCCAAGCTCCGCGCTCCCATCTACTACTCCATGAGCAAGGAAAAGACCTCGCCGAAGTATAATCCACTCGATCAGGACGTTCTTCTGAAAGACGCTCTCGACGACTGCGACACCAGAGCAGAACGCGACTCAATAACCTCATATGCCGTGGAGCGCAATACGATACAGAATTTCTCTCTGTCCGGCATGAAATTCGATGTGCGCAGCAAGAATCCAATGCCGTGGGATCCGGCGAACTTCACATTCAATTTTTCCTTCTCCAGGCAATCCAAGTCCGATCCTACCACGGAATACGAAAACACAAACGATTACCGTGGCTCGCTTGCGTATTCCTATGCGCCCTTTATCAAGCCCTGGAAGCCTTTCCGCAACATAAAAAGCAAGAATAAAAACGCCCGCTTCCTCAGGGAATGGGAACTGCAGTGGCTGCCCAACAACATATCGTTCCTAACCACGATGTCAAGATACTACTACGAGCAGCAGACCCGCTCGGAGACCGACCAGATGTTCCAGCTCCCGGTATCGGTGAGCAAAAACTGGCTTTGGGACCGTCAGTTGCAGCTGTCGTGGAATATTACCCGCAGTCTGTCGATGTCGTTTTCGTCGAATACGTCGGCCCGTATTGAGGAGACAGTCGGTGCCGTCAACCGCAAGCTGTTCCCGGACAAATACAAGGAATGGAAAGATACCGTATGGCAGTCGATTCTCTCAATGGGAACTCCATGGGCATATAACCAGACTTTCACAGCCCAATACCGCGCTCCGTTCAACCGTATTCCGGCTATCGACTTCATGTCGGCGTCGGTGAACTATAACGCCACCTACAGATGGGACCGAGGTGCCGCAATCGACGGTCTGAATGTCGGAAACTCCATCGCCAACCAGGCTGCGTGGACAGCGGACGGACGTATCACCTTCGAGTCTTTCTACAACAAGATTCCCATATTCAAGGAAGTTACACGACGGTTTGCCAATACTCGCCAGCCGGCTAACCAGCAGAACCGCAAGGCAAAGAAATTCGACCGTACATTCAAGCTGAAACCCGACACTTCGCTTGTGATAAGGCATAATCTTCGGACTAAGAAAGTGCGCATAACGGCCGCCACAACCGACGGAAAGCCGTTCCAGGTGAAATCAAGAATCATAGATGCAAACAGCGTCGAAATCCTTACCCGAGGAGACACGAATATCAAGTTTACCGTCACCGAACAACTGAAAGATGACCGGACCCTGTTGCGAGACATAGGCGAGTATGCTCTGCGGTTTGTTCTGTCGCCCCGCAGCGTAGCGGTGCGCTACCGCAACACGCGCACCATGAATATTCCGCTCTTTGCCCCCGAGATAGGCAATATCTTCGGCCAGACCCGCAGCTACGGGCCCATGGCACCCGGCCTCGACTTCGCTTTCGGCTTCGCCGACGAAGACTATCTCCGGAAAGCCCTCGACCGCGGATGGCTGATTACCGACGACGGTCAGACTTCCCCTGCCGTTTTCGGCCGGACCAACGAACTGAATATCGAAGTCAACCTTGAGATCTTCAAAGGCTTCAAAGTACAGATGATCTGGAACCGTACCGACAACAGAAACAAGCAGACCCAGTTCATGTATGCCGGAATGCCGCAGACACTGTCAGGCTCTTATACCCGCACCCATTGCGCCATCCGCACAGCGCTGCGTAGTTCCAAAGCCGACAATGGCTATGCAAGCAAAGCATTCAGCGATTTTCTCGCAAACATTCCTGTAGTACGGCAGCGGGTTGAAGACCAGTATAACGGGCTGAATTATCCCGATGCCGGATTCATGGACCATAGTGCACTGATCGGACACCCGTTCGATCCGGCTGTCGGCACCATAAGCGAGACATCGTCCGACGTACTCATCCCCGCTTTCCTTGCGGCGTATACGGGACGTTCGGCAGAGCGGGAGAGTCTCAACCCCTTCCCCGGCTTTTCTGCCGCGCTACCCAACTGGCGAATTACTTACGACGGACTGATCAATCTCGGGAATCTGAGAAACATATTCAAGACGTTCACCCTAACCCACGCCTATCAGTGCACTTATCAGGTAGGCAGCTACTCATCGTATCTCAACTGGGCATCCGCCGGACCCTCAGACCTCGGCTTCACAAAGGACGGGATCACAGGCCAACCCATTCCGTCATCGCCGTATAACATCTCGTCGGTAGCCATCACAGAGCGCTTCGCCCCGCTTCTTGGAGTCAATGTGACGCTTAAGAACGATCTCCGTATCTCTGCCGAATACCGCGACCAGCGTACTGTCACCCTTAATTCCTCCGCAGGACAGGTGATCGAAGCCTCACAGCGCGGCATCACAATAGGCGCGGGCTACAAGATCGTAGGATTCAACTCGTTTCTGAAGATAAAGAACAAACAGGCCGGATTCAGCAATGATCTCACGGTCAATGCCGATTTCTCTTTCATGAACAATCAGGCGCTCATACGCCGAATAGAAAGCAACTATACCCAGCCTACAAGCGGAACAAAAACTCTGAACATTAATTTCACTGCTTCGTATGCTCTCAGCCGGCGGCTTACACTCTCCGCCTACTTCGACCATCAGGTAAATACCCCGTTGGTCACAACCTCGGCGTACCCGACCACCAACTCCTCATATGGCCTATCCATGAACCTGTCACTCTCGAGATAGAACAAGATCAGAAATATAGGATCACTCCGGCAACGAGCTGATTGTTGTCGGTTGCCGACGGGCTGACATCATAATGACCGTAGAAATACTGCTCGAAGTTGACACGGAACTTGAATGTAAGCTTTTCAATCTGCCTCGACGTGGTGACGCCGGCAGTCAGACGGCGGCAAGGATCGATATTCCTCGTCAGTTCACCGTCTGCACCGGGAATACCTGTCGAACCTCCGGAAATGCCGTCGAATCGGGCCTGAAAAGACAGCTCGTCGGCCATTTTCCATTTGACCGGCACACCGTAGCTTACGAAGAAATCGTAGGCATGGGAGGTAGACATCGCGCCGTGTGCATAATGACGGCTGATATATTCGGCCTCCGCAAAAAAACGTCCGCTGGTCCACGAGAGTGACGCATTGAACATATTCATTCGAACCCCGTTCGCACCGGGGACACGCGACATAAACCCAATCTCGGGCTTGAACCCCGCAGCTGTATAATTGGTCTTGATGCTGTAGGTCACTCCTTCGTTCCACTCGGTGTGATTACTCATGTCGGCGGAAGAAAACACACCGCCCTCGAAATACCACTTCGCAAATGGCATCGTATATCCGGCTTTCACGCCTACTGAACGCAGATTTCCGAACTTGGAGGTCAACGCGACATCGCAGAAATAATATTTCGCCGGAATTCGCGTCGATTCACAACTGAGCGGCACACGCATCTGTCCCATATACAGATCGAGACCGGCCATAGGCTTGACAATGGCATAGGCATCGAGCATCTTGAATTTGCCGAGGTTGTCGAAATCCGCCTGAATGAAATAGTTCAGCCACGGCATCACGTATCCCGAAGCGCTCAGACGCGCATTTGCGATTTCGAACCGGCTTTGATTCGTAACTGTGGAATACCGGTAGAACGAACGGAAGGTGCCGCTGAATGTAGGCACATATTTCCATATTTCTTCTTTAGTCGGCATTTCGGACGCCGACGAGACATGCGGGAGGAGGAGAAACAGAATAAGCGATAATGTGGTCTTTGTAGTTTTCATTCTCAGAGAAGATATCCAAGTTGTATAAGTCTTTCCTTAAATCTGATGAAGGAATCGGAGGGAACCAGGATACGGAACCCCTCGGCCCTAACAATCAGGGAAGAGAGAATCGGGTCGGAACACAGAAGCTGCTGCAAATCCGTATTATCCGGTGAAATCGAAAACATTTCAAACCGTTCGATATTCTCCCGCATCAGCGGGTTGCATCGTCCGATAAGTTTTTTGAAGAACGATTCCCAGTTCGGCGGCATACCGGTTGAAGATTTCTTGAAGAAATCATACCTGATCCGGATATCGTCCACCGAACTGCAGCCCTTGAGCATTAGAGAGTCGGAAGTACGATACCGGCCAC
>CABRLF010000116.1 GCA_902471685.1 uncultured Porphyromonadaceae bacterium
ATGTCCGGTGGTGCGGGGCCGTCCTGACGCGCTTATGGCGCGGGTCGGATATCAGTGTTTGGTGATTCTTACTTTCTGGTCAAGTGCGGTTACGGTGTAGATGCCCGGCTCGATGTCGGAGAGATCGATCTGCACGAAACCGTCGTTGCCGGCAGTAGCTTTTGCTGCTACCTCACCGCCTTCGGAATAGATTATTACGAGGTCGCCGTATTCGAGATTTGAGACATTGACCGAGGAAGATACACGGATGGGCCATACGCGGATATTGCCGCTTTCTTTGGTGTCGGTGACACCCGAAGGCTCCTTGCCGGTATTGAAAATATTGCTGCTGGAGGACTCATTGCTGCCTGCGAAGGCGCAAAAACCGATAGTTGCTAAGAGAAGAGAAGATAATGCGTGAAAAAGAAGAGAGCTAATTGATTTCATATCAAAGGATTCGATTGATTTAAATGCGGCTTGTTGCTGCTTTGGATAGCCGTTCTTAAGTACTTTGTTTTTTGACGGTGCAAAATTATATAATTTTCGAGAGTGTACCAACGGTGGACGGTTAATTTTGTGTCATTTTGTATACCAATTCGGTTAAATAAAGTTAAATAACGGAGGAATCGTAGAAAAATGTCATTTCGAAAGTGGCAGAATGTCGGTAAAAATGGCATTGGAATGGCAAAAAGATTGTTACTTGGGCGTAAAGTGTTGAACTATTGGCGCGTTTGCTGTCGATTTATTCACTTTGTGTACTTTGGGACGTTCCGCTTGCCGACTTTCTTGAATATCTTGCCATGATCGTTTTTTTATCTTTGATCTATTTTTGTTATCTTTGCACTATCAATCGAACAATCAGCTAAAACACATTTTAAGATATGGAAAAAACTTGGCGCTGGTTCGGGCCGAAAGACAAGATTACGCTCGATATGCTCCGTCAGATAGGTGTGGAAGGCATCGTGACCGCTCTCCACGACATCCCTAACGGCGAGATGTGGCCGCTGGATAAGATCAAAGACATGTGCGACCTTATTGAACGTCACGGAATGCGGTGGTCGGTAGTCGAGAGTCTGCCGGTTTCGGAGTCTATCAAATATGCAGGTCCGGACCGCGACGAGCTCATTGAGAAATATAAGGTCAGCCTCGCAAATCTCGGGAAAGCCGGGGTTAAGACTGTCTGCTACAATTTCATGCCTGTGCTCGACTGGGCCCGTACCGATCTGGAATACCCGAATCCGGACGGCACATCGAATCTCTATTTCAATCGTGCCGAGTTCGCGTACTTCGATATTTATATTCTTTGCCGTAAGGATGCGGAGAAGGACTATGATGCTCAGACTCTGGCCAGAGTCGAGGAGCTTAAGCCCAAAATGGACGACGATGCGCGGCGCCGTCTGGTGGACAACATCATTGTCAAGACCCAGGGCTTTGTCAACGGCAATATCTCCGAGAACGATCTCAAACCGGTAGAGAAATTCCGCGAGCTGCTCGCTCTGTACGAAGGAATCGATGCCGACGCCCTTCGTGCCAATATGAAATATTTCCTTGAGGCAATCATGCCGGTCTGCAACGAGTACGATATCAATATGTGCGTTCATCCCGACGATCCCCCCCTGCAGATTCTCGGTCTTCCGCGTATCGTGACCTGCGACGCCGACATTCAGGCGTTTCTCGATGCTGTGCCTGATCCTCACAACGGCCTCACTTTCTGCGCCGGTTCCCTCAGTGCAGGAGCGCATAACGATGTGCCTGCGCTGGCAAAGAAATACGCGTCGCGCACCCATTTCGTCCATGCCCGCATATGCAACGTCCTCCCTAACGGTGATTTCAAGGAATCAAGCCATCTCGATCCGCGTCTTATCGACGTGATTACCACATTCGAACGTGAACGTCCCGGAGTACCCATGCGTGTGGACCATGCTCCGCTGATGCTCGGCGATGAAAAGATGGGCTATAACGCCGGTTATTCTTTCCATGGCCGCATGCTCGCACTGGGAATGGTGGGCGGCATCATGGCAACTGTAAATTCAGAAAAATAAAATAGAGACAATGGAAAATCTTTTCGATATCAGGGGTAATGTGACAGTCATTACCGGCGGTACCGGCATTCTTGGCCGTGAGATCGCAAAGTATCTCGCGCTCAACGGAGCACACGTGGTTATTATGGGCCGCAAGGCTGAGGTCGGCGACGCTATAGTTGCCGAAGTGAACGCGCTCGCTCCGGCAGGAAGCATAGAATTCATGAAGACCGACGTTATGGACGAAGCCGTAGTGCAGGCAAACTGCGATGCTATCGTTGCCAAATACGGCCGCGTCGACACTCTTCTCAACGCTGCAGGTGGAAATATGCCCGGAGCCACCATTCCGCCGGACAAGACTTTCTTCGACCTCGACCCAGCACAGTTCTCCAAAGTGCTCGATCTCAATCTTCTCGGTACGGTAATTCCTACCCGTGTATTCCTCCGTCCGATGGTTGAGCAGGGTAAGGGCGCCATAATCAATTTCTCTTCCATGGCTGCATTCCGTCCTATGACGCGAGTATGCGGTTATGCCGCAGCCAAGGCTGGCATCAGCAACTTCACCGCCTTCATGGCCACCGAGTGCGCCCGCAAGTTCGGCGAAGGTATCCGCGTCAACGCCATCGCTCCCGGTTTCTTCCTCACAGAGCAGAACCGCACTCTTCTCACCAATCCCGACGGCAGCTATACTCAGCGCGGACAGGATGTGATCCGTCAGACTCCTTTCGGACGCATGGGGCGTCCCGAGGAACTTTGCGGTACTATCCACTACCTTATGTCGAATGCCTCCCGCTTCGTCACAGGTACTGTGGCCGTTGTCGACGGAGGCTTCAACGTATTAGCGATGTAAATCGTATATCTTTTTACAAAATGTCGGCAAAACCATGCCATTATGGCTATTGGTTTTGCCGTTTTCGTAAAAATGTATACCTTTGCAAGTCGAATACGTGTAAACGAAAGAAATGACAGAAACGAATCAGAGAAAGCCGTGGCTCGGCTATCTGCTCAAGTTCGGCGTTCCCCTTGTGGTGAGTGTCGGACTTTGCTATCTGCTCTTCACCGGTATAGATTTCAAGGAGATGATTGGAATCATCCGGCGTGAGTGTAATTTCTGGTGGATTGCCGTGGCAATGGGGCTGACAGTGTGCTCGCACATTGCCCGAGCCTTCAGATGGCGCATCCAGCTGCGGGCGCTGAAGGTCTATCCTCCTGTTTACGCGCTCATCTACAGTATATTCGGCACCTATGCGGTGAATCTTGTGTTCCCGCGGCTGGGCGAGGTTTGGCGCACAGGATATATAGCCCAGCGTCAGGATGCTCCCTTTCCCACTGTGTTCGGCTCGATGATAGCCGACCGCCTGTCGGATACTGTCACAGTCTTCCTTCTGCTTGCTTTCACTTTTGTTCTGGCATCCAATGCCATTCTGGATTATCTGGGGCAGAACGGCGAAGGGTTTCAGGCGATTGTCAGTTTCTGCCGATCTCCGTGGCTATGGCTGTCGGTTGTTGTGCTGATAGCTCTCGTGGTGGCATTTATGCTGGTGAAGACCAATGTAGGATGGATATTGAGCGCACGTAAGGCCATCAAGGGTCTATGGGACGGATTCATAGTTATTTTCCATATGCCTAAGACCGGACTCTGGCTCTTGCTCACAGTTGTCATATGGGGCTGCTATTTCATGCAGATGTGGGCTTGTTTCTATGCCTTTCCCTTCACTGAGCAACTCATTCACGAACATGGAGTCATAGTCGTGCTCGTGTCGTTCGTGCTTGGAAGCATATCGATGGCTGTACCGTCGAACGGCGGCATAGGGCCGTGGCAATGGGCGGTGATTTTCGCATTGAATATCTACGGGCTCGACAGTGTCCATGGCAGCGCATTCGCGAACCTCGTGAAAGGCTGCGATACTCTTCTCCTTATAATATTAGGAATAATCACTTTCATCGGCATCGCGCTGGACCGCAAACGCACAGTCAGGGCTGCCGATGTGTCAAAGCAACAATAAGAAATGGCAAAAGTAATCATCATCGGCTGCGGAGGCGTCGGCACGGTAGTTGCCTTCAAGTGTGCGCAGCATCCCGAAGTATTCTCCGAGATTGTAATCGCGGCCCGCACCAAGTCGAAATGCGACGCTGTGGCCAAGGCCATCGGAGCGCCTAATGTAACCACCGATACGG
The DNA here is from genome assembly GCA_902471685.1 of uncultured Porphyromonadaceae bacterium. Classification (GTDB taxonomy): domain Bacteria; phylum Bacteroidota; class Bacteroidia; order Bacteroidales; family Muribaculaceae; genus CAG-873. The sequence continues at coordinate 4,179 of CABRLF010000116.1, forward strand.
TCGATGCCGACCATGTGGACCAGGTTGTGGCGCTGTTCAACCGTCATAAGCCCGACATGGTTATCAATGTGGCCCTCCCATATCAGGACCTGACTATCATGGACGCCTGTCTCGAGTGTGGCGTGAACTATCTCGATACCGCCAACTATGAGCCCAAAGACGTTGCTCACTTCGAGTACTCCTGGCAGTGGGCCTATCGCGAACGCTTCGAGAAAGCGGGCCTTACTGCAATCCTCGGATGCGGATTCGACCCGGGCGTGTCCGGCGTTTTCACCGCTTATGCGGCCAAGCATTACTTCTCCGAAATGGAGACTCTCGACATCGTGGACTGCAACGCCGGAGACCACGGCAAAGCTTTCGCTACCAACTTCAATCCCGAAATCAATATCCGCGAAATCACTCAGAACGGACGATACTATAAGGAGGGAGAATGGGTGGTGACCAAGCCGCTGGAATTCCACCGTACGCTCAACTATCCCAACATAGGGCCTCGAGAGAGCTACCTCCTATATCACGAGGAACTCGAATCGCTCGTGCAGAACTTCCCCACAATCAAGCGTGCACGCTTCTGGATGACTTTCGGACAGGAGTATCTCACTCATCTGCGCGTCATTCAGGACATAGGCATGGCCCGCATCGACGAGGTGGAATACAACGGTGTGAAAATCGTGCCTCTGCAGTTCCTCAAGGCCGTTCTGCCCAATCCTCAGGATCTCGGCAAGAACTATCATGGCGAGACTTCGATCGGATGCCGCATTTCCGGCAAGGATAAGGAAGGCAAGCCGCTTACATATTATATTTACAACAACTGCTCGCATGAGGCCGCATATAAGGAAACGGGCATGCAGGCAGTGAGCTATACCACCGGTGTGCCTGCCATGTGCGGAGCAATGATGTTCCTCACAGGCAAATGGAAGAAAGCCGGTGTGCACAATGTCGAGGAGTTCGATCCCGATCCTTTCCTCGCAGCAGTAGCCGAAAACGGTCTGCCCTGGCACGAAGTGCTGGACGGCGACCTCGAAATGGACTGAAAATCCCGACCGGGCGCAGCATATGTCGTTCATCAGTGCCACGATAATTACTCTGAATGAGGCCGCCAATATAGAGCGTTGCCTCAATTCTCTCATCGGTGTAGCCGACGAGATTATCATTGTGGATTCTTTCTCCACCGATGCCACAGTGGACATATGCCGCCGCTACGGCTGCAAAGTGTCGCAGCGTGCGTTCACCGGATATGGATCGCAGCGCCAGTATGCCGTAAGCCTCGCCCACGGCAGTTATGTACTCTCGATCGATGCGGACGAGGTGCTCTCCGAGGAACTGAGGCGGAATATCATCGCGCTCAAGATTCAGGGTTTCACCCACCGCATGTACCGTTTCCGGATCGTGAACTATATGTGCGGCAGACCCATGCACCGCAGCGGCATGAAGCCGTACTACGAGACGAGGCTTTTCGACCGGCGGTATGCCAACTGGAATCTTCACGATGTAGGGGAGCGCCTCATCTATCCCGGGGGAGTGCGTCCTGAACTTATAGAGGGCGATATGCTCCACTACCGCTGCTCGCACTACGGCGAATATGAGACCAAGGAACTGAGAAATGCCGAAATCCGCGGACGTGTAATGGCGGCCGCGGGTATCAGCGCTCCCGCTCCGTTGTGCTGGGTCCGCGCGGCATCGGCTTTCCTTCGCTGTCAGCTTGGCGATGGTGCTATATTTGACGGGGAGGCAGGCCGGAATATCGCCCTGACACGTTTCCGCTCGACTCTTCTGGCCTACCGTGCGGCGAGGCGCATCATCAAGGACGGGAAATAAAAAGAAATTCTCTATGAACTCTCCGATAAAAGTTTTCTGCCGCAATTTAGGGCGGTATCTTGACATTCCCGGCGGCTCGACGCTTGCCGAGGTGGCGGTGTGTCTGCGCGACGAACTGGGTTTCAATCCCATCTGTTGCCGTGTGAATAACAAGACCGAGGATATGGGCTTTGCGGTCTATATGCCAAAGATGATAGAATTCCAGAGCCGTACTGAAGGTTCGGGCCCGCGAGTCTATACCCGTTCGCTCTGCATGCTGTTGTATGCAGCCCTCCAGGAGGTATGCCCCGGTTCGAGCCTGACGATAGAGCATTCTATCGCTCACGGTTACTATTGCCGCCTCGACGGAGTGGATGAGGTTACCGACGGGCTGCTGAATCAGGTATTGGCCGCTATGCGCCGTCTGTCGGATGCCGATCTGCCGTTTGTACGTCATCAGGAATTTACCACCGATGTGACGGCGATGTTCGAGGAGAGGGGGTTGCCGTCGAAGGCCGCTCTGCTGCGCACTACCCGCGAGCTATATACTACCTACTATTCGCTGGGCGACGTGATCGACAGCTATTACGGTGCTCTGGCGCCGTCGACCGGACATATCGATGTTTTCGATCTTGTGCGGTATAAGGACGGTTTCCTGCTTATGCCTTTCGATCCTAAATGCCCGTCGCAGCCTGCGCGCCCTATCTGTCAGGAGAAGATGTACCATGCCTTTACCGACTATCTGTGCTTCAACCGGATTGTCGGAGTCAGAGATGTAGGCGAGCTGAATACTTTTGTCGCCGAGCACAATGCCGCTGACCTCATCAATGTGGCAGAGGCTCTGCATGAAAAGGCGCTCGCGCACATCAGCGACCGCATTACGGAGCGTTACCGCAAGGGCGGTGCGAGAATAGTACTTATATCCGGACCTTCATCATCCGGAAAAACCACCACTACCAAACGTCTGGCAATCCAGCTGATGACCAATCTGCTCAAACCGCAGATGATATCACTCGACGATTATTTTGTCGACCGAGCCCTTACGCCCCGCGACGAGAGCGGCGATTATGATTATGAATCGCTCTACGCTCTCGACCTGAAGCAGTTCAACAGCGATCTTGCCGACATTCTTGCCGGGCGGGAAGTCGAATTGCCTACATATAATTTCGAGCGTGGCACGCGTGAATATCGCGGTAAGAAGATCCATCTTGGGAAAGGATCGATTCTTCTCATCGAAGGCATCCACGGGCTGAATCCCGAACTGACGTCGATGATTCCCGAAGAGATGAAGTTCAGGGTATATGTATCGGCTCTCACCACATTGTCGATCGATGCGCACAACTGGGTGCCGACAACCGACAACCGTCTTTTGCGCCGCATAATCCGCGATCACAAATATCGCGGGACGTCGGCCGAGGAGACAATACGCCGCTGGCCGAGTGTGCGTCGCGGCGAAGACAAATGGATCTTCCCTTATCAGGAAAATGCCGATGCGATGTTCAACTCGTCGTCCGTATTCGAACTGGCTGTGATGAAGGATGTCGCCGAGAACGTGCTCCGTGGCGTTCATCCCGACGTCCCCGAATACGCCGAGGCATACCGTCTGCGTAAGTTCCTGAGCTATTTCACGCCTATCAGTATGTCCTTGCTGCCATCGACGTCGCTGCTGAGGGAATTCCTTGGTGGAAGTTCGTTCAAATACTGATGCTCTTTGTCAATGTAGTTGACAAAAGGCGCATATAAATGGGCGATTTAACGAAATGTGTGTACGATTTTCATTAATTCTTGTTCATTTTGTAAATAATTATTATATTTGCAAAATTAAACCGAATGCAAGTTAAGAATTTTTCAACGCACCATGGAAAAAATTGACAATCTCGACCGTAAGATACTTAAGATAGTGATGCATAATGCACGCATTCCGTCGAAAGACGTGGCGATGGAATGCGGAGTGTCGCGAGCTGCCATCCATCAGCGTCTCCAGCGTCTTATCGACATGGAGGTAATCACCGGTTCCGGTTATCATGTCAATCCCAAGATTCTCGGATATGCCACATGCACCTATATCGGAGTGAATCTGGAGCGCGGCGCAATGTACCGCGACGTAGTGCCCGAGCTGGAGAAGATTCCCGAAATCGTGGAATGCCATTTCACTACCGGCCCGTACACCATGCTCATTAAGCTTTATGCACGCGACAACGAACATCTCATGGAGCTGCTGAACAAGAAGATACAGATGATTCCGGGTGTCACCGGTACAGAGACTCTCATTTCTCTCGACCATTCCATAGACCGCGAAATACCTATAAGTCTCAACAATGACTGATCAGACACAACGCTGGACCGAGATAGAGCATCTTCCCGAATGGGACGAGGAGTTCTACCATATATATACTGCCCGCAAGTTCGGCAAATGGGTCATGATCAAGACCCTCAAGCCCGAATATGCGTCCGATCCGCGCTATCAGGCAATGATAGAGCAGGAATTCGATGTGCGATACAGTCTCGCTCATCCGAATATCATAATGATCAATGACTTCGAAGATATTCCCGGTATCGGCCGCTGTATCGTCACGGATGATGTCTACGGAGATTCGCTCCGCAAGCTCATCAAGGAAAAGAAGGTGACCGCCATGCATATCGCCCAGCTGCGCCATCAGCTCGTCGATGCTCTTGATTATATCCAGACAAATCACATTCTTCATGCTCCGCTGACTCCGGACAACATAATATTCACGGAGAATATCGGCAATCTCAAACTTATCGATGTCGGGTTCGAACAGCGCCCGTCGCTGTCGCATCAGACTACTTCCGATGATATCTACAACTACGGAAAAGTCCTCAAGGAAGCTCTTGATGCCAGCGGAATCGACGATCCCGTGCTTCGGAAAGTATCTGCCCGGTGTATGCAGGAAAATCCGGAAAACCGTTACCGTGACATGCAGGAAGTGCATCTCGCCCTCGAAAACCGACGTAATAAAAATATCTACATCTGTATAATAGTGTTCCTGGCTGTGATGGTGCTTCTATGCGTCTATCTGCTGTCGCCATATGCGCCGAGCCCTTTGGCTCAGTGAGCCGGAACCTAACCGACGATAATCAATGTCTTCTGTCTACGTTCATCCTATTGCTTCCGATTCCGACCAGTTGCATCAGTATGTACAGTTCGGGATCGACCTGTATAAAGACAATCCCTGCTATGTGCCGCCGCTGATAATGGACGAC
>CABRLF010000117.1 GCA_902471685.1 uncultured Porphyromonadaceae bacterium
CCGATTTACTTCATCCGTTTATTGAGATTTATTAGCATAACACCCAAAATATCAATGAAAAATTTCATCATCGCTTTAACGGCATTATTAGTCCTGCTCCTATGCGCCTGCTCCGACAGCAACCGCACTAAACTCCGTATAATCTGCGAGACTACTGACAAAGAACTTCCCACCGATCTCGGGATCGGCGTCTTCGAATCTATGACTTACAACGAGGATGAAAACTGCGTTGAACTGAAAATTATGCTGAATGAATCCGTAATAAGTATCTCCGATCTCCGCAAGGCCTCTCAACAACAAAGGGATTATCTTCAGTCTTTCATGTGTCAGAAAGAGAATTCCGAACTTCTCAAGCTTCTCTCTGAGACGGGATCATCTGTCCGACTCATCATGGAAGGAGCACAGACAAAAGAAACTGCCGAAGTCACTCTATCTGCCGACGAGCTGGCCGGACTCGAGACAACAGAGAATGAGGAAGAAAACTACAACGAACAGCTCGACAGAATAATAGCCGCCTCGAATGCCCAGTGTCCCTCCGATCTCGGCGATGGTCTGACAATGCAGACTGTCACCATTGACAGCGGCTATATCTGTTATAATTTTATATACGACCCGGTCCGAATCTCTTTCGAGGATGCAGAATCGCAGGAAGCATGGGATAATCTGTTCGCAAGTCTGTCGGACCAGGCCGGCACTCCCGGCCTCTCGCATACCTTCGATATTCTTAAAAAACTTCAGTACGGGATAAAATATAGATATAAACCTGAAGACGGATCCATACCTGAAAAGATTATCACTTTTGAACCGGCAGACGTTGCAAGAATGTGAGTATCCCGACTTTTTTACAGTTATTTTGCTTTGCAGTCCGAAAATAATAGCTAAATTTGTTTGTCATTTATTCCTATAAAACGTTATTATTAAGTACAACTACAACAAATAACTAAATATCATACTTTTACAAATTAATGAAACTGTTTTTCAACATAGGTTATCGCACTAACTGGGGCGAAACAATTTATGTCATCGGCAATATCCCTGCTCTCGGCAACGGAAATATTGCCGATGCCTTGAAGTTGTCTCCGTCAGATGGTGAACGCTGGACGGGACAGGTATCAATTCCTGATTCTACCGCTTCCGTCAATTATCATTACGCCGTAGTCCGCGATGACGGCCATATCAGGAGCGAATGGGGCCACGGGAATAGCCTCTTGCTGCAGGAAGGCGCCACGACAATTTGTATATTCGACAAATGGCAGGATCAGCCTTTTGATAAGCCGTTCTATTCATCGGCATTCACGGAATGTATCAATAATCATTGCTCAGACAACAGCCGGAGAGTCTATCCTCAGACAGGAATGACGACTCTCACAGTCGCCGCACCTATGGTAAAGCCGTCCGATTCGATTGTACTCTGCGGCACAGGAAACGCATTGGGCAACTGGAAGCCGGAAGAAGGAATCCGTATGAGCTGCGCCGATTTTCCTTTGTGGAAAGTCAATATCCCGTCATCGGTTCTTTCAGAAGACACCGAATATAAATTTGTTATCGTCGACAGCACTACAGGAGATGTGAAAAGCTGGGAAGGAGGCGAAAACCGTCGTTTCGGCATAAATCCCGCTCTCGACCGCGCAACTATAGTCGAAGGGCTCAGGTTCATAAACGCACAGGAACCGTGGCGCGGTGCGGGAACTGCTATTCCTGTTTTCTCCATCCGGACTGCAGATGATTTCGGTGTAGGTGATTTCTACGACCTTATTCCGATGATAGACTGGGCCAAGGCTACCGCCCAGTCGTTCATCCAGATTCTGCCCATCAACGACACTACGATGACGCACTCATGGACAGATTCATATCCCTACAACGCTAATTCGACCTTCGCGCTTCATCCGATGTATCTGCGTCTTGATGCTGTCGGCGTGCTCGACAACGAAGACCGTATGGAATACTACCGCAATCTCGGAGCCAGCCTAAACAAACTCAAGGAAGTAGACTATGAAGGAGTCAACCGAGGCAAAACCGCGTACCTCCGCGAGATTTTCGCACAGGACGGCGCAGCGACAGCCGAAAAACCGGAATACAAAACTTTCATAGAGCGCAACCGCCACTGGCTGTTGCCATATGCTGCTTTCTGTACCCTCCGTGACCGGTTTAATAATCCAGATTATAATTCGTGGGGAGAATACGCCGAATATTCAGATGAAATTCTGACCCGTATTATAGGTGAAGCTCCGTCGGAAATCGCATTCCACTGTTTCGTACAGTATCATCTGGACCGCCAGATGACACATGTCCATAATTATGCCAAAAGTCAGGGAGTGGCGCTAAAAGGCGATGTGCCTATCGGTATCTCCCGTACCAGCGCTGATGCCTGGCAGAATCCGCGGCTGTTCAATCTCAACTGTCAGGCCGGAGCTCCACCGGACGATTTCTCTGTACTGGGTCAGAACTGGGGATTACCGACCTATAACTGGGAAGAAATGAGCAAGGACGGATTTACATGGTGGAAATCACGTTTCCGCAAGATGGCCGAGTATTTCGATGCTTACCGTATCGACCACGTCCTCGGATTCTTCCGCATCTGGGAGATACCTCTCGACGCTATTCACGGGCTGCTCGGCTATTTCAACCCTGCACTCCCCTTCTCCGTCGAGGAAATGCGCTATAACTACGATTTCTGGATCGACGTCAACCTACAGACTCGTCCATATATAATGGATTATTTCTTAGGCGACTTCATCGGCCCCTACAAAGACGAGGCTGTGGCAACCTATCTCGACAGCATGGGCGACGGACGTTACTCATTCAAGCCGGAATTCGACAATCAGCGCAAGATTGCCGACCACTTCGCAAAACTGCCTAAAGACGAGAAAAACAGCCGTATCTGCAATGCTCTTCTCGGACTTGCCGACGAGGTCCTTTTCATCGAAGACCCACGCGAAAAAGGAAAATATCATCCTCGTATCTCTGCCCAGTACACTTACGTCTACCGATCACTGTCGGATTATGAGCGCTGGTGCTTCAACCGGCTTTATAACGACTTCTTCTACCACCGTCATAACGATTTCTGGTATGGCAAAGCCATGTGGAAACTCCCTCCCCTCATCGATGCCACCGATATGCTGGTGTGCGCCGAAGACCTCGGCATGATTCCCGCATGCGTTCCGCCTGTTATTCAGAAACTTGAGATTCTGTCGCTTGAGATCCAGCGTATGCCCAAAGACGTCGGTTATCTGTTCGGCAACACTTGGAATTATCCCTATTTCTCCGTCTGCACTACATCTACCCACGATATGGGCGGCATTCGTCAGTGGTGGGAAGAAGACCGCGACAAAACCCAGAAGTACTACAACGAAGTGCTGCATCAGTCGGGCGAAGCACCGGTATACGCCGAGCCCTGGATCTGCGACAAGATCATCGACCTGCACCTCCAGTCGCCTTCGATGCTCTGCATCCTACCGCTTCAGGACTGGCTGTCGGTCAACGGCGAAATCCGCCGTCAGGATCCTCGCGAGGAGCAGATTAACGTACCTGCAGAATCGCGGCATTACTGGAGATACCGCATGCACCTTACTGTGGACGAACTGCTGGCGAACGATACCTTCACAGCCTACCTCCACGACAAAATCCGGAATTCCGGTCGCTGACGCATAATTTTCCCCGGCGGACCAAAATTCCGCCGGGGATATCAACTTTTGCAGATTTCGTTAAGAATCAGATTCAGGACTCGCTTCACCACATGAGAATTGCATGGAAAATATTCCGCGCCATCGTTTGCGTGATTTTGCTTTTTGCCGTACTCACGCCGGTGACGCTGTATGTCATGCTTTCGCTCGACCCCGTCCAGAATTATATCCGCAATATCGGACAGACCGAACTGACACGCCTGCTCGGTGCTGAAGTAACTATCGGCAAAGTAGGGATACGGCCATTCAACAAACTTGATGTGCGGAATGTCTCGCTTAACCTTGGCAACGACAGCATTGCAGCGATAGATGATGTCAGCGCAGGCTTCGAGCTTTATCATTTCATCCGTACAGGCGAACTTGTATTCGACTACGCTCTAATTGACGGCGCACGGTTCTGTATATCAAAAGCGACACCCGAATCGCCACTTAACATACAGCCCATTATCAATCATCTGCAGAAGGATTCACCCAAAGAGGAAAAGCCTTTCGATCTGCGGTTCAATACTGTAGTTATACGCAATGCAGAACTGAGCTATGATGTCCTTTCGGAAACTCTTTGCGACTCCGCACGGTTCTGTCCTTCGCATATCAGGGTATCAAAGCTCGCCGTCAACGCATATATTCCTCAGATAAGCAATAATTTATATCGCGTTCATCTTGACCACCTTTCTTTCGCCGAACGAAGCGGTTTCCATCTCGATGAACTCAGGGCCAAAGTCGATTTCGGAAAAACGGGTATGAAACTATATGATTTCTCTCTCGATCTTCCGGCTTCGCATATCTGCCTTTCTCCGATAGAATTCGCATTCAACGGCTACAAAGACATCTTGAATGCACTTCAGCATCAGAAACTGCATATTGCCACATGCGACGAATGCGAAGTGACCCTCTCCGATCTCCGTGCCTTCGTACCTCAACTCGGAGCCATCAACAGCCGTCTGTCGTTAGCCCTGGATGCGGAAGGAACACTCGACAATGCACATCTCAACCGTCTGGCTGTTTCAGGGACCGGAAATAACGGTTTTACTCTTTCTCTGGCGGCAGATGCCACTTCTCTGCTGGATAAAGAAAAACTTACTTACGATCTTGACTACCTGAATATATCTGCCAGCGGACAGGATATAGAGAAACTCCTCTCCACGCTCCTTCCGCCCAAGACAGCCGAAGCGATATCAAAACTGCCTCAATATACTATTCATGCCGCCGGCAAAGGATCTCTCAGCAGCGGTATGGCAAGCGTCATCGCTGAAAGCGAGGCCGGAAGTGCTGATTTTGAAGGAAAATATACTGTTTCCGGTCTGGGTTCGCCCAAACCTTCTTATATGTTGGACGGCGATTTATCTGTTGAGGACATCGATCTCGGATCTTTTCTCTCCAATCCTGAACTTGGCGTTCTTTCTGCATCTGCCACCGGAAAAGTACGCTTAGGGAACATCCGCGAGGCTGACTTCAATGCTGACATCAGACGCCTTGGTTTTCATGGCTATGATTACACGGGCATCACGGCATCGCTGCAACTCGAACGTGGCAACAAAGCAGAAGTCAACCTATCTGTTGACGATCCGTCGGTGAAACTGCTCGCCTACGGTTTTGTCGAAACCGACAAAAAACGCCACAATATCAATGCCACCGCCACGGCCTCTATGATCGACCTCTATGCGCTCGGATTTGACAAAACACACGAAGGTTACCGATTCGGCACCAAACTGAATATCAACGGCACCGGATCGGATGCCGATGATATCAGCGGAACAGCCGAGATATTCGATCTCCGATGGACTGATGACAAAAATGAAGGGCTTAAAATCGACAGGATTGTCGCCTCGGCAAAACCGGAAGGGCCTACGCCGACTATAGAATTCGATTCCGATATTTTCACCGGACGGCTATGGGGAGAGTATTCATTCCGTACACTCGTGCCTCAGCTTTCACGGATAGCCGCAGATTTCTTCCCCGCGCTCTTTGAAGGACATACTATTCCGAAATCCGGCTTATCAGACATTCAGAACAATTTCCGCTTCGATTTCACTCTCCTGCCATCCGAAAAAGTGACTGAATTCCTCGGCCTTCCTTTTCACGTGATGGATGACGTGTCTATTGAAGGGTTCACCGACATTCGCACAGGGCGAGCCAATATCAATATCTCCGCTCCTTATCTGCGTCAGGGCAATAAATTATTTGAAAACACCGATGTTTTCGCGTCTCTTGACCGCGAAAAGCAAAGCAGCAAGATATACCTCACCACTCAGTTTGCGACAAAGAAAGGAGATATGGTCGTGTCGGCACTGCTTCAGGGCGCGGGAAACCGTCTTGACACACACGTTGACTGGACCCTTGACCGTGCCATCCCGATCAACGGCAATTTTGATTTCTCAACACTATTCCGCAAGCCATTCGGCAAGAAACCCGGAGAGAGTTTCCCATTGGATGCTCTGATTAATTTCAATCCCGGCACCATAAACTTCGGCGACGAGACCTGGAAGATACAGACATCAACAATCGATATCACACCGGCACGGATAACCGTCGACAATTTCAGCCTCGACTCACCAGGACAAAGCATAGCAATCGACGGAACTATCGGGCCCGACGATACCGACAATCTTGCCGTAAACCTCGACAAGATCTCTCTTTTGCCGATATTCGAGACTCTTGAGATAGACAATGCACTTCTCAGCGGCCGCGCTTCAGGAAAATTCTCTGCCCGCAATCTTCTCGGCAAAGCTCCGGTGCTGACATGTCCTGACTTGCACGTCGATTCAATCGGCTACCAGCGATGCACTATGGGTGATGCCGACATCCGCGTCGCATGGGACAATCCGGAACAGGCTTTTACCCTCGACGCCGATATTACCGGTTTCGAAGGACATAAATCTACCATTCTCGGAGCAATCATGCCCATGAAAGAGGCTCTTGATATCGATTTCTACGCCGACAGCATCCCGGTAGACTTCCTAAAACCCTTCATGTCGGCCTTTACCTCCTCCATCACAGGCCGCGCAAGCGGACATGCCCGACTTTTCGGCACTTTCCACGACATGAACCTCGAAGGCGATGTTTTCGCCGACAATGTAAAGCTGAAAGTTGACTTCACCGGAACTACATATTCCGCCACCGACAGTATTCACATGAAGCCCGGTCTGATTGAGCTAAAGAATATCACAATCCGCGACATATACGGGAAAACAGCCAAACTGAACGGCTACGTTCATCACCAGTGCTTCCATCTTCCCGATTTCAAATTCGACATAACGGACGCCCGCGATTTCCTGAGCTATAATACTACCTCCCGCGACAATCCGGACTGGTATGGCACAATATTCGGCAACGGCTCCGCATCCGTATCGGGTTATCCCGGAGTTGTGAATATTGATGTGAACATGTCGACAGCACCGAAATCGACATTCACATTTGTACTGAGCGACCGGTTGGACGCCGAGGACTACTCATTTCTCACTTTCAGAGACGTGACGCCAGATTCTGTACGCACACACCAGCCCGAGCCCGACTATACCCCGCTCGCTGTCAAAGCCTTCAAGAGCAAAGTCGCAGCGGGCGAGGATCAGCCCTCGAAATACAATATGGACATTCTCGTCGACATCACAAAAGACGCTACCATGACTCTCGTGATGGATCCCATCGGAGGCGACGAAATCAAGGCTCATGGCGAAGGCAATCTCCATATGGCGTACCACTCCGCAAACAACGACCTCAATATATGGGGCAAATATACCCTTGCGGACGGTACATACCGATTTACCCTTCAGGACATCATCATCAAGGACTTTACCATCAAGGAAGGCAGTTCGATCCAGTTCGACGGCGATCCCTATGGAGTAAAGACCAATCTTGAGGCTTACTACGGGACCAACGCCAACCTGACGGATCTTGACGAGAGTTTCCTTCAGGATAAGGATATAGCGCGGACAAATGTACCTGTTCACGCGCTGATGAAAGTGACAGGCGATATACGGCAACCCGCTATCGACTTCGACCTTGAATTCCCGACTCTCACTTCCGACACCTACAGAAAGGTGAGAAGTATTGTGAGCACCTCCGATATGATGAACCGACAGATCATATATCTGCTGGCACTGAACCGCTTCTATACACCCGATTATATGGCATCCACCACTAAGGGCAGCGAGCTCTTCTCCGTGGCGTCCTCAACAATATCGAGCCAACTCGGGAGTATGCTCGGAAAACTGAGTGACAACTGGACTGTGGCTCCTAATCTGCGAAGCGACCGTGGTGATTTTTCCGATGTGGAAGTAGATGTGGCCCTCTCGAGCCGTCTGCTCAATAACCGGCTCATTTTCAACGGCAATTTCGGTTATCGCGACAAGTCATTGAATTCAAATCAGTTTATCGGAGATTTTGACATCGAGTACCTCCTCAATAAACGCGGCTCATGGCGTCTGAAAGCATATAACCGCTACAACGACCGGAATTATTATATCCGCAGCGCCCAGACAACTCAGGGAGTAGGCGTCGTGTTCCGACGTGATTTCGATAATCTCTTCTCTTTCCTGAAGAAGAATAAAAAGAAAAAAGATGAGGCAGCTTCCGACAGCACATCAAGGAGTCTTCGTCTTCCGGTGACCAAGCCAGAATTACCGGATTCAATAAAGCCGCAGGACAAATGAAAACCACCGTCATTGCCATACTGCTAATGCTGACGTGCTTCCTTGCATCTGCATCCGAGGCCCCCGATACAATCAATCTGGGGCACTCAGCACCGGTATTGACCAATCCATTGTCGCCGGCCGGAATCTGGCAATTCGGTGCTGACGGAGCAATTTTTGAAATCCGTCCTCAAAACGGGCGCAACGGCGTATTCGATCTTTATATTCTCGAGTCTCCCGATCTGACAGTTCCATCAGGCGCGCTTTTCGGGCATATGGAGTCGACTGGAACAGCCAACCATTACGATGCTACTCTATTCAAGTCGCTGTCGGGAAAAGAGCATGGAATAAACAGGCGTAAAACCAACAGTTTTATATTCACTTTCGATCCGGCCTCATGCTCACTTTCGATCCGGCCGTATAAAAGAGGTACTCGCGTGAATATTCTTCGCTGGATTCCATATCTCTTCCGCCTCTCGGTCGACCGCTCCGATTCACGACCAGCCGGCATAGACGGTGCCCGACGTCTGGCTCCTGTTTCACCCAATTATCCTGTTGTACTATGAAGAAGTTTTCTTTCCTCTTTATTCTCTTCATCGCTGCATGCAGCGTTTATGCCGAACGTACCACCCGGCGCAATCTCAAACCCGTCCAGACAGAGAATGCGCCCCAGAGGGCAGCGTATGATACCTTGCCCGCTCCCGAAGCATCTGAGATTTCTGTCAACGGTTACGACAAACCGCTGCGATCAAGACGTGAAACATTCTTCACCACTAACAACTCCGACCGGGAAATAGAACGCATAGCTTTCTCGATCC
>CABRLF010000118.1 GCA_902471685.1 uncultured Porphyromonadaceae bacterium
TCTGAGTTAGTTCTAAGATAGAGGCGCAATCGTGTTTAATGCCAGAACGCCATATATAAGAAGACTTACCGTCATATTTTGAAACAGTCCTATATGATTTTGTATCAGAAACGAAAGAGTCATTTACCCACCCATATTGCTGAATATACGCGTTTGAATAAAAATCTGAGACGTTGCAAATAAAAGAGGGGGTACATCCTAATTGAGCAAGAAAACATGATGCATCTACTGAAACATCGAACTCGTTAGATGCATCAATCAATTTTTGTTCAATATTTCCGAGATGTAATCTCTCGGTGTGCTGTTTAATTAAGATGTTTCGAATAACAGAATTTTTTAGAAGGAAGGAGATACCTCCATTATTCATTTCTGATAAATGTAATAATTTTAGCGTAATATACTCGCTGATGTCGAAATTACTTTTGCCCGTTATGGCATCAATACCTTTTAATTTGAAAATATTGCTCTTTAACGGAATATTCTTGGAATTATTTTTCCCTTGAGTGCTGTTCGTAACCCATGGCGGATTACCAATAACAGCCATATTCCATCCCATTCGTCTGCTTTTCTCAATTATGGGCATAAAATCAAACTCAAAAAAATCCGTATTATAGATATAAATATCGGGATGTTTCAGGGAAGGAGCATTTAAAGCATTCGACAGTATTTTCAGCTTTAATTCCGATGTGTATTGACTGTTAATCTCTACAGCATAAAATTCTTTAATGTTCGGAAATTTTTCCAATGCAGATAATACAAAAGACCCAAGTCCGCAAGTAGGTTCTATTACTATATCTGGGCTGCCAAACTTTGATAAATGAATATCACAAATTCTTTCGGACAATGACACTGGTGTTTGCCAATCACCATAAGATACTCTGTCTTCGCATACAATGGATGTGCCAATTTCATGAATGGCAATGAAATCAACTTTCTCCTGCTCTGAAGAGAAGTAGTCAACGATTCCACTAAGCGATCTAATTATGAGATTGGCTTCAGTGTAATCTGTATTGCGAATCAGGTTAATCAAATTTCTCATTTTGAAAACTTGATTATTTGCTCAATGCCGTCTACTTTATCCGTCATAGACACAATTCTTCCATATTGAAGTCGCCACTGGAGAGCATTTGATATAGTCAAGTACCCAATTTGAGGAGGATTTTTCAGAATGTCGCCTGCCATGTTATATAAGGTCACTTCATCGCTTGGAATGTTATGCTCCACCAAGAATGCAAAAATATCATCCTGATTGCCCTGGTTCGATATTATTTTATGCAAACCTGTGGTAGTTTGGAAATCCGCAGTTCGGCATTTATCAATAAAATTGCATGAAACGAAATCCAACATTCCCTTCTTTTTCTTTGGGTCATCATATTTTCTATAGACAAAGACGAGAAGGTTGTAGCCTAATCCGAATATCTTTTGTTTACTATCTTTAAAAGGGCAACTCGACTGCGGTTGTTTTATTGATGTGACTTTAATATCAGTATCTACAGAAGGTAGATCCAATCCATTGGCGGAATTGCCAACTTTCATTTCATAACGTTCTTCAAGATATTGCTTGAAAAGATGTTCAACAAACGTACCGACAGCCTTTCCGTCAGTAACCCCAAAGAGCTCGCTTTTATATACACCAGAATTGAGCGAACAAAAATGTTCTGCCTCTGCGATTAGGGATTCTATCGTTAGCTTTTTCTTCATAAAGCAAAGTTAGTGATAATACTTGAATTAGGCAAACATAGAACCAATTCTTACAACAAAGTGCTTGACCTTATCTATGAGCAAACCAACGAGTCGCGAGGGGCAGAAAATAGAAAAGAGGACTCTCGCAATGAGAATCCTCAGTTCTGTACCCGGACCCGGGATATTGATATGAAAACGCATGAAAATGAATAGAACCATTCGCAATGGTTTTCAGATAGTTATATGTAATTAGTCTTCTATTCATTTATAGCCGTTTTCGATATTTTTTGCCAAGTAGTACACTTTTAGTACACCACAGTTGTTATAGAACTGTTAATGACTCTTTAATGCAAATTTACGAATTACTTTTGAATGTGTAAATTTGTGGAAAAGAAAAGTTTACACATATGGCAAATATCAAGACAAAGAACAAACAAAACCCTAAACTACAGCAGTCTGTACTGAGCGACGGACGGGCCAGCCTTTATCTTGAGTTTTACCTCGGGCGAACCGAAACTCCCGTCGTTGATGATGACGGCAACCCAGTGTATTACACCGAAGGTGCGATGAAAGGCAAACAAAAATACAAAATCAAGCATGACCGCCGAAAAGAAAATCTGAACCTATACATCTGGATTGCACCCCGTACCCAACAGGAGCGCATCCAGAACAAGAATACGTTGGCTCTTGCCGAGAAAATCCGATTTGAGAGAGAACAGCGTCTGCTTGAAGACCGGGAAGGCTACCGATTGAAGAAAGAGCGTATCGCCAACTTCCACGATTTCTTTCAAGAATACATAGACACATACACCAAAGCAGACAAACGCATGATTGAAATGGCTCATCGTCGCTTCCGTGCTTTTCTCAGCGAAACTCCGGCATATATGATGTATGACCGAATCATAAGACCTCAGCAACTGACAAAGGAAATGATGCTTTCCTTTGTGGAGTATCTGAAAGCTCACGGCAAAGGTGAAGGCCCACAATCAGTATTCCAGCGTTTCAAGAAAGTCATAGCTTATGCCATTGAAAAAGAAATCTTGTCGAAGAACCCTTGCATAGGTATTACCATCAAGGTTGACGAAAAGACTTTGAAGAAAGAAATCCTTTCTCCCGAAGAGATAGAAAGATTGATGGCAACACATTACGCCAATGAAAATCCTGTCATACAACGAGCTTTTCTCTTTAGCTTATTCTGCGGTTTACGTTGGTGTGATGTAAGCGATATAACTTTCCGGAATATTGATTACGCCAACAAACTTCTGATTTTTGAGCAGAACAAAACACGCGGGCATAGCTCGGCGAGTGGTGTAATAATCCCTCTTAACGATGATATTCTATCTCTTGTAGGAAACCCGGCGACAGAGGAGGAACGCGATAGTCTAATATTTCCGCTACCTTCTCATACCGCTTGCCTAAAGGCTGTGAAAAGATGGGTTAAAAGAGCTGGCATTAGCAAGCATATCACATGGCACTGCGCACGTCATAGTTTCGGGGTTAATTTGCTTAATCGCGGAGCGAATATAAAGACGGTATCGACCCTTTTAGGGCATAGCAGCTTACGGCATACAGAAAAATACACACGAGCTAATGACGACCTTATGGTTAAGGCTATAAACAGCCTCGGCAGTGTCAGCTATGCAAGCCCCGAATAACTTTCCACGGGATTGAGTGTTATATGGTTGTAGATGTGAGCTAAAAAGCTTAACTTTGCATACGGAATCGCAGTCAAAATAATTTTGATTGTGGATTTAGTGGTCGGACATCGGGAGGGATACCCGGTGTCCTTTTTCTTCTCATCGCCCGATTTCGCTCCACATTTGCATAATTCAAAAATTTTTCGTATCTTAATATAGCAATCCGACAAGGGTATCAGTCAATTTCAGTCATTCGACAGTCAAACGCAGTCGCAAGTTACTGAAAACTTGGATAATCCGTATAGGGATTGTACTTTCGTTGCGCCGAAAGGAGAAATGACCGCCGAAAAGAAAAAGTAGGACGCATAGCGGAATAACGCGGACAAAGCCGGACACTGCGAACCATCGCGGATTTCTCCTTGTTGAAAGTAACGGAGCAATGGCAGCCGACGTGCCGGGCACAATGATTAAAACCGCTAAGATGATTACAGCGGCATCAGTGTTCCCCCTCTGCCGACCGCACCCTTGCGAAAGGTGATTATCGCCGATATAATCAGGCATATTCAAGACCGTTATCAACGCGGGAAAATCCGCACGCGATAACAGACAGCCCCGTTATTGCCTTATATCCCGTGGCAAGAGCCGGGCATCAGAGCCGATATTTCAGTGGTTTTCGCCATTTTAGTAAGCATACGGACGAGTGTCCGATATTAGTTTAACCGCCGACCTGCCTTATCCCTCCGGGTGTAGTCATGGGCTGGAAGGCACATATTAACCCTATTGACAACACCCCCACATCTGTATGATGACACCGCAAACGTTTTTAATCCTTAAAAGCCCATGCCCGATGCGCTAAACAATCCCCAGACCACTCAAACATCCACAATCCGAATCAACATGACTGACTTTTTGCATCTCCCTTTGGTGGAAGTCCTCAAACTTCTCGTAAGGGGGTCGGTGGAGGAATATCTCGCCGAAAAGGAAGCCAACGCTTCCGCACGCGCCGTTACCACGGCAAACAACGAATGTGAATCACTTGACATGAAGGGGGCTTTGGAGTTCCTCAACTCCAACGGCTACCCGATAAAGAAAGGACAGCTCTACAAGGAAACGAGCGCGGGAACCGTGCCGTTCCAGAAATTCGGCTCCAAGCTGCATTTCAGAAAGTCCGAGCTGTTGCAGTGGGCGGAGGCGCGCCTCATCGACGGAAACGCCGTCGGCGTACTCGTACCCGCCACAACAGGGAAAGGAGGGAAGCGATGAAAAAAGAAGAAACAACCGCAGAAAAGACCTCCCGCAATCCCTTTCCCCTTGATGTGCTTCCGAGAAAGATGCGTGAAATCATAGACGAGGCGAACACGACCCTCGGATTTCCGAAAGACTATCTCGCCATGTCGATGCTGACGGCGGTTGCCGCCGCTGTCGGAAACACACACAACGCCGAACACATGGCAGGCTGGCAGGAATACTGTATTCTTTTCGTCGCACTCGTAGGGCGTCCGGGAGCCAACAAGAGCCATCCGCTAAGCTTCGCCATGCAGCCGCTCATAGATTTCGATGCGGAGCAGTCGGCAATCTTCTCCGAGGCTATGAAACGCTATCTTGCGGCGTTGGAGCTGCCGCCGAAAGAGAGAGCCGCAAACGGCTATGATACGAACCCGACCGAACCGAGGCGCATCCGCTTCACAATGCAGGATGTCACGCCGGAGGCGGTACACCGTATCCTTTCGGAAAATCCGAGGGGGCTGTGCCTCTATGCCGACGAGCTTGCCGGGTGGTTCAAGAATTTCAACCGCTACAACAACGGCTCCGAATCGGAGTTCTGGATGTCGGTATTCAACCACAAGGTAGCCATGTCCGACCGCAAGAGCAGCCAGAGCGGTGTCTTCATCCGCAATCCGTTCCTCTGCGTCATCGGCACGATCCAGCCCAAAGTGCTGAGTGAGCTTGCCGCAGGGAACCGCAACTCAAACGGTTTCACCGAGCGTTTTCTCTATGTGGTGCCGGACGACCAGACAAAGGCGAAATGGAACAGCGAGAGAAAATCGCCCTCATTCGACATCCTTTCGGCGTGGCGTGAGATTGTCGGCAAACTGACCGGGATTGTTCCTGCGGCTGACAGCGGCGGCGACATAATGCCCGAGGGTGTGCCGTTCTCGCCGGACGCGCTCCAACGCCTCTATTCCTGGCAGAATGAATCGACCGAGCGGTGCAACGCCGAGGGGAGCGACACGCTCACGGCAATTGCGAGCAAACTTGAAATCTATGCCGTGCGGTTCTGCCTTCTTCTTGCCCTCTCCGACTGGGCGTGCGGGGCAAAAAAGAAAAAGGCGATAGAAGCGGCTACGGTCGATAGGGCAATCCGTCTGACTGAGTATTTCCGAGTAACGGCGACAAGGGTGCAGGGCATCATCGGCGAGGACGCGCTGACCGATGTGCAGCTTGCCGTGATGTCGGAACTGCCCGCCACGTTCACCACCGCCGAGGGAGTTGCCATAGCCGGGAAATGCGGTATGGCGGAACGCACGTTCAAGAAATTCCTTCGTGACAGACGGGGCGTTTTCTTCACCCGCGATGCCTACGGCTCTTATTCCAAACTTTGAATTTACCCCATGCACACCTTGCACTTTTGCACACTCCCGACCGTGCAAGAGTGCAAGGAATGCACGGGGGTTATCCCTGAATTTGAAATGATGACAACAGAGTTTTTTCCCGGTGTACCACTATACCCGTTACAGTGGTTTACCGCCCAGCGACCCATATCCGGGGAGCAGTCCCATCCGTGCTGCCGCGCACGGAAATTACAGCCATGCGGGAAATTCCTTAGCATATTAGGGAATTTTCCGAGCCGCATATCGTTCCGATACGCTGAAAATATCCCCAATATGCCAAAGAGGTCAACCCCTTTGGAATCCCCGCGCCAACGAGGGCAGAGCCGGGCTTGCCCGGACTATGCCGAGTGCAGCCGGGGAAAGACCGTAGGTCAATCCCCGGAACGGCTTAACAGAAAGCCGTACACTCCGATTGCTCCGCAACTTAAACTCGTCCGCCTATGAGCTACGCAGTGTTCCACATCATCAAGGCGAACTCGTCTTTGAACTCGATAGCCAAGCATATCGAGCGCAGCTCCCATCCCGACAACGCAGACCCGGGGCGGACGCACCTCAACCGCTACAATCTGGTCGAGTATCCCGACGGGATAACCGGGCTTGCGGCGGCTGTCGAATACCGCATAGCCAACGCCGGGATAACCCGAAAAATCTCCGACCGGCAGGTGCGCTGCCTCAACATGGTGATGACCTCCGACAACGAGGGTATGCAGAAAATCATCGACGCCGGAAAACTCGACCAATGGATAGCCGACAACATCAAGTGGGTTCGTGACACATTCGGCAGCGACAATGTTGTCGGCGCATCCCTGCACATGGACGAGCGCACACCGCACCTGCACATAGCGGTCGTTCCGATTGTCACCACCGAGAGAAAAAAGAAAGCGAGGGAAGCGGCGGTGAAGAAGCGTTACCGCACCAAGCCGACCAACCGCCCCCGGCTGTGTGCAGACGACATAATGGAGCGTAAGGCGATGAGCCGTTACCAAGACCTCTATGCCGAGGCAATGGCGAAGTACGGATTGGAGCGAGGTATCCGGGGTTCGGAAGCACGGCACATAGACCAACACGAATACTACCGCCAATGCCAGCGGGAGAAAGCCGGACTTGAAAAGGATGTTGCCGAACTCTCCACCGAGAAAAAGAAACTCGACAAGGAGAAGAAATCGTTGGAGAGCAAGGTCGGTCATCTTGAATGCAGCGCAATCGCCCTTGACGCTCAAAAGAAGCAGTTGAGGCAGGTAAACGAGGAAATCCGGCAGACAAACCGCGAACTCTATTCCGAGAACACCCGGCTGACCGAGGCAAATTCTTCTCTCGCCGCCGAAAACAAATCGCTTGCCTATACCAATGCCGGACTTTCGGAAGAAGCCACAAGACTTTCGGCACAGCGGGAGAATCTTGCAGCGGACACCGAAAGGCTGACCGTCGAGAAAAAGGCATACGAGGCACAGACCACCGAGGCACGGCAGGAGGCAGAAACCGCCATGCGTGAACGTGATGAAGCCAAAGCCGAGCGTGACGCACAACGGAAAAAAGCCGTCAGCAACATCGCCAACATCTTCACCGGGAGCAAGACCAAGCGGCTTGAAGCCGAGGTTGCACGGAAGGATAATGAAATCCGGGAGCTGAAAGACCGTGTCGAGGCAAGGGAGCAGGACTTTCGCCGTGAGATGTCCAACCTATCCGACAACCTCCGCAGACAAAAGGAGAGTGAAGCCTCCACTATCCGGATACACAACTATCTGGAAACCGACCTCAACACGTTCTTCCCCGATGTGCTCCCGATGTTGGAGGCGGCGAGAGAATGCCGAGAGGTCGGTTTGTCGGACACTGTAACCCGTGCATTGCTTGACCAGAAGCCGCGATATTTTAAGGAGGGAGCAACCATACATTCGGAAACATACCGTCAAGATTTCGATGTGTCCAACGCAGAGGTGCAAATCAAGCGCAATCCAACCGACAACAAATTTCACCTCCACATCAACGGTACCCGTGTGTTCCAGTGGCTCAAAGAGCAATGGCAACGCCTAAAACAAACTTTCAGCCGAGGACTTCGATACTAATCTACTAATAAAAACGGCTATCCACGCTAATTTGGCGAGATAGCCGTTTTTCATATTTTTGACTATTACTAATTAAAAAGAAATAGTAAAATTCATTGCAGGAGTGTATGATAGATTTTGGCCGAAGGTTGGTGCTGAGAGTTGAGTCACGCCCATGCTCATGCCTATCTTCTTGGCCTTGTTCTTATAATGATAGGCACTCACCAGAATCGGTATGCTTGCTGCCGTCAAACCAAGACCCGAATATATAATAATTGGCCCGGCTTGAGTTTTATCATGGTTAGAACCATGAATACTGCTCAATGCCAATGACACGATAGCCCCGACTCCGGTAGCAGTCATGCCAACGCTGAATGTAGTCCAGCCAACGGCACGCAATGCCTTATATTTGCCCCATTCCGGGGTATTCTTGTAGGCATCATTCATCAGCATTGGCGGGAGCTGCTGTGGACTATGACTACTGATGCTCGTCTGCACATCAGCCGGATTGTCGGCTATTGAGTTGTTTTGCGAGTACGTATAGACTGCCGATACAATAAAAACTATAAATACTAAGATTTTCTTCATGTTGATATTTCTCAGTTGGCTCGATGGAGAGATTATTATTAGTGAAAGAAAACGTGAGCCAACTATGCCACGTCGTAATTGGAGGTCGTAGGAAACCTGCCGTGCAGATGTAACAATAGTGACCCACGCATATGCGTGAGAACCACTATGCTATCATTGCACGCTCGAAAAGTTCCTACGTTTCCAATTACAAGATAAGCATAACGCTTCTTATGTTTTCGAAATGTAATGGTTGGCCTTTGCCAAACCGAATACAAAGATACATACAATATTGCAGTTTACTATAATTCAAAGGCTAAAAAACGGTTAATTAATCAAATGGAATCGAATTAAATATAACTAACGCCACTTAAAAATCCTAAAACCGTTTGTTCCTCAATGGCTCGATTTTCGCCGATAGTACACTTTTAGTACACCTTGTAAAAGAGATAATGGCTGTAAATCAATAGATTAACAGCCATTATCAGTACCCGGACCCGGGATCGAACCGGGATGGATTGCTCCAACGGTGTTTGAGACCGTCGCGTCTACCGATTCCGCCATCCGGGCGTTTGC
>CABRLF010000119.1 GCA_902471685.1 uncultured Porphyromonadaceae bacterium
GCCTTTCCCCTATCAGTATATAACTACCGCCAATGCCTGTCATGACCTGGTCTATAATCCGGCCGAAACGATGTTTATGAAAATGTGCCGCGCACGCGGAGCAAAGGTGAAGAACGGACTTGAGATGCTTCATGGCCAGGCGCTTGCCTCGCTGAAGATCTGGCGGCAATCCTGAAAAGTTTTTTATTATGGAGACGAAGGCGGACAAGACAATATCCAGGCCGCCATTCGTATGTCCGGCGCTCGTCCCGGCTGCAGCCGCTTTGTCCGGCGTACTCCTGTGTGCCGGGCGCACATCGGCTGAATTAGTTATTGCTGGTGTTGTAGCTGTAGCGACCCTTTCCCTGTTCAGAAAAGACAGGGTAAATATCTTTGTATTCTTATCAACTGCTGTTCTTTTCTTTGGCTGGACATGGGTGCTTGCGCCTGAGCAAATTCCCGATGGAGAGAGAATCGTCCGCGGGGTATGCTCCGACATCCGCAAATATCCTGTAAGTCAGAAGGCAATACTCGAGACTGTCGATTGTGGACGCGTATCCCTCTCCGTGATAGATATCGTTCCCGACATTGCCGAAGGCGATATAATAGAAGTGAAGGCCATTCTCAGTCCTCCCGACCGCTACGCCGGTGTACCGGGCATGAAAATGGAAGACCTTACTGAGCGGGCCGACAGAATTTCGTGCAGTGCGGTTGTGGCTCCGGGTGATATTAAGATTGTCGGGAAGAACAGATCTATCCTGTACCGCTTAATGGAAAAACGTCGTGATTTGTGCGACGCTATAGCGGCGCTCCCTGTGTCCTATGGTGCTTCAGGACTCCTGTCGACATCTCTTTTCGGAGTGCGCGACCTTGATCCGGAGGTCCGCGATTCATTCCGCCTTTCGGGTCTGGCTCATCTTCTGTGCGTGAGCGGTTTTCATGTGGGATTGCTTGCCGCCATGATTCTTTTTCTGTTCTGGCCTGTCAGGGTGGTAAGACCGTGGTTCCCCGTGCGTTATCTCGTGGCAGCTTCGGTGGTTTGGGCATATGCTCTCTTTGTCGGTTTCGGGCCGTCGGCTGTGAGGGCTGCAGTGATGATAACGGTATTCGCGCTTGTTAGGAGCTTTCAGCGCAGGACTTTGCCACTCAATACGTTGTGTGTAGCATTTGTTGCAGTCATGGCGCTCGATCCCTACCGGGTGTTTTCAGCAGGATTCCAGTTGTCGTTTGCGGCGGTCGCAGGGCTTCTCCTGTTAGCTCCGAAGCTGAATCCTGTTACACGGAGAAAGAAACTGGCCCATGCCGCCGTGAATCTTTTTGTAGTTCCGTTTTCTGCGCTGCTCGCTACCTTACCTGTCACTCTGGTATGGTTTCATCATGTACCGTTGCTTTCTGTCCCTTCCAATGCGCTTGCCGTCAACCTCTTCCCGGCATTTATGATATGCGGTCTTATATCTCTTGTGCTTTTTCAGTCGGGTTTGCCTTGCGCAGTTCCCTGCTGGTGTACGGAGAAGATATATTGTCTTCTTAAACGTATCGCTGACGGCGCATCTGGCATCTCCGCGAGATTTGATGTGGCGCTATATCCCGATACGATGGCTGTTGTTCTGCTTGTCGTTGCGCTGGTCGGCCTGATTGTTCTGCTGCATGTGCCGTCATTGCGAAGGCCGGGAGCATTAGTCTCGGCAGGATGCCTGATTCTTTGTGCAGGATGTTCACGCCCTGCCCGCGGAACCGAAATACTGATAGACGGCAATGCCCGTAGCACTGCCATTATCGTCGCGTCGGCAGGCTCGGCGCAAATTTTTTACTCTGGTCGGGAATCTTCTCCTGTTGCACTCCGCTTCTGTGAGGCAAGAGGATACATTCCGGTTGTTGGTCCTCTTGCAGGTTTAAAAAACATAGCGGCAGACAAATCCCGTATAGCAGTCCTTGATTCTGAAAACGATCTGCCGGAGGAAGGCGAAATAGCCGTAGTCCTTTGTCGCAAATTATCTATCCCGGCAGTGCTCGGCCGGCGGCCGCGTCATATAGTGCTTGGCGCACTGCTCCGGCCTGATGAGAGAGAAGCATGGACTTATTCGTGCCGACAAGCTGGAGTAGGGTATACCGACCTTCGGTTCCGGGCTTTTTATCGCGGAAGTATGCAATAATCGGGCATCGCATCCGTTTTATGGATAGCTATGGCTGAACTGGCAGACTCTAAGAAAAGAATCGCGCTCAACTCCATGTTTCTCTACTGCCGCAAGGTTGTACAGATTTTCATAGGGTTCTATGCCTCGCGTCTGCTTCTGGAGCGGTTGGGCGAGGACGGTTTCGGTCTGTACGGGTTGATTGGCAGTGTGATAGTGCTGTTCAGCTCGCTGCGTGGTATATTCACAGGCTCGATAATGAGATATATGAATGTTGCCAAATCAACCGGGCGTGCCGACGAAGTGCGGAAGGTGTTCAGCATAGGTATGACAATTCAGCTTTCACTTGCTGTTATTTTCTGCATTCTGGTTGAATGCGGCGGCGTTTTCATCATTCCGAATTTGAATATAACGCCCGACAGCATGAGTGAGGCGTGGGGCGTGTTCCATCTGTCGCTGCTTGCTGTAGTCCTCATAATGCTGACTGTGCCTTACGAGGCACTGATAATGTCGAATGAGAGGTTCAGGGCATTCGCATTCCTTGCAGTTCTTGAATCAGTGCTGAAGCTTGCCGTAGTTCTTCTTCTGATATTCTGGCCGGACAACAGGGTAGTATGGTATGCATTCCTGATGGTAGGCGTGTCATTGATAGTGCGCGGCTGCTATTCAGTCTATTGTCGCCGTTCATTCGGACGCGAGGCTTCCTTCACGTTTATCCGCGACAGAAAAATGTATAAGGAAATGACGGTGTTTGCCGGATGGAATTTTCTCGGAGGAACAGCATTTTCCATTGCGCACAGCGGTCTGAACTTTGTGCTCAACATATTCGGGGGTCTGCCGCTGAATACGGCCCGCGGCATTGCAATGCAGGTGGAATCAAATGTTGACCAGTTCGTTTCCGATCTGGGAGCAAGCTTCAATCCCCGCAGCATCATGGTTTATGCGCGTAATGAGATGGAGGAATTCTATTCGCTGATATTCTGGAGCAGCAAGGTCAATTTCTTCGTCAGCAGTGTGTTGGGTGCCACTCTCGTCTATGTCATGTACCCCGTGCTGCATCTGTGGCTCGGAGCGGTGCCTCAATGGACCACAGGATTTACGAGCCTGATTCTCATTTACACTGTCCTGAGAAGTGTCCACGATCCTATCAACACCATTTTTCATGCTTCGGGCAAAATGAAATGGTATCAGATAACGGAATTCTGCACCAATATGTCGATAGTGCCGCTGGCATGGCTGATGCTGAAGATGGGTGCGTCGTACTATTCTGCTTTTGTGGTTCTCATTGTTGTCGAGGCGATAAATTTTCTACTCGTAATCCTTCTCGCACGCCGGCAACTTGGCTTCGAGGCCGGCCGTTATTGCCGCTATGTGCTGTCGCGCATAGTTTTTTCGTCGCTTATGCTCCTGACCGGTTATCTGGCGGCGCGTCAGTTTATTCCACAGGATCTGAATTCGGTTCAGACTCTCATCGTAACGCCGTGCTTAGGCGTCGGAGTTGGACTGGTCGTTTTTCTTTCGCTTTTCACATCGCAAGAGCGGACAAAGCTTCTTGCTCTCGTCCGCCTCGATTCGCTGCTGAAGAGAAAGTAAGCCTGGTTCATAGTTTGCAATCAAACTGAAAAATCCGTACCTTTGCAGTTCAGTTATGAAATTCACGCTCCAAAATACCTGCAAAGACAGTTCGGCCCGTGCCGGACTCATCGAGACGGCTCACGGCCCGATTGAGACTCCCATTTTCATGCCTGTCGGAACTGTCGGTTCCGTCAAAGGCGTACATATGCATGAACTGCGCGATGATATAAAAGCCCAGATAATTCTTGGCAATACATATCACCTTTATCTCCGGCCCGGTATGGAAATAATCCGCGCTGCCGGAGGTCTGCATAAATTCAACGGATGGGAGAAGCCGATACTGACAGACAGCGGCGGCTTCCAGGTATTCTCTCTCAGCGCGATACGCAAGCTCACCGAAGAGGGCGCGCACTTCCGCAGCCATATAGACGGCTCCAAGCACCTGTTTACGCCGGAGAATGTGGTTGATACTCAGCGTATCATCGGATCCGACATAATGATGGCACTTGACGAATGCGCACCCGGCACATCCGACAGGGCCTATACCAGGCGCAGTCTCGACCTGACCAAACGTTGGCTCGAGAGAGGCTGGAAGCACTATAAGGAGACCCAGCCGATATACGGACATTATCAGTCTTATTTTCCTATCGTACAGGGATGTACATATCCTGATATGCGTCAGGAGGCGGCTCATCATGCAGCGGGTCTCGGTGCGGACGGTTACGCCATAGGCGGTCTCGCTGTGGGCGAGCCGGCTGAAACGATGTACGACATGATAGAGGTTGTGAACGCAATTCTGCCCGAGGATCGTCCGCGCTATCTTATGGGCGTGGGAACTCCGATCAATATTCTTGAGGCCATCGACCGCGGCGTCGACATGATGGACTGCGTGATGCCAACGCGTAATGGCCGCAACGCATTTCTCTTCACTCCCGAAGGAACGATGAATATGCGCAATGCCAAGTGGGCCAACGATTTCTCACCGCTGTGGGAAGGCGGACCCTCATACGTCGATTCGGCATATACCAAGGCATATGTACGTCATCTTTTTATCGCCAACGAGCTTCTCGCCATGCAGATAGCGTCCATTCACAATCTTGCGTTCTATCTCTGGCTTGTGGGAGAGGCACGGAAGCATATTCAGGAAGGCGACTTTGCCTGCTGGAAAGCGGATATGGTGACGCGCCTCGGGCGCCGGCTTTAACATAAAAATCTATCTTAATCAATTACGACAGTGTTCAAAATTCTCGACCGGTACATCATCCGTAAGTTCCTCGGCACATATGTCTTCGCCATCGTCCTTCTGCTGGCGATTGTGGTGATGTTCGACGTAAACGAAAAATTTGACTCTTTCATCAAGGCGCCGCTAAAAGCCACTCTTTTCGACTATTTCCTCAACTTCCTGCCATATTTCGCCAATCAGTTCTCGCCGCTGTTCACTTTTATCGCCGTGATATTTTTCACGTCCAAGCTGGCCGGCAACAGTGAGATAATAGCGATGCTTTCGGCCGGAGTCAGCTTCAAGCGTCTGCTACGGCCCTATCTTTTCTCTGCTCTCGTAATCGCGATAGCTACATTCGTGCTGGATGCATATGTCATTCCGCCGGCGAACGTCAAGCGAATACAGTATACGAATAAATATGTGAAGAACAAGGCAGTCGACTACGGCACCAACATCATGCTTATGGTTGCACCCGGTCAGATTGCATACATGAGCCGCTATGATAATCTGAGCAAGACCGGTTACCGCTTCTCGCTCGAATCATTCGACGAGGACAAGCGCCTCACATCGCGTCTTACCGCCAATACTATCAAGTGGGATACACTCTACCAGTGGCGCGTATATGACTATGTGGTGCGCGATTTCCGCGATGACCGCGAATATATAGACCGCGGCCGTCAGCGTGACACAAGTATCGCTTTCGAACCCCGCGATTTCCTGATTTCCAAGCAGGACCACGAAAAAATGACTTCGTCCGAACTATCGGAATATATCCGGCGTCAGAAGCAGCGGGGGGTGGCCAATATACAGACTTTCGAGGTGGAACAGCAGCGGCGATATGCCATCACCGCTGCGGCGTTTATCCTCACTGTGATAGGCATGACTCTGTCGGTGAAGAAACAGAAGGGGGGCATGGGCCTTAACATAGGTATCGGTCTGGTGTTGAGTTTCAGCTATATCCTATTTATGACCATTACCCAGACCTTTGCCATATCTGGCCTTACGTCGCCGTTCATTGCGATGTGGATTCCGAATTTCATCTATTCCATTATCGCCGTGGTCCTCTATCGCCGCACTGCGAGCTGAGTACGCCTACATTTCCACTACGGTCACGCGCTTGTGGCCCAGACGTGCCTCGAGGTATTCTCCGAGTTTGTTTTTTTCTTCCTTAGTAAGTCTGTGACGGACTTTGATCATCGCTACCGTTGCTGTATCGGCGGCGGTAGTATCGCGTGGTGATGTGAAGACCGTGGTCGATATGCCCATGCGGGTGATGTTCGGAAAGAGGACTTTAATCTCCGGAGCGACTTCGGGAGCGGCTTCCACTGAGGATTCTCCTGCGTTGATTACAGTCCGCAGTGAGTCGATTGTCTCCTGCTGGCGCGTGATGGTCGACTGTGCGAGAGTATAGATGTCTCCTGCCGATGCGCTGTAGTTTTCTTTTTCCGGTGCATAATTACCACCCTGGATAAAGTTGAGATGAGTGCCTGCAAGGCCGTAGAATTTGAGGCGTGATCCAAGGGCTATTTTCAGAGAGTCGATAGGCATCGGGCGTCCGATGAGGGTTATTGTAAGGTCGCGCTCCCCGTGTTCGAGCACTGCCTTCCGGCTGAGAACCTGAGTGCCAGGCCAGTTGCATTCGGCGGTGATGAAACGGTCGGCGTTGGCTGTGAATTTGCTAGACCTCAGCATGTTGTAGGTGAGATAAATGCTCGGAAGCATGGTGAGTATAGCCAGAGTATACACTATCTTACGCACTTTTATAGCGCGCGCTGTATCTCCGGAGGTATTGCCTTTGTATTTCATCAGCTTCACTCCGATAAACGTAGCGAAAGCGATGTAGATGGAGTTGATTACGAAGAGGTAGAATGCTCCGAAGAAATAGTTGAACTGAAGAGTCGCCAGACCGTAGCCTGCGGTGCAGAGGGGAGGCATGAGCGCTGTGGCGATAGCGACGCCTGGGATTACATTGCCTTTGTTGGTAGAGCCGAGCGCGATGATGCCCGCGCCTCCGCCGAAGAATGCTATCAGGACATCGTAGATTGTCGGGGAGGTGCGTGCAAGCAGTTCGCTGTGCTGTTCGTTTACGGGAGAAATGAGGAAGTATATCGTAGCAGCGATTACCGAGAAGCCGGCTGCCATGATCAGATTGCGGATGCACCGTTTCAGAAGGTCGAAGTCGTGGATTCCGACGCCGAGACCGATGCCGATGATAGGACCCATGAGCGGCGAGATGAGCATGGCGCCGATAATCACCGCGGTAGAGTTTGTGTTCAGTCCAAGAGACGCTATGAAGATGGCGAGAATAAGGATGAGGATGTTTGTCCCTCGGAACGACACGCCTTCACGTATGTTCTGCTCTGCATCCTGTTGGGATACCAGCTGGCCTGACAGTGTGAAGTAATTGACGAAGAAAGAACTAAGCTTATTGATGAAATTTGTAAATGTTGCCATTTCGGAAAGTGCGGAATACGATACAACTGAATATTATATTTAATAATCCAACATTTTGCGGTCCTGAAATGTTGGGAAAGTATGGTGTTTTATAAAAATTTTTTAAATCATCTCCGATTCGCTATCTTTGCAGTCTAAAACAGAAAATTATGGTACTGAATATCATATGGCTTATAGTAGGCCTGGCATTAATTCTCGTCGGAGCCAATCTCCTTACAGACGGATCAGCTGCTATAGCGCGCAGATTCGGCCTCAGCGATCTTGTCGTAGGTCTGACGGTGGTAGCATTCGGCACATCGACGCCTGAACTGGCCATCAGCATTATTTCTGCTGCCGAAGGCAATGCGTCGCTTGCCGTGGGTAATGTCGTGGGCAGCAATATCTTCAATATCCTTGTTATTATCGGCATCACGGCAATGATTCGGCCCATAAAGATCGAAAGAACGGTGATGGTGAACGAGATCCCGATGGTGCTTCTGTCATCGGTGGCTGTTTTTGTTCTTGGCACACAGTCTTTCCTCGATCCGGGAGTAGCGAATACCATAACGCGCGCCGAGGGTATATTCCTCATTATATTTTTCCTGCTGTTCATGCGCTATACACTTTCGCAGGCTCATCAAACCGCCCCGGAACCTGCATCGCAGCCAAAGGCTGCAATGGGTCCGGTCAAGTCCGTGATATGGGTGTTGCTCGGTCTTGGCGCACTTATTTGGGGCGGTGACCGTTTCGTCGACGGAGCCACTGGCGTTGCCCGAGGGCTGGGAATCAGCGATGCCGTGATCGGCCTTACGATAGTAGCCGCGGGCACCTCCCTGCCCGAACTGGCAGCATCTGTAGTCGCTGCTATCAAGCATATGCCGGGTCTGGCCGTGGGTAATGTCATCGGCAGCAACATTTTCAACGTTCTTCTCGTGCTGGGCGCCTCGTCGATGGTGAAACCGCTTCCTTTCGGCGAAATAGGGCTGCCCGACCTGCTAACGCTCCTGCTGGCAAGCGTTCTTTTCCTTCTCTTCGGATGGTGTTTCGGCGAGAGGAAGATAACCCGTGGTGAAGGAGCTATCCTCTTCGCTATCTATGTGATATACACTGTCATGCTCATCAGAAATCTCTGACAGAGTGCCTTTCCCGGTCGGCAGCAAACCGATCCTTTGCCTTTCGTAATACTTTGACAAAGGTTGGTGCTGATTTAATCCTCCCATACAATGAGGAGGAAGAATATTTATAAGTGTTTTTTACACTGAATTTGTTGCGTATAGACTGGACTTTCGTTTGTCAAACCTTTCAATATCTGTCCATATTCAAAGAATATCTTTACATATGTGGTAATAGAACTTATATCTTTGCAAAAAGTTAATCTGTTCCGTTGATGATGGTTGCTGCATTGGAATCATATTTTGTGAAGTGCCAAAATCTTCTCTGTAATGGACACAAGATACAGCACAATATGGAGAAGGTTTGCGTGGCAAGCTATGTTTCTTATATAGAACACATAATCTTTCTCCCCATGAATCCTGCTTGCTGAATTTGCATAAGAAACAATTGCGAATCTTTACTCCACGTTTAGAAAATTCTTGAAAAATCTCTTTGAATGGAGTCGCTATCTCTGTTACGTAATAATGAACATTGGGCGGTAACATCTTGCTTACTTCATAGCAGTGGCAATCAAATGAACAGAACTGGCCTTGGCTATTTAACCAAAATACTATTGTGTTTTTTCGACTAAAGGAGCCTCCATACTCATCAAAAAATC
>CABRLF010000120.1 GCA_902471685.1 uncultured Porphyromonadaceae bacterium
ATACGGAAGACATCAAATAATATTCCGGTTATAAGTTATCTTTGGTTATCAACCCTATAACTTGATAGAGGACGGATAACCTGTGAACTTTGCAGCACGATGTTCAAATCACCATCGTATCGAAATATGACAGCAATACCAACATTCGAGGCCATGCCTCGGATTATGGCTCGACTTGAAGAAAAAGTCGACGCCTTGACCGAAAGTGTCGCTAAACTACTGCAAAGTAAAAAGGAGGCTCCTGCTATCTCCACTCCCGAGGAGATGGTGACAATAAAGGAAGCCGCCGACATCCTCAAACTGTCTGTCTCGAGAGTACATGCTCTTGTGCAGTCGGGCATCTTGCCATGCTATAAGCCCGGAAGGAACCTGCTTTTTCTCCCCTCGGAGTTGAGGAAATGGATGTCGGAGGGTAAGCGCAAGGGACAGCCGTCAATTGACGAGCAGATGGTCCAGCTAACCAAAGGAATGCGAAATAGCGCAAAAGACAGGAGGTTTATATGAGCGTCGGCTATCAACTACCATCCGGGAGAGAGGATGTTATCGGCACATTCTGTCGCGCATATTCCTGCAGCGAGGCAATCGAGAAGTTCCTGTCAGATCTTTTCCACCTTGACATTGCAGGCGGGGTGTATGTTTCGTCATACAATCCCGAGATCACGCTTGAAGCCGACGATGTTCAGCAGATAGTGTGGATAAGTGGAGTCAATACCCCTTGCAACGCATTTGACGTAGTGAGGACATACCGATTCGGAGAACTCGACAAGTCGGTAAAAGAGGGAACTTCAGCTAAACGGCTCCCTTCGTATAAGGCCATGCTTAGACTTTGTAAAGAGGACACGCTATACCGACTGACACTTGTCAAGGAAAAGAATCGTCCAATCAAAGTCAATTCTTCCGAGTGGGAGGCTTCGCTCACCCTAAACGATAAGAATGAAATCGAACGTACCGGGCAGAACATAAAACTTATCCTGCTCAACGACTCGCTTCTTAAGCAAGTGCGTTTCGATCGCTTCACAAAACAGGATATAACTGGATGTCAGGACTTCAGCAACGAGAGAGACAACCGCATCGATGACGAATCTGTCGGCAAAATCGCCCTGTATTATGAGCGTGTCTATGGACTCCAGCTGTCTCAGCCCCGCATTTTGGAGATGCTGAAAACCACGTCTAAGGAGCGAGGCTTCAATCCCGTGCACGAGTTTATTCAGAGCGCCAAATGGGATAATATTGAGCGAATTGACACCGTTGTCATACGCTATCTCGGTGCCGAGGATACGCCGCTTACAAGAATGCAGACACGAAAATGGATGGTCGGCGCTGTCGCTCGTGCTTTCAACCCGGGATGCAAATTTGATCATATACTCACCTTTACGGGCCCGCAAGGTGTCGGCAAGAGTACATTCCTGAATGCTATTGCCGGAAAATGGTTCTCTGATTCGTTCTCGTTCGCTCATGACGACAAGTCGAAGATCGAGGATATCACCGGCGCATGGATTGTGGAAATATCTGAACTCAACGGCATGAAACGTGCTCATGACGCCGAAGCTGCAAAAGCATTTCTCAGCCGAGTGCGTGATGATGTTCGTCCGGCCTATGCCCGCAAGAGCGAGTCCATACCCCGCAGCAACGTGTTTGCCGCCACAACTAACGAGATTGAGTTTTTGCAAAGCTGTAACGGTAATCGCCGCTGGTGGATTATCCCGATTAAGGGTACAGGCGAAGTACGCGAATGGATCGATGAACTGAAAGAAGAGATTCCTCAGCTGTGGGCAGAAGCATACCATTATTATACAGAAGGTGAAACGCTTTTTCTTCCACCCGATCTTGAATCGGAAGCCAATAAGCGTCAGGCTGAATACACCACGGCAGCAGGTGATGAACTGCTTGAAGAAATCGAGGCGTTCCTGAACCGACTTGTACCAATTGCGTACTTCTCATGGCCTCAAAGCAAAAGGCTACAGTGGCAAAAATGGGCGACCGACTCATCATCATTCATTGAAGACAATCATCGCCAGATCGGGACAGAGCCGCTTACAATGGTATCTCCAAAGATGATAAAGTATGAATTGCCGAACGATGCTATTCGCATGTCATTCCGCTATTCGTCACAATATATAAACTCCCTGCTTGAGCATATACCGGGATGGAAACGGTCAGAACAGGAGAAAGTACCTGGCATGCACCCGGATTACTGTGGTGCCGACGGCAGAGCCAAGCGGCCTTGGATACGAATTGATGTTCCGGAGCTAAAGGTAATCTCTCCGACACTTGATTTCGGAGAAACCGAAGACGCTCCATTCTGACCCTAATGTCCCTAATTCCTTTCCTTACAATCCAAAATTATTTTGGCTTAAAGGGAAAAGAAAAAAGAGAAGTATGCTTTCGCTGTTTTGCTTGTAATGTTCGGCATTTAGTCGGGACATGAGGACATTTGGGACAAAACTATATAGACTGCAATTATTAAACATCTAAACATGAATAAATTAACTAATATCTCATCAACGGAGTTCGACTCCATCGTGCCGGTCGATGACCTATGCATTGCTGTCGGTCTGGTCTGCACATCGCAGCGACGTGCTTTGAGGCACTACGCCCTCCCTGACGGTCGGGAGCTGACCGTCAACACGGCCCGAAATGAGTGGGCCATGAAGAACCCTGATTGCTATGGCACCGCATCGCAGCTCGCTCAACCGTTCGGGCTCGCAGAGAATGGAGATTTCTTCGCTACCATGCAGATAATTGATGTTCTGTATCTCAAGAGAACCGGTGTTCCGAGTATGTATCCAACGGCAGCTTTGAGTGTCCCGGTGTCCGGATTTACCAGGGATAAGAACATTGTGACTTCGGAACTTGATTTCCTGATGACCCAGCTCGGCATTTCTCTGAAAACTTTAAGCCGCTATGCTGAGGAAGGCTCGGTACCTAAAGCAAAAGGTCGCGGGCAAGAAAGAGTCCTGGCACTCCCGGCCGGCGAGCATGGTTAGTAACTGTTACCGATGTATCGGTGACGGCGGAATGACATCTTTCGGTGAGCGGCGCAAGAACCAGATATGCATGGTGTATGAAAATTCCCTGGACTTCCTCGCCCTGATGGAACAGGTGGAGCGTAACGGAGTCCATCCGAGCATGGCACGCCGCTATCATATCATCATCAATGGCAAATGGGGCCTCCACGAGGCATGCGAATATCTCAAGGCCAATCCCGATCTCCTCGACGTACGCTGCTTCATGCCGGAGAATGAATTCGGCAACAAAGCTTTTGCCGCAATCAACGATGCAGTGAAAGGCACTGCGGTCAACCGTTCGGAGATGTATCACGGCTTCGGCTCACTTCTCGGCAAATACCTCCCGAAAGTTCCGGAAGCATACCGTAAATGGAAAGCCTCGCTTGTCGCTCAAAGCACTCGGATCGAAGAATCAGAGAAGCGTGATGTCCGACAGGAACAGCCGGAGAAGGTAATCGACGTCACGCCTCTGCTTGGCGGTGAAAAGAAGGCGGTGATCGACCGCGAGACGGGAGGGCTCAAGCTATGAGGGTGAGAAATGCTTTTGGAAATCGTGGTGCTCTGCAAGATGTGTTTTTGTCAGACACTCCGCTATCGCTCCGGCCCGAGAAAACACCCTTGCAAGGGGATACCCCTCGACCCGATATGTCCGACAGACCTTATGTCAAACCTGCGGTTTCAAGCCGCGCAAATTCTATAACGAAATGAATGCAAGAGTTGGGCGATCGTCCGACATAGCCCATAGTCTGAATTATGCGCAGAATCGCGAGAAGGATGGCGGGATTCTGCTTGCCAACTTCACGGGTCTGTCTGCTACTCCGAAGGAACAGGCCCGCGACTGGATGGCCACGGCCAACAACTACAAGACCCAGTGCTACACAATCGTCATCTCCTTTACGCCTGACGAGACTGTAATGCTCCGCTCGATGCCCGACAATGGCCGGGATAAAGTCCGTGCCATAATCAGGGATTTTCTCGATGAGCTGGCTGACCGCGGTAATAATGTCGAGGAATGTCCCTATATCGTGGCGCGTCATGACAACACCGACAATGAGCACTATCACATGGTCATCCGAACCACCGATATCAACGGCAAACGGTTCCGCGACAAGTACATCAAAAAGAACGCCAACCGCGCTGCTGCCTGCATCGCCATGAAGTACGGACTCGAAGCGCCACCGAAAGCCGTCGAGCACGAGAAAGCCCATCAGGAGGCCGAGGGTAAACGCCGCAAAGAGAAGGCTCAGCGTCAGCACAAACCATCGGCAACGCAAGCAGAGATTGATAATAAGATGCGACGCAAGCGGGCCGTCGAGGAAGCCGCCAAGCGAAAAGCGATGCTCAAATATGTCATTGAGAAGCTTGCCAAGGAATCAGGTTCTGTCGATGCATTCATCTCAGGTCTTGCGGCTGAAGGCATCTCACTGACCAGAGACGAGAAGAAAGGACTGTGCGCCGTTATGACTGACACAGAAGGTAAGGTCCGAATGTATTCTCTTGCCAAAGACCTCGGGATAGACATGTCTCTTATCCCAAATCTCTCGGTTCATGAGAAACCGGTTCGCAAGGCGTCACAATCTTCTTCCTTGAGGCCCAATATATCGGCAAACATACCGCGCGCTGTATTGAATGTTGCAGGTGGCAGCGAATCCAGGAATGCCGAACACGAAATCAACAAAAGCTCCGATTCCGATGATCTTGACGAGGAATGGAAGCGCCACAATGGATACAAAATGTAAAAAAGAACTATGAAAAAGAGCCCCTCAGCCTTGCAAAACAGACGCAAGCAAAAAAATCTGGAGGAGAATCTGACTGAGCGCATCACCTTCCGTATCTCCGCTGCCGAAAAAGATCAGCTGAATCGTAAAGCAGATTCACGCGGCATCAAGCCGAGTCAGCTCTGTCGGCTGATCGTCATGCGTCGCCAGATACCTGACCACTCCCCTCAGACTCGCCGTTGGCTCCGAGACCTCGTGGGCATGCAGAACAACATCAATCAGCTCGCCCACTACGCAAACACGATTAAAGGTATCGATGACTGGGTATTGGATGCGCTGCGATTCATTATCTCGGAAGTCAACAAGGCTAAGAATATACTAACCAACAACGATAACAATCATGAGTAATCCATTTGATAACGTTCCATCTTCACCAGATGCGCCCGAAGCCATTGGCAAAAAAGTGGTTTCGAGACTTGAGAGCCTTTTGGACCGAGATGAGCAACTGACAGCCCGCAGGGAGGCGATCATCAAACACGAAGAAGAAATTACCGGGGAAGTCTACGAGGCCCTGCTCAATGACGACGGCACCATGAAGGACTTCACCCATTCCGCTGAGATCCGGAATCTGATTGACAAAACCGGCAAAATGCAGCAGCAAGCTGAAGCCGCTTTTTATGAAATCATCAAGTCAATACCCACGAAGGTCGTGGCCCGTTTAAGCGACGATGACCGCAAAACGCTCGCCTCCAACTTCCGGAGCTGGAAAGACGTGTTTAGACTCTATCTTCCCTCGATTGCCATAGTCGGATTCACAGTCGGAATAATCCTGATGGGCTCCATAATGCTCTACGCCTTTGCCGCTGACAAGAAAGAGGCCTATGAGCAGCGCATCGAGCAACTCGACCGATGGTATGACGAAAATGCCGAGGCAATCTCCTTCGGCCAGTTCTACCGCGAGAACTTCCCCAAGAACTACAATCAATGGTACACAGGCCAATGGCAGCGCGACATCGTCGTCCGCGACTCCCTCCGCCGAGCCTACTCCCTCGACCGCCTGAAACGCCTCTACGAAGCCGAGGACTGACTCCACCAAAACTCTACACCAAGCAAGCAATTTGCCTGATGTAGAGTTTTTTCCATTCGTTTTTCCCGCCAATAATAGCTCCAGTTTCAGAAAAAATAGTTAACTTTGCAAATAACATCAAAGAATTATCACATGTCAGCAAACAATATAGCTACCCCGACAGAACGAATTAATAGGCTAAAAGTAGTTTTAGTTGAGCAAAATCGCACCGGCAAATGGCTCGCAGAGCAATTAGGCAAAAACGAAGCGACCATTTCACGTTGGTGCTCCAATTCAGCTCAACCCTCACTTGAAATGCTTATTAGAATTGCTTCGATATTGAATGTTGACCCTCGCCAGCTTATCAATGGCGGAAATATGTAAAAGGAATGAAAGACATTTTATCATACGAATCTGATATTTGGTCGTGTGCCGACCTGCTGATTGCTTCGGGAATCAAGCAGAGCAAATTTCCAGACTACATGATGCCCTTCTTCGCACTCATCATGCTTGAAGGACGTATGCGCAACGAAATGCGCGATATTCAGGAAACCGAGGGTCTTGACCCCAACGAGGATATTGAAGATTTTGTCGAAGCCTTCCGCGACCGCGAATGCGGCTATAACGACTTCATCGTTCGTCAGGGCAAGACATTGTCAAGCATCTGCGACAACGACAAAACCTTTGAGCAAGACTTTTCGAGTTATCTTGCAGGTTTTGACGAACAGCTTAAAGAGCTGCTTGGTATCGAGCGCGGCACTGATGACAGCAAATACCTTAACCTCGACGGCATTGTTGCCGAACTTCGGAAGAAAGGTATTCTCATGCAGTACATCACCAAGTGGTCGCAGATTGACCTTTCACCGTACAATAACTCTGAGATTACCACGCTTGAAGAACACATCAAGCGTAAATGGGCTGACATCTCTGCGGAAACCGCCGGAGAACAGTACACCCCCGAAGATATTATTTCGCTTATTGCCGAAATCGTCGCAGCGAAGATTGATATTCCAAAGCGCGACTTCGTCCACCTCTATGACCCCACCTGCGGCGGTGCCAACCTCCTTTTCGGAGTGGCCGACCGTCTGCGCGAGGGGGCGGGCTATCAATACATCGCCGCAAATGGCTGCGACTGGAACGATGCGCTGTACGCTCTTGCAAAAATAGAGTCTCTGTTTCGTGAGAATGCCGAAATCAAGTACGGCAATACTCTCACGACCTTGCCTTTCAAGGGCAAAGACTTCGATGTTATCGTTGCAAATCCTCCCTACGGCATACCTTGGAAAGGTTATGAGAAAGAGATTCGCAACGACCAGTCGGGTCAGTTCGCTCACTATCCGTCTGTCAGCGACGGTCAGCTCCTTTTCCTCCAACACAACGCCTGGCACTTGCACGACAACAAGGGCATTGTTGTCGAGGTAAACAATGGTAGTTCGCTTTTCAGCGGCGATGCCGGTAGCGGCGAAAGCAATGTCCGCAAATATCTTTTCGATAACGACTGGGTCGAGGCCATCATTCAGATGCCATCCGACGAGTTCTTCAACACAGGTATTGTTACCTACTTATGGATTCTCAACAAGAACAAACCTGCCGACCGAAAAGATAAGGTTATTCTCATCAACGCCTCTGACCTTTGGCAACCTCTGAAAAAGAACAAAGGCTCCAAGCGTAAGGAGATGAACGAAACACACCGCAACGACATTGTCCGTGCTCTGGTGGAGTTCCGCGACTGCGACATTGCCAAGGTCTACGACAAGTGGCACTTCTACTACAATAAGCAGCAGATTACGCTCTACGAGGCGAGCGAAGAAGGATTGACCGTAAAATCGGTTCTTGACAAGGAACCCGACCTTGCCAAGCCCAAACTTCTTGAAGTTGTCAATCCGTCTACGCTTGTCGACGAAACTTTCAATCTTACCCTCGAGGAAGCCGAACGCTTGTGCGATCGCTTCAATTCGTGGGCTGATGGAGAGACATCGTTCACTTTGAATTGTGCAAAGCACACAAAGTATGTGTACGACTCTCTCTCTCGCAATATTCGCTATCACGACCCCGACGGTTATATGCAAGACCTTGGCTTCGGCGAGTTCTGCTTCTCGATTAAGAAATCTCGAAACGAACCCCCGGTATGTGAGCTGAAAGTTGCCCTTGTGCCTGTCGGCACCAAGGACACGGAAATCATACCATACAATCCCGACCCCGAAGAAAATCAAAAGGGCATCATTGATTTTCTGTTGTAATAAGCAAGATATGACTCAAACATGAGTCTCTTGAACTGAGCCAATGACAGATCCGGATAATCTTTCCTTATCACCTCTTTGCAGACATTGAGAGCCGTAAAGGATAGATTGAACGCGAAGTCGAGCCGATCCCTGTCGCGGGTCTGCTGGGACTGAAGACCGGTGAACTGCTTGGCATCGCGTATGCCGAACTCAATCTGGAATCGTGTTCGGTAAAAGCCGATGATCCGTTCAGGAGCCATCCCGGTATCGGTCGAGAAATACACGAGGGACTCCCCGTTCTCAACAGGACAGACCACAATGCGGATGTCGCGTTTCAGTGCCCGTGAATGGACAACGGCGGTATGGCATGCGGTTCTGATTCCTTTTGAATCCTCATATATGAATGACGTGAAGACAGACATATCAAGGCTGGAGAAATCCACTTTTTCGCCATACTTCTTCCTGCGCCCGCGTCTGGGCGGTGCGGAAGGGCCGGGTATGGCAAGATACCTCAGATATGAGTTGGACCGTAATCTTCCCACAAAGCGGAATCCCATCGCAACCACCTCATTAATAAATTCATATTTGGAGAAAAAGGCATCAGCCACCAATATGTCCGTAAGGGAAAGCAACTTGACTGCCTTTGACCTGACAAGGGAAATATACCAGTCGAGCATCGACATGTCCTTTTCAGACCCAAGAGTCCTGAAGTCAGGAGACTGTACGGCACCCAGCATCACGCAGGTGTGTCTGCTGAGGCTGACCGCTCCGATTGCCATTATCTCCAGACCGCGTTTTACCCGTTGCGCCACCCCGGACCAGAAACGGCCTATGCCATACGTCAGTCTGCCGGATTTGGAGATAAACGACGGATCTATCGCTATGGCGATGTCATCACCGTCGCCGATACTTTCACGGGCGATGCCCATGTTGACTTTCATCCAGTCGACTGACGTTTTGAAATTGGAGGCGAAGGTCTTGGCCGTACGGCCGCCATAGCGCGACAGACGGGTGAAATTGACTTTACCCGGAATCAACGCGACAGTGCGTATTGTTAAAACCAGCCAGTTGAGAAACCTTT
>CABRLF010000121.1 GCA_902471685.1 uncultured Porphyromonadaceae bacterium
CAACGAGCGGACCTTTTTGCATATATGAAGCCTGTGTTAATCCTGTTCTACGTTTCCGCTAAGAGAATTGATGAGTTTCTCGTAATAGGGAATATAGTTTGAGGCAGGCTTTATAGTTTTGCTGTCGGCCGGAGTCGGATTAGCAGCTTCTTCCTTTTTGATCTCTGCGATGCGTTTGTCAAGCCACTGGGCTGCTGTGCCGCGGACTTTACTGTCCTTACAGCGCCGGTCAACAGCGATCGCCCAGTTGTAGAGAACCATATCCGGAGCATTGTGCTTCTTGATGAATTTGGAGCAAAGTTTGGAAAAGTCTTTCCATTCGCCCATCTGCTGAGCTACTAAGATTTCGGACTCGGCAATGTACTGATCGCGGTTTTCCACATTCCACTTCTTCAGTTCTTTTTTATATCGTTCCATGCCGTTTTTGTCGAATACTTTCTTTCCGTCCACAGTGGAAACGAGAGAGTACGGATGTGAGCTCCATACTTTGTTG
Organism: uncultured Porphyromonadaceae bacterium; assembly: GCA_902471685.1. Lineage (GTDB taxonomy): Bacteria > Bacteroidota > Bacteroidia > Bacteroidales > Muribaculaceae > CAG-873. Next base: position 494 of record CABRLF010000121.1, read on the forward strand.
AGCTTGCGGTTCACGGTACGTTCAGTGTAACGTTTGGTGAATTCATCGCGGTTGGCGAGAAAGTACTGCATGTTGTCCGAGTAAAGGTTATTCTCATGGTCGATAAACACCTTGAAGAGGATGGAATCGTTGAGAATCTCGGCAGGATCGCATTTCAGTATTTCATCGGCTACTTTCGCAGCTCCTGCTTTGTCGTAGGCATTGTTTAGGGCTGTCAGGTATTGCATCATGAATTTGCTGCTCCTCTCTCCGTTTTCATAGCGCTTTGTGAGTGCAATGAGACTGTTTCCGGTATTCACTGCGTCGACGCGTTCGATAAAAGCCTTGCAGTTATCGTCGCCTCCGACAACACGATGGAGTACATTGCCGTCGCTGTCCAGACAGAGGAAAGTGGGATATGCCTTTACCTCATACCTGTTTTTGAGATCTACGCCTTCACCTTTTTCCATGTCGAATTTTACGCAGACATAGCGCGGATTGAAGTAGTCGCCCATTTCCTTTTGAGGAAATACTTTGTTAGCCATCATTTTACAAGGACCGCACCAGGAGGTGTAGCAGTCAATGAATACGAGTTTGTTCTCCTGTTTTGCCTGCTGAAGGATTTCTGAGAAAGTCTTACCTTCTACGAAACTGACACCGCCTTCCTCCGCGAACGAAGGAACGGCGTATGTCAGTATCATTAGGATACAGGTAAATAAATTGAAACGCATGTTGTGTCTGGTATTTGTTTATTTGTTAGATTAGTTTTCTAAAGTTCTGATTGCTGCCGCTGCCGCAGACTGCAGCAGTTCGGCAAAAGTGGGATGAGCGGCTACTATGTTGTCTGCCAGATCGAATACTGTCATTCTGCTGTCGATTGCGAGAGTGGCAATTCCTATGAGGTCGCCGGCATGAGCTCCGACTGCCTGACATCCCATGATTATTCCATCGGGGGTGAATACAAGTTTAACGAAGCCGTCGGCCTCGCCGGAAGCCAAAGCCTTTCCATTTGCGGAGTAGGGTATTTTGACAGCTTTCAGCGAGTCATTGTCAGTTACACGGTTGCCGACGGACGCACATTCGGGATTTGTGAATACAACTGCCGGAATAACCCCCGGAGTACAGTTGCTGATTACGACTTTTGCCTGCGCCGAAGCCGCATGGGCGAGCATACAACGGCCGTTGACATCGCCAATGGCGTAAATGCCCGGTGCTGTTGTGGCAAATTTGTCATCGGTTTCGATGAATCCGCGTTCATTGATTTTCACACCGGCATTGGCCAACCCTTCGGGAAGAACCGGACGTCGTCCTGTAGCGCTTATGACAGCATCTGCCACAACAGAAAGTTCCTTTCCCTTTGCCTGATAGCGTACAGTGAGACATTCGGCGTCCTTTTCTACGGCAAGAACCTTGGCTCCGACAGCAAACTTCACTCCGTGACGTCCGAGATACGATCTCAGACGTTTGGCGACTTCCGTATCGAAACCAGGAAGAATCTCGGGGCAGTATTCAAGAACTGTCACTTCGCTGCCAAAAGCGGCGATAACGGATGCAAATTCGAGTCCGATGACACCGCCGCCTACGATAGCCACGCGGGCAGGGAGGGATTCCCGCTGCAGGAAAGCATCGCTGTCTTCGACATACTCAGCTCCTTCGGCCGGGAATGGTGCCGGTTTGGAACCGGTGGCGATAATTAACTCGCGTCCCTTTAGGAAGTTGGCGCCTACAACTACAGTGCGGCCTTCGGCAACGCGTGCTTCGCCGTTGAAAACATCTATGTCGCCAAAGGACGCTGATACATCATTTCGGATAGAGTCCACAACCTCACGGGCTCGTCGCGCCGCTATACTGAAGTCTCCCTTTACGTCGGTGCATTTGACGCCGAAGTCCTCGCTGTGAGTGGCCGACCATAATCGCTCGGCGGCGGCACAAAGACATTTGGTAGGTATGCAGCCACGGTTGAGGCATGTGCCTCCGAGAAGGCTTTTCTCTATTAGCGCCACAGACTTACCCTGGGCTACGGCGCGGGCGGCGGCTTCCTGACCGCCGGGCCCGCTGCCGATTATAATCAGATCATATTGCTTCATAAATCAGCGAATTTCACCTTGGGATTCATTGCCGCCTCGTCTTCATCGGGATGTGCGATAGGAGTGGTATATGGTGCGTTCCTCACTGTTTCCGGCTCGGTAGTCGCTTTTTCTGCTATCTCGCGCATCACTTTTATAAAGGCGTCGAGCGTTTCCCTGCTTTCCGATTCGGTAGGCTCGATCATGAGCGATTCGTGGAAAAGAAGAGGGAAATAGATCGTAGGGGCATGGAATCCATAGTCAAGAAGGGCTTTTGCCACATTGAGAGTAGTGATTCCGGTAGATTTGTCTTTCAGTCCGTCGAAAACGAACTCATGCTTGCAGGGTCCGGGAATCGGCTGCAGATAGAGATCGTTGAGGGAATGCATGATATAGTTGGCGTTCAGCGTCGCCATCGGGCCTACAGCAGAGATCCCTTCTCCACCGAGAGAGAGAATGTATGCGAGAGCCTTGATGAAGACAGTGAAATTGCCGAGCCATGCGCTTACAGATCCGAGTGCCGCATCGCCGTATTCGACCGAAAGGGTGCCGTCTTCGGCTTCCGTCACACGGGGATTGGGGAGGAACTGCTCGAGGCCGGCGCGTACGCCAACGGGGCCGGCACCGGGACCGCCTCCGCCGTGGGGCGTTGAGAATGTTTTGTGGAGATTGATGTGCATTACGTCGAATCCCATATCACCCGGGCGTGAGATGCCGAGCATAGGATTGAGATTGGCTCCGTCGTAGTACATAAGACCTCCAACCGCATGCACAGCCTCGGCGATAGCCGGGATATTGTGCTCGAACATTCCGACTGTATTCGGATTGGTCATCATCATCGCTGCGACAGTTTCGTCGAGTTTGCCCTTCAGATCGTCCATGTCGACCGTACCGTCGGGAAGACTCTTCACCTCGACAATCTCGAATCCGGCCATATGGGCGCTGGCGGGGTTTGTGCCGTGAGCCGAATCCGGAACAATTACCTTCTTGCGTGCTTCATCGGCACGCGAGAGATGGTAGGCGCGAATCACCATCAGACCGGTATATTCACCGTGTGCACCTGCGAAAGGATTGAGAGTGAATTCCGACATACCTCCGATTTCAGCGAGATATTTCTCAAGAGTACGGTAGATGCGGAGTGCGCCCTGCACCGTATCGGCAGGCTGAGCAGGATGCAGATTGGCTACATTGCTACGTGCTACCATGGCTTCGTTCACTTTTGGATTGTACTTCATGGTGCAGGAACCGAGAGGGTAGAAGCCGGTGTCAACACCGAAGTTGTTATTCGACGAGTTGGTGTAGTGGCGCACTACAGTTGGTTCGTCGACTTCCGGCAATTTGGGCGCTTCGCTACGGATCAGGGCTGCAGGAAGCGATGCTTTTAAGTTGCCGTACTGATAATCGGGAAGCCCGTGGCCTGAGCGTCCGGGATGAGAAAGCTCGAAAATGAGGGGAGAATATAGATTCTTGTTCATGGCTTACAGGCTTTTGACGATTGATATATAGCGTTCGATGTCCTCGGGTGAGCACATCTCGGTCGCTGCAATGAGTAAGGAGTCGTCTGTGAGACGGATACCGCCGAGAATAGCTTCTTTGGCAAGCGCGGCAAGAACTGAGTCCGCAGTAACGGGAGATACTGTTTCTACGGCGAATTCGTTCAGGAACGGCCGTCCCGGGTATTTGAGACAGAACTTGCCCGTAGCCACAAGTCCTTCTGCAAGAGCATGGGCGGCATTGAAGCCGAGCTCATTTACCTTCCGCAGTCCGGCAGCGCCCATAAGGCTGAGATATATGGCAGCGTGAAGGGTCATGATGCCCTGATTGGAGCAGATATTGGATGTCGCTTTCTGGCGGCGGATGTGTTGCTCGCGGGCCTGAAGTGTGAGTACGAACGACCGGCGTCCTTCAGAGTCGGTTGTCGCGCCTACGATACGGCCGGGTAGTTTGCGCATGAGCGGTTTGGTGCAGCAGAGATAGCCGAGGCCGGGACCTCCGTAGTTGAGAGGCATACCGAGCGACTGTGCTTCGCCGCAAGCGATATCGGCACCCCATTCGGCAGGTGTGCGTAGAAAGCCCAGGGCCGAGGCATGGGTGTTCACAATCATGAATGCCTTAACGGAATGTATGCGTTCGGCGTAGCCGCTGAAATCTTCGACAATTCCGAAGCGGTTTGGTGACTGCAGGACTACTCCCGCAACATCGCCGGAGCCGAGCATGGCATCAAGTTCAGCAGCCGATGTCACACCTTTGTCTTCGGGAATTACCTCAAGGATTATGCCGGGACCGGCGGCGTACGTCTCGCAGACGCGTGCTATCTGAGGTGCGACTGTAGCGGAGATGAGTATGCGACGTTTCTTCTTGGATGCGTTCACAGCCATGAGTATTGCCTCGGCGGTGGCTGTAGCTCCGTCGTACATCGAGGCATTGCATACGTCCATGCCTGTGAGCTCGCACATCATGCTCTGGTATTCAAAGATATACTGAAGAGTGCCCTGCGAGATTTCAGGCTGATAGGGAGTATATGCCGTGTAGAATTCCGAACGGCACGTGATTGCCGGAATGACGGCCGGGGTATAGTGGTGATAGAACCCACCTCCGGCGAAGATGGTCATTTCTTTGTTTTCGCGGGCGATGGATGCGAAGAATCGGTCCAGTTCCGGTTCGCTCATTGCCTTGGGCAGGCAATAAGGTCTTTTGAGCCTCAGACCAGCAGGAACGTCGCTGTAGAGATCATCGACCGATGAAGCTCCGCAGCGGTCGAGCATGCTTAGGATATCCTCGGGTGTCTGAGGAAAATAGCGGTGCTGAGTCATCGGTCAGTGAGCTTCGTTAGAGCAGAATTCGTCGTAGGCAGCCTGATCCATGAGGGCTTTGAGTTCCTCGGGGTTTTCGATTTTTACCTTGATAATCCAGGTGTTAAGGGGATCGTTATTGATGAGCTTGGGATTGTCTTCCAGTTCTTCGTTCACTTCGAGAACTTCGCCGGATACGGGCGAGATGAGGTCGGAAGCAGCCTTACGGCTTTCGATAGCACCGAAATCGACGTTGGCGGTTACTTCGTCGCCCGGTTCGGGAACATCGACATATGTAACGGCGCCGAGCTGCTTGGCTGCGTATTCGGAGATGCCGATGAGGCCGTATTCGCCTTCTACTTTGATGTATTCGTGTGAGGGAAGATAATAGATAGTCATAGCTATGGTTTTTTAGGTTTGTTATTCAGTTGATTATTTTTTATAGTTGGGGGTATAGAACCGTTTCTTTATGACAGTCGCGGGAACGATTTTGCGGCGGATACGGACCTGAAGACTTGTGCCGAGAGTACCGTATCGTGCATCGATAAGTGCGACAGCGAGATTCTTTCCGAGGGTGAGGGAGTTATACCCGGTAGTGATATGACCGATAACCGCTCCGTCCATGTCGAGGACTTCAAATCCATGGCGTGCTGTGGCACCGCCCTGAAGTTCAAGACCGACAAGCTTGCGTTTCAGGCCTTCGGCTTTTTGTTTGCGAAGTGCTTCGCATCCGATGAACCCGTCCGGTTTGTCAAGTTTGACAAACATTCCCAGTCCGGCTTCAAGAGGTGTTATGTCATCGGTGAGTTCGTCGCCGTAGAGCGGCAGACCGGCTTCAAAGCGCAGAGTGTCGCGGCAACCGAGCCCACATGGAGCTACGCCGGCAGCCATGAGTTTATCCCACATTTCTACGATCACGCCGGGAGCGGCATAGATTTCGAATCCGTCCTCTCCGGTATAGCCGGTGCGGCTTACGATAGTGCCGTCGGGAAGTGCTTTGAATGTATAGAAACCGAGGTCTGCACCGTCGATACCGAGAACGTCGCGCATGGTTGTCTCGGCATGAGGACCCTGAAGGGCAAGCTGGCCGTAATCGGCGCACCGGTCGGTTATTTTTACGTCATAACCGGTTGTGTGCGAGGTGATCCATGCGATATCTTTGTCGATATTGGCTGCATTGATCACGAGCATGAATTTATCCTTGTTTCCGCGATAGACGAGCAAGTCGTCGACAACGCCACCGTTTTCGTTGGTCATCATGCCATATAGGCACTGGCCATCGTGCATGGCGGATGCATCGCCGGTGAAAATATGATTGACAAATTCAAGCGCCTGAGGGCCTTCGACATCGACTTCGCCCATATGGGAGACATCGAAGAGTCCGACATTGGTACGTACGGCATTATGTTCCGCATCAAGGCCTTCGTATTCAATAGGCATGTCGTAGCCTGCGAAAGGCGACATCTGGGCACCGAGTGCGCAGTGTCGGTCGTGAAGGCAAGTGGTTTTGATTTCGGGTTCCATGAGTATAGATTAATATTTTAGGTTTCTTTATGGAGTTTCTAAATAAGCAATGAAAATAAGTCGCGTCGGGTAAGTCCTGAAATAGCCGCCCCTGGATTGGTGGAATCAATGGCTTCGGCAAGAGCCTCAGGGGTGTATTCAACCCCGATAATGGGAGCGATGATTTCGAGGTCCATATCTCCGACAACGAAAAAATCGCCAGTGATTCCGAGCGACCTGATGAGTCTGTCGCGGTCAGTGTCGATGGCGACGGTAAATTCTCCGACTCCTTCTATACGTGACTGGCGGGTGATTTCCGGAGTGGGGGATTCAATTTCTGGCATTCCATGCCGTCCCCAACGGAAAGACGGATTGTAATAGCTTTCGGTGATCTTTTCTATTTCGGATATATTTTCCGGAGTGAGTACGATTTCGCTGTCGCCCTGAGAAAGGAAGCTGTTGGCGAAGTCGCCGAATTCTTCGACAGACATTTTCAGCCCTTCTGCCGACAGAGATGTGATATGGGCCTGGACTGATTTTACGGCTTTCGATTCCAGTTTGGCTCTCGACGGTGTGATTGCTTGCGAAAGGGTTGTGAAATCTATGTTGTGAAGCATAGTACCATGTACAATCGATCGGCCCGGAATATGGTAAAAAGCATTTCCTGACACTTTCCGTCCGGAGATCACGATATCGTTGCGGCCGGTAGCGGAGGCGTCGATTCCGAGAGACTGAAGCATTCTGGCAATCGTCGTTGTGAAACGTGAAAACGTCGACTGTACCTCGTCGGAGTGGGTGATGTAGGAAATCATCCAGTTATTCAGATCGGCATAGACGCATCCGCCACCGGATTTCCTGCGCACAACCTCTATTCCGTGAGCGTCACAGTATTGAAGATTTACCTCCTTGGCTATGTCCTGATTTCTTCCGCATATGACGGTAGGATTCACTCTCCATAGAAAAAAGTAATCGCCATCGGGAAGATTATATGCAACCCATTCTTCTGTCGCGAGATAGAAGGGGAGACGGCAACCGGTGTTCTGTGGCAGGACGATTCTTTTCATGGGTGCTGGAAAATCTCTTCAAAAGTAACTATAAACTTTCAGATATCCAAGCGTGCAAAGAATAAAAAGTTATTATAAATCACCAGGGCGAATCTGTTCAGTCGTGATGGTATGGTTCTCCCTTCATGATAGTGCCGGCGCGGTACAGCTGTTCGACAAAGAACAGACGCACCAACTCATGAGGAAAAGTCATTTTGGAAAGGGAAATCATGCCGTCGGCACGATCATATACTTCCTTTGAGAATCCGTATGGACCACCAACAACAAAAACGAGCGAGCGGGGCAGTTCTATGCTTTTGCGGACGATAAAATCGGAAAAATCGCGGGATGTGAACTCCCGGCCCCGTTCGTCAAGGAGCATCACGAAGTCGCCGGGCTGAATCTCAGTCAGAAACCGTGTACCTTCAAGTTCTTTTTGTCGTTGCTGCGACATTCCTTTGGCTGTTTTAACATCCGGCAGACAAACCGTAGTAAACGGCCAATAGAAAGGTATTCGTTTGGAATACAATTCGATAGCTTTGGCTATGCTGGCGTCTCGTACAGACCCCATGCAAAGGAGTTTTATTTTCATTTGGCAAAATTAGCAATTCCGGCGGATTTTTCGTAATTTTGCGCATTCAAAGGAAAGAAAATGAAAACGCAAGACGAATTGATCGACGATCTCCTTACACTGGCCTTTGCCGAAGACATAGGCGACGGCGACGCCACCACACTGAGTACAATTCCGGCCGATGAAATGGGCCGTCAGCACCTTCTGGTGAAAGAGGAAGGTATTCTCGCCGGGGTGGAAATAGCCCGTAAGGTATTCAATAAATTCGACCGGTCACTGAAAATGACAGTTTATATCGGCGATGGTTCCCATGTCAAACCGGGCGACATCGCTTTTGTTGTCGAAGGACCTGTGCGCTCACTGCTTCAGACCGAGCGCGTTATGCTCAATATCATGCAGCGCATGAGCGGTATCGCCACTGTCACGGAACGATACCAGTCGCGCCTTGAAGGTCTCGACTGCAAAGTTCTCGATACCCGCAAGACAACACCCGGCATGCGCCTGCTCGAGAAACAGGCCGTGAAGATCGGCGGTGGTGCTAATCATCGTATCGG
>CABRLF010000122.1 GCA_902471685.1 uncultured Porphyromonadaceae bacterium
CTTTCCCTACACGACGCTCTTCCGATCTTTTAAATGATTTGCAGAAAAGATGAGAACAATGTATCTTTGATGAAAAATCAGGAGTACTCAGAATGAAGAAAGGTCTAATTCTTTTTTTTGCACTTGCCGCAGGAGCTTATGGCGCCTACGAAATATCCCGTCAGGCCGAAGTGCTGAATGCCGGTGAGGCAGCTCCGGCTTCATGGCTTGAATCCGATTCGGCAGTAGCTATACAGAACCGTTTGCTCGCAGACTTTTCTCTGTCGCGCGCCGAGTTGCTTGCCGAAATCCGCAATCAGCATCCCGAAGTGACAGATGCGGATGTCGATTCGTTTCTTGCTGCTCATTATATCGAGGGTAAGATATTCGACGGCGAGATGCGTTTCCACCGCAAGTCTCCCAGGAATATCAATCTGCTGAATCCTGCCTACAGCGGACCTTTCGAACACCGTGGCGCATCGGCTTCCGAAGCCAGGATCAGTTATGTGGACTCTGTCCTTGATTATACCCGTGGCCGCAATCCGGAAGGACTGAGCCATGAAGTCAAATACCGCTTCTATGTGGATGTCCCTTATGACAAAGCTATCGATGGAGATACGCTCTTTGTCTGGATGCCCGTCCCGTTTGGCACAGACGAATGCCCCCGCCAGCGCGACGTGAAGATTCTTGACTCATATCCTGCCGACTATGTGCTGTCCGACGGCCGGTCTCTCCATAATACTATCTTTTTCAAGGCTCCCGCGCCCGCCAAGGGCGATACCGCAAGGTTTGAGTATATAGGAGAATTCATAACCTCCGGCGCCTATGTTTCTTCGGAGGAAATCGCGCGGAAAATGAAGCCGTATGACAAGGAAAGTGACATTTATAAGCGTTACACACGCCTTCCTGAAGGCCGCCACATAGTCAGGATGGATTCCCTTGCCAAAGCGATTGTCGGCGACGAGACGGATCCGTTCCGTTGCAGCGAACTTGTCTACGACTATGTCATCGAGCGTTATCCCTGGGCCGGTGCCCGCGAATACAGCACTATCAGTTGTATTCCCGAATATGTGCTTAGGGAGAAGCATGGCGACTGCGGTCAGGTATCGTTGCTATACATATCCCTGATGCGCACACTCGGTATTCCTGCACGATGGGAGAGCGGATGGATGCTTCATCCCGGAGAATTGAATCTCCATGACTGGTCGGAGGTCTATTTCGAAGGTATTGGCTGGGTCCCGGTAGATATCTCTTTCGGTCGCTACACCGGCTCCGCTGACCCTGAAGTGACAGGATTCTATTCTCACGGCATTGACGCGCACCGTTTTGCTACCAATAAAGGTGTTGGCGACAGCCTGTATCCTCCGAAACGCTTCGTGCGTAGCGAGACAGTTGATTTCCAGCTTGGGGAAGTTGAGACAACGAAAGGAAATCTTTATTATCCGGCCTGGTCCAGCGGCCTTGAGATTATATCAGAAAAACCTATAGCAGAATGAAATGAAACGCCAGTTTATCACAATATTATCTTTGGCAGCCGCAGTGGTAATCCCGTTTGCGGCTATAGCCCAGTCTTCGGCGATAGCGCTCGGCCAAGCACAGAAAGCGATAGCTGCGGCCAGAACAGCAGTTGCTCCCGATGCACGACAGAATCTGTTTGATATCAAGGCTTTCGCTGACAGCGAAGGCAATCTTATCGTCAATGGCCGCGTCTCTGAGGTTTTTATCAAGGCTGCAGTAACCGATTCTTTGGCAAAAGAGGGAATCGATTATATCGACAGCATTGTTGTGATTCCATTCGAATGGGCACAGACACGAATTCCTGCTGCCAGTCACCGCACCCGCGGCAGCCATGCAGCCGAGATGAGCACACAGTCGGTGATGGGAACACCTCTTCGCGTACTCGCGAAAGGCGGTGAATTCTGGCAGGTACAGACTCCCGACGGATATATAGCATTTGTCCCTTCTTCTTCCGTCGTTCCGAAGAGCGACGAAGAAATGAAAACCTGGCGCAACGGGCCGCGGTTTGTGGTGACATCCATTTATCCTGTCCGTGCCTATCGCGATGCGCTGGCCAAAGGTCCGCGTGATGTGGTAACTGATCTCGTAAACGGGTCTATAGTGACGCTCGCTGCCGGCGATGAAGGTATTACAGAAGGCCGCATGCACATCGAGCTTCCCGACGGACGCACCGGATATGCCGACGCATCGGCATTCTCTCCGATCGAACTCTGGGCTGCGCAGTCTTTCGATCCGGACCGGATTCTCGACATGGCATACAGTATCGAGGGTACGCCCTATCTTTGGGGCGGAACTTCGTCAAAGGCTCTTGATTGCAGCGGTCTTGCAAAAGTTTCGTATTTGTCAAACGGAATCATCCTCATGCGCGACGCCTCACAGCAGGCTCTGACCGGTACACGTATCGAAGCCGAGGACTGGCGTATTTGTCAGCCGGGTGATTTGCTTTTCTTCGGTAACAAAGACACGGGAAAAGTGACTCATGTGGCTATCTATGACCACGACGGAAAATACGTGCATTCTTCCGGACGGGTGAAGCGTAACAGCATCGATCCTGAATCACCCGATTATCTTACAACATATTTTCTTCATGCCGTGCGCATCGCCGGCAATGAGGACACCCCGGGGATAACGCCCGTACGCAATCATCCCTGGTTTTTTGACAAGTAAAACAAGTATTTATAATGAACCGTCGAAATTTTCTCAAAGCGGGAATGCTTGGCGCAATAGCTGCCGTTTCCCCTGTCTCTATATCAGCAATGGATTCGGCTACACGTGCTGCAACCAGAAGTGGCCGACTCAATCTTTCCTTCGAGCCTTATGAACTGAAGCTGCGCCACGCTTTTAATCTTGCCCGAAGCCAGCGCACAACGACCCCCGGCGTTCAGGTTCGCCTTGAATATGATGGTGTCGTCGGTTATGGCGAAGCCTCCATGCCGCCTTATCTTGGCGAAAATGTCGCATCTGTCACCGAATTTCTTTCTCGTCTGGACCTCAGCCAGTTCGCTGATCCCTTCCGTATTGAGGAAATCCATGACTACATGGATAGTATTGCGCCCAATAATCGTGCTGCAAAAGCTTCGGTCGACATTGCCCTTCATGATCTGACCGGTAAAATAATGGGCCAGCCCTGGTATAAGATCTGGGGACTCAATCCCGATAAAACGCCAAATACCTCTTTTACAATCAGCTATGATGCCGATCCGGTGGAGATGAAAAAGAAAATCGACGAGACTGCCGGCTTCAAGGTGATAAAAGTGAAAATGGGCACAGGGCATGACAAGGAACTTGTCAATGCTTTCCGCCGCCACTCGGATGTGCCTATATGCGTGGATGCCAACCAGGGTTGGAACAAGAAAGAAGAAGCGCTCGAGATGTGCCACTGGCTTGCCGAGCGTAATTGTCTTTTCGTGGAGCAGCCTATGGATAAGGCGGCTATCGACGATACCGCATGGCTGCGCGAGCGTTCGCCGCTGCCTATCATTGCCGACGAGTTCCTTCAGCGTCTGCCCGATGTGAAGCGTGCCGCTCAGGCTTACGACGGCATCAACATCAAACTGATGAAGAGCACCGGTATGCACGAGGCATACCAGATGGCTGTCCTTGCCCGCGCTCTGGGAATGAAAGTGATGCTTGGCTGCATGACGGAGACTTCGTGCGCCGTCAGTGCCGCCTCCCAGCTCGCTCCGCTTGCCGACTGGGCTGATCTCGACGGAAATCTTCTTATCGGAAATGACATTTTCGACGGCATGAAGATTGTCGACGGAAAGGTTACGATTCCCGACCGTCCCGGCATCGGTGTTGTTCCTCTCGCATAAATGAATCAATGGGAGTCAGTTCTCCTTATCTACTATACCAAAAATATAACCGACATAATGGATAAAACACTTAGTCTTTGTAAGAACGACGTGGTGTCGTTCCTTCAGAAAAAACCGTCGGAATTCACGCTTTCCGACATTATTCGATATGTGACCGAACGCGGGATCGAGATGGTGAATTTCATGTATCCGGCAGCCGACGGACGTCTCAAGACGCTGAACTTCATCATCAATGACCTGGCTTATCTCGAAACCATTCTCACCAGCGGAGAACGCGTCGACGGCTCGTCGCTCTTCCCTTTCATCGGCGCCGGCAGCTCCGACCTCTATGTGGTGCCGCGCCTGAGAACGGCTTTCCGCGATCCCTTTGCCGAAATTCCCACTCTTACCATGCTGTGCTCGTATTTCGACTTCGAAGGCAAACCACTCGAAAGCTCGCCAGAGCATACACTCGACAAGGCGTGCCGCGATCTTACCGAAAAGACGGGCCTCGTATTTCACGCAATGGGCGAACTCGAATACTATGTGATAGCCGAGGATCCGGGAATATTCCCCGCAACCGACCAGCGTGGTTATCATGAGTCTGCCCCGTTTGCGAAATTCAACGACTTCCGCACCCGCTGCATGAGCTATATCGCAAGCACCGGCGGTAAAATCAAATACGGTCATTCCGAGGTGGGTAATTTCACTCTCGAAGGGATGATTTATGAGCAGAATGAGATCGAATTCCTCCCTGTCGATGCACGCGACGCTGCCGACCAGCTCATGCTCGCCAAGTGGGTGATACGCAATCTGGCTGCTGAGGAAGGACTGAATATTACCTTCGCTCCGAAAATCACCACAGGCAAAGCCGGTTCCGGACTGCATATCCATATGCGCCTGATGGATAAGGAAGGCAACAGCGTTATGCTTTCGCCCGACGGAAAAGGTCTGAGCGACAAGGCACGTACGGCTATCGCCGGCATCATGGACCTGGCTCCGGCCATCACTGCCTTCGGCAATACCAATGCAACTTCATATTTCCGTCTTGTGCCGCATCAGGAAGCTCCTACAAATATATGCTGGGGCGATCGCAACCGCTCTGTCCTTGTTCGCGTTCCGCTTGGCTGGACTGCGGGAACTGATATGTGCGGTATGGCCAACGGAAAGGCTGCTGTCGATGTTGTCGCCGGCGGTCCCTATGTAGCCAAACAGACTTTCGAGATCCGTTCGGCCGACGGGAGCGCAGACATATATATGCTTATCGCCGCTCTCGCTGTGGCCATCCGTCACGGATTCGAGATGAAGGATCCGCTCGAAGTCGCAGCTCGTTACTATGTGGACGTCGACATTCACAAGCCTGAGAATGCCGCACGGCTCGCATCGCTTCCCACACTTCCCACCGGCTGTCATGCATCGGCAAAAGTTCTGGAAGAGCGTGCCTCTGTATTCGAGGAAGACGGCGTATTCTCTCCCGCAATGATAAAAGGCGTGATTGCCCGTCTCCGTGCCGAGGATGAGACAAGAGCCGCAGATGCTCTCGACGATCCTTCTCTTATGATGGAGATGGTCAAGGAGCATTTCTATTGCGGCTGATAATTGTATAAACGAAAAAATCCCGCACTGGAGTGCGGGATTTTTTATAAACCTAAATGAAAAGAAAATATGAAGACTGGAGAAAAGATACCCGAAATACTGGGCCGCGACCAGAATGGCCGTGAAATCAAGGCAAGCGACTATGCCGGCCGGAAATTAGTGCTTTATACCTATCCAAAAGCCAATACGCCCGGATGCACTGCCGAGGCTTGCTCGCTTGAGGCGCATAAGGACGAGTTGCGTGCCTTAGGATATGAGATTGTTGGAGTAAGCAGGGATTCCGAAGTTGCTCAGACAAAGTTCGCCGAAAAGTATAACCTTTCGTTCCCGCTTATTGCCGACACCGATACCACGCTGCTGAAAGAACTCGGTGCATGGGGCGAAAAGAACATGTACGGCAAAACTGTGATGGGAATCATCCGCACTACTTTTCTGGTGAACGAAGAGGGTATAGTCGAGGCTGTATTCTCTGGAAAACAGATCAAGACCAAGATTCATGCCGAGCAGTTGCTCGAGTATCTGAACGGGAAGTAATCCCGCTCAATATACTTCGAATTCATAGATTCTCGCAGCGCCGCCGTTTGGTGTCTGCTCAGGCTGAACGACCAGCAGACGAAGGTAACGGTATTCAACGGGATTCTTGAGTTTCCGGTTCGCTATATTGCGTTTGTTGCCGGCAAGAACGTCGAAGGTAGTCCATTCTTCTGAGTTGTCGTTCCTGCCCTGGATGAGGCATGCCGCGGTGAAGTAGGACTGACTCTCCGATCCTGCATTGTGAATAGACCATACGTTGATTTTGGTCTGTGTTCCCAGATCAAAATCCACATAGGGAGTTGTATATTTACTGATTCAAGTATACTCTATATATGAGAATGGTTGACTATTTCTTTGGGGGGCTTTGGTTTCTTTAGGATTTTCTTATTCTTTCATTCCTTTAGATTTAGCGGTATGTCTCATGCGGCTCCTTGATGGATTCTTTCGCGAAATTAACGATATGCAATCATAAAAATCTGCGAATAATATTTTTGTCCCCGCCCGAGGCTTTTAGGTCTCGAAAAAACTTGTCGCGAGAAGAGCAAAAAAGCTGCGCCTTCAATCAGACGCAGCTTTTTATTTCACTAATAATGTATTATCTTCTCAAGGGTCAGGGCAGCGGCTTGTACTGCACGAAAGCTTCGATGGCTTCGTAGGATGCGAGGCCGAGGCTCTCGTAGAGCTGGGCCGTTCCGCGGTTGCGCTCTTCGGCACGCTGCCAGAAGAGGCGGTCGTCGTCGCCGAGGAAGGGAGCGTTCTCCATCTGGCTCTGGTGCTTGAGGATGGAGTTCCGTTTGAAGCGGAGTTCTTCAGGACTGATGGGAACAGCCATCTCGATGTGGTCGATTTCCCATTCGGCCCATGCGCCGCGATACATCCAGATGCGGCAGTCGGCCATCCACGGCTCTTCCTTCATCTCGTCGATAGCGGCGAGTACGGCATCGGTGCAGACCTTGTGTGTGCCGTGCGGGTCGGCGAGGTCGCCGGCAACGAATATCTCGTGAGGCTTGACGTCTTCAAGAAGTTTCTTGACAATATCCACGTCGCGCTGTTCGAGTTCGCCTTTCTTGATTGTGCCGGTTTCGTAGAACGGCAGACGCAGGAAATGGATATGGTCGGTAGGAATGCCGATATAGTGGCATGCGATAGTTGCTTCGGCCTGACGGATCATGGTCTTGATCTCGCGGATGGCTTTGCTGTCTATGTCGCCCGGTTTTTTGTTGTCGACAAATTCGTTTACTTCTGCCGAGAGGTCCTTGTATTTCGAGTCGCCGAAACCGAAGATGGGGGCAATCTTGTCCATCATGATGAAGTAGCGCATCATGTCCTCGTCGCCGACGGCGATGTTGCCGGAGGTTTCGTAAGCCACATGTACGTCGTGCTTCTGGTCGACAAGGCGTTTGAGTGTACCGCCCATCGAGATCACGTCATCGTCGGGGTGGGGCGAGAATACAACCACGCGCTTGGGATAAGGATTGGCACGTTCGGGACGACATGAGTCGTCGGCATTGGGCTTGCCGCCGGGCCAGCCGGTGATGGTATGCTGGAGTTCGTTGAATACCTTGATGTTGACATTGTATGCCGAGCCGTAGAGGGCGAGGAGCTCGCCGAGTCCCCAATCGTTATAGTCCTTGTCGGTGAGTTTGAGGATGGGTTTTTCGGTCATGCGGCACAACCATACGATAGCGCGGCGGATGAGCTTGTCGGTCCATTCGCACGAAGTCACCTTCCAGGGCTGTGAGATGCGTGTGAGATCTTCGGCGCCGGCAAGATCTGTTACGGTCTTCACATGGGGATGTCCCTGAAGCAGAGAGGCCGGAACGCTTGTGGAGTGCTGATCCTCGACTGTGCGACGGATGATTTCTGCGCTGTTTTCGCCCCAGGCCATGGTCAGTACGCGGTGAGCCGAAAGGATGTTGGCGATACCGAGAGTGATGGCGGTGGTGGGTACATTGTCTGTCTTGTATTCCTTGCTGATTCTGTGGCGTATCTCGTTGCCGAGAAGAACGAGGCGCGTATAGCTTGATGCCGGACTGCCGGGTTCGTTGAAAGCGATGGAGCCGTTGGGGGCTATTTCGCAAAGAGCGACATCGATGCCTCCCTGATTTGCTATTTCTTCCTCATAGGCCTGACATGTCTCGTACATCGTCTCCTTCGTAACAGCGGGATTGATGGTGTATATGTTCTCTGGCTTGACGTTGACATGCCTGAGGAATACATCGTTGAGGCGTGTGAATGTCGAGGGACCGCCCGGCTCGATAGGGAAGAATTCGGAAATGTTGAATACCACCACGTTGGAGAAGTCGGCTTCGCCGTTCTCATACATGGATATAAGCTTGGAGTATACGGGGTGCGTGGAGTTGCCTGCGCCGAGCGCGAGAACGCATTTGCCTTTCATTCCGGTGTAACGTTTGATATAGCGCAGTACTTCTTTGGCGAGAAATTCAGCTCCGTCGGGAACGTTTTCGAAGACAAATGTATTTATCTTCTCCTCGCGCCTGAGGGCTGTGAGTTCTATTTCACTATCCGGATTGTAGTAGCGTCGTGGAATCCGGTCAAGTTTGATTTGGCTGCTTAAGTCTTTTCTCATGGTTTTATCCTCCTGTTGGAGATTGTTATGTGTATTGTATCCTGTTAGTCCTACGTTGGGTAGGTTCGAAAAACGATACAAAGTTAGTGCAATATTTGATTAATAGGGTAGAAAAAATGCCAATTCTTGCACATAATGACACAAGAATTGGCAAAAATTAGTTTAATAAAAGTTAAAATCTATTAATCGGTAAAAGACACATGCTTTGAACGATTGTAGCCGTTCAGGTCATAGAGTCTGGTGATGCCCGGCAGACGGTTTTTGAATGCTTCGAAGTCTTTTGGAGCCGACGACCACTGCACTTCCGCAAGAGCGGCGAGGCGCGGAACGAGCATGTATTCGGCCTGACGAGATCGGA
>CABRLF010000123.1 GCA_902471685.1 uncultured Porphyromonadaceae bacterium
TAATCTCTTGGGAGTATTGCGACGTGTTGAAATAGCCTTCGACAATATTAGAGTAGGAATACTGTGAGAAAGAATCAAAAACGTTTAGAGTTGAAAGATCCAGAATCTTTGCATTCTCAACTGAAGAGAGAACGAATGGAGAGTGCGACGTTACTATAAATTGGATATTTGGGAAAAGTTCTATGAGGAATGGCATTATTTTCTGCTGAAGCTCAACGTGAAGATGAGTTTCAATTTCATCAATAATGGCTATTCCCGGCTTTAGATATCCGTTGACAGGCTGCAGCGACATTTTCAGCATTATGTCGGTCATGATTCTAAGTATGGCAGCATATCCATCCGATAGCTGCTTGAATTCATATGGCTCTTTCCCCTTTTCGGCTATTAGAAAGTTATAATTCTCCCTGTCATACTGAATCTTAAAATCTTCATGGCCGAATAGTTTAGCTAATGCATTCTCTAATCGGGCAAACCATTCAATATACTTGTTATAATCACTTTCGAGCTGAGCTTTGCGCACTGGTTCTTTCTCGTTATTGAGATCTTCGAACAAGTATGACTGCTGGGTCTTGAAATTTACGAGCAATTGAATGAACTGATTATCTCGTTCTTTTTCGCTGATTGCATGCGGTCCTGAGGGTTTTGCAAAGTTTTCGCGTCGGTGAGCGTCGGAATTATACAGTATAAAATCACCATTGTCTCTTGCAAGATAATATACAGGATCGAGCCCTATGTCGGTGGCGATGGGTAACGCGTTAACTTTACCAGGAATTTCAGAAGATAGACTTTTGAAATAAGCGGAATTTGCGGTATTACAATATTCCATTATTCCTTCAAGGGTTTCTATCCCTTTTGATTTAGCTTGGCCAACGAAAATCCTATGGAAACCCAGATTAAGATTCAAGGATTCATACAAATCCTTTACTAAAGTTGTTTTGCCGCTTCCGTTGGGACCTGTAATAATGAGATTAGTGCGGGAATCATCTCGTAGCTCGACTTTCGTCGGCGGAATATTCCTTACCCGATTCAATTCTATTACGCTTATATAGTCTTTCCAAACCATGTTATAGATTTCTGGATATTCTTTATTTCACAAAGGTATAAAAAAAAATTGTATACTCATACTTATAGATAAAGTTATAAAAAAACCTTAACGTTGCTACGTCGTGGAACGCCAATGATGCACCATTCTCCAGGGTTGACATTGAAATCCTTTACGGTATTGCCCCTGCATGGTCCGTGAAGGCCATGCAGGGGCAATAATAATTATCAATCATTTACGCT
This sequence comes from uncultured Porphyromonadaceae bacterium, assembly GCA_902471685.1. Taxonomy (GTDB): domain Bacteria; phylum Bacteroidota; class Bacteroidia; order Bacteroidales; family Muribaculaceae; genus CAG-873. Next base: position 1,285 of record CABRLF010000123.1, read on the forward strand.
TTATTCTCAGAGTCGGCGTTCGCGATATACAACGTCTACGATTTCCTGTCCGAGGCCCTTGTGCTCTTTGTGGAGTTCAAGTTTGCCCTGGGTAGATACTTTGTAGAAACGTACAACACCGCCGTTCTCACTGCCGTCGGACGAACCTACGATAAGTTCTTTCTCCATGTCGAGGAATTCGGGATCATCCTTGAATTTCACATAAGCGGGATTCATAAGGAGATTGCGGTAGCGGTTGAACTTCACAAGCGAGGCACTTTCGCCGGCGGGAAGGGTAATTTCGTCGGCAACGGTGCCGAGAACGTAGTTGTAGGAATATACCTTATTGCCTTTGCACCAGAACATATAGTTGAACTGGGGATGCGCGGCATAGTCGACTGCCGTATCGAAATCCGAAGAGGTTATGTTGTCATAGTAGCCGCTCTGCCTGAATGAATTCAGGCGGGAATAACCTGCAATGTTGATGACGTATACCACTCGGTGTCCGTCGGGTTTCTGCATGATGGAGAATACATCGCCGCCGGAGAAGGCGGATACAGTCATGTCGACAATATCAAGACCGGTAGTGAAATCGAAGAGTGCGTTTTCCGGCTGTACGAGCGGGAAAAGCAGACGGTCGGTCGCCGAACCGGTGCCGGTATAACAGCAGCCCATGAAGCGCTTGTTCGTGTTGTCGTAGAACAGGCAGCAATCAGAGCCTTTTGTCTCAGATGCACCGATGAAGGGTGCGAGTTTGTATGTCGGATCGTTGCCGAGCACATCGCTGTTCATGCAGTACTCGAAGCTGGCGCCCGCACTGTTGCTCATTATGGTATAGGCATCGCCGTTGACCGTGACACACACATCGAAATCTTCTTTCATACCATTGTCATACGGCGCACCGAAACATACAATGTCGGATGCAATGCCGGGTGTGATGAATTTGTTCTGGAGATTGCCCGATGGATTTACTGCAAGAGTCTGGGCATTGAGCATATAACCCGGGCCGTCGCATACGATAAAAATCTGGTCGCCTGTGGAATACAACGACGGGAGGAACATAAGGTTGCGGGGCTTGTACATCTTTGTGGAGTTTTCCTTGATTACGTTTGCAAAAACGCAATCATTGCCGCTTGCATCGGTATATATCATGTCGAGGCGCGCGCGTTCGTCGGCTCCGTCCTTGCTGAGAACCATCCAGCCTTCGGAAGTGGCGGACTTCACATTAAATGTCGTCTGGAAATTGCGGGTAACCTTAGTATTTTTATTTATAACCTTATACCAGACGGTATAGTTCTTGGCGCTGAGATTCACGGTGTGATTCACAGCCTGTGTGCCTTCCGGGTTCACTTCCTGCCACTGATGGCTGAATCCGTCCTCGTCGGTCCACTGGTTTTGGAACTGGCAGGAGTACTCATAATCCGGGTCATCCGGTTTGATGACACCTTTGACAGAAGACTCCACCACCGGGGCAAAAACGATGGGCGCACCCTGCATCGCTTCCATGTGCTGGGGAAAAGTAACCGTAATCTGCTCTATTTCGCTGTATGTATAGTTGCCTTTGTCCTCATAGCAACCGGAGAGCACCGGCACCATCGAGGCGGCAAGAAGTAATACTTTTATTTTCATAGCAATCTTTCTTTATTCGTTCGAACCGCCTTGGTTATACTTGGAATAATCGACCGGATAGTTAGGTCCGGCCTTCATGAATGAGCCGTCTTCCTCTCTTTCGGGTGTCCCGGCGTCAGACATCTTCTGGAGATATTTCTGAAGCTGCTCGGCGGCAAACCCGAATTTACCGTACTGGACCGGGTATCCGGAGAAGCCGGCATACCTCCAGTCGCTGGCCTGCCATCCCATCAGAGAGTTGAGAATCTTGTATTTTTTCGGCGAGAAGGGTCCGAAGAAGGTGTCTGCATTCATACTGTTCCAGTAGGATGGGCAAGTGTATATTTCACTGAACTTGAATGTATATCTGGTGGCATCCATCTCAGGTCCGTCGACCGACCACGAACTGGAGTTCTTGAAATGGTCGATATCGATGTGGAAATTCTCGTTAGGCTCGAGATGGAAGCAGACAGCGTACTCCTGTTTCTGGAGTTTGTCTGTGCGTTTGATCGTGACAAAGAATGTGTCCGTCACGCAACCGGCATGGATTGTGTAGTCGTTGCGGCTCAGATCATAGTCCTCTCCCTCGGTGGCCGTCGTTTCTTCGGGATCGACAGCCATCTTGTATGTGCGTGGGAAATCGACGGGACCGCCTGTGACGCGGACGAAGAAAGAATAGGTTCCCGAGAGTATTTCAGGGCGCGTTGTTGCGAATGAAAGGGTGGAAACGTTGCGATAGGACAGAATGTTGCCATACTGATCCGTAGAGTTCGTCTGCTGGATATATATCATCGATTTGGGGCCGCTGTACGTATCGAGCTCGTCGTGAGAGCACGCGGTACCCATGAAGCCAAGCATTACTGCGGCGACTCCTTTTATAATATTACGTGCATTCATTGCATGTTGAATTTTAAAAAGTTTCATTAATTGTTCTCGTTTGCGGGAATGGGAACGTTGTAACGGTTGGTGGAATTGGGCTCATCCCACCATTCGTTGTTACCCGAACCGTCGAATGCCTTGTTGTTGTAGAAACTCTGCCAGTTGCGCTTGTGGAGGAAGAATATCTGGCCTTCGCCGCGCATGTCGCGACAGTACTCGAGTTTGATTTCATTTGTCACGTTGGCTGCAACTTCGGTTCCGGCGAAAGGCTGAAGGCCGCGGGCTTCGAGGAGCGGGTTGAGATAGACTACAGCACCGGCGACATCGTTTTTCTTCACCTTGCATTCGGCAGCGATAAGATAAGCTTCCGATTTGCGTATCAGACCAAAATATGTAGCCCAGAATTCGGGTTTGTTCTGGTTGGCCCTGAATCCTTTGTATTTGGTGAAGTCCATATCTGTGGCAAGCGACAGGGACGCTTCCCACTGCGACTGATAGCGGTAGTCGGAAGTGTTGGGGAAGAGCTGTGCGGTATAGCCTTTGCAGGGGTACAGCTGTATGGTTTCGTTGAGAGTACCGGCAAAATTACGGTCGTAGATATCGGACATGGGGGATGTGTAGAAACCGAACATGCATTCAGTGGAGAACACACGATCGGGATTCACCTTGTTGGCAAGAAGACGAGCCGGCTCTACCCATGGGAAAGCTGTAGAGAACTGCGGGTCGTCGACAATCTTGGCGGCCTCGGTGAGGGCGTTGTCGTAGTCCATTACCCAGAGATACGCACGCGCCTTTACCAAAGTGGCGGCATAGTAGTTCATTCGCAACTGACGGTAGCGGCCCCAGTTCGATTCGCCGTCGACGGTAGAATTGAGAACGCCGTCGGTGAGCACGGGGTCGGACGTTTTGAGAAGCTCCTGAGCCTGGGAGAGATCGGGGATGATTTTGTTGTAGATGATGTCGTTGAGTGTCAGGCGTTCGCGGCGCATGATTTCGCTGGCGTCAGCAAAAGGCACTGTGAGGGCTTCCATGGCTCCGGAGCGGGAGGGTGAAGGCCCGAAGAGACGCACCAGATCGAGATGGACGAATGCGCGGAGGGCGAGAAGTTCGCCTTTAATCATTGCGGCATCGGAGGGACGAAGCACATCAGGGTACTTGTCGACGGCTTCGAGCGCCAGATTCATACTCAGGATGGCGCGGTAAGCGCTTGTCCATAGATTTGACAGCGTGTTCGAAGCATACGTGCCGGTGTATGTGGCCGAGGCTAATTCTGATGTGGAGGATGTGGTCGACGGAATCAGATAGCAGTTGCCCATCACATCGATGGCTCCGTACGAAAGGTTATAGCCGTAGAGGGCGGATGTGTTCAGCAGGTTGTAGCAGCCGTTGACAGCGTTGTGGAAGCTCTCTTCAGTGCTGAATTGCTTGTCGTAGGTCTGCTTGTCAGATGGGGTATAGTCGAGCCAGTCGGAGCAGCCGGTAGCAAGCATGCCCATGCAGCAGACTGCTGCCGATATAATGAATTTAGACAGTTTCATGTTCGTAATGGGAGCTTAGATGGTGAATGAGAGAGAGAAGGTATAGCTGCGGGCGAAGGGATATGCAGTTCCTCGCTCCTGTTTGATAGTGGAAATATAGAAGAGATCGTTGCAGTAGAAGGAGAGGCGGAACGAATCGAGGTGCATCTTGCGCGCGATTTCGTAGAAGTCGTATGTCACGTTGAGCGACTGGAAGGTGAGGTTGTTGTTTCTCTGAACGAAACGCGACGACATCGGGGTAGCCTTTGTGTCGGCGATGTTCTTGAACTGAGCAAGGTCGCCCGGCTTCTGCCAGCGGTCGTAGAGGGCGCGGCGGTCCTGATTGAAATTGAGCTGCTCTCCGGATATGTTCTCAACCTTGTTGTAGAGTGCGGAGTTGTATTGCTTGCCGCCGAGACGGTATGTGAAGTTGGCCGAAACCGAGAGGCCCTTCCACTGAACGGAAGTACCGAAGTTGCCTTCGACCTTTGCACGGGTGTTGCCCACAATAACCTCGTCATCGAGATTATAATCGAAAGTATATGTGCCGTCCTTCTTGATGAATACTTCCTTGCCGCTGGAAGGCTCGATGCCGGCAGAGCGTACGGCCCAGATGGCGTCAGGATCGGCGCCGTCGTAATAGCGCTTGGTGGTGGAATTCTTGCCGACTTTGTTGAGTTCTTCGAGACCTCCGTTGAGTTTGTCGAGTTTGATGTCCTCATGGCGAACTGTGGCACGGACATTCCATGTCAGTCGGTTCTTGAGGTTGCGGAGAATGTAGTAGGAAACTGTTCCGAGGATACCTTTGGAACGCTGAACGCCGAGGTTCGTGTTCCACGAAGTACTGATACCGGACGAAGGGGGCACGCCGATGCTGATCAGCAGCGGGTCGGTCTTCTTGTCGTAGTAGTCGAACGATACATTCCAGCGGTCGGTAGTGAAGTCTAAGCCAACGTTGCGGTCCTGAGTAGTCTGCCATGCGAGGTTGGGATTGCCGATCGTGCCGGGGACTGTGCTGTTGCCGAAATAGTTGAAGCTGTTGTAAAGGAAGCGGTACGTAATAATCGACATGGCGGAGTCGAAGTCCTGATTGCCCGGATTACCGACCGAAGCACGGATCTTGAGCATGTGTACGTTGGGGAATAGATCGGCGAAGAATTTCTCGTTGTTGATGTTCCAGCCGATGCCGACCGACCATGTGTTTTTGAATTTCTTGTTCGAGCCGAAAACCGAGGCGCCGCTGAGGGCGTAGTTGGCATCGAACAGATAGCGGTTGTCGTAAGAATAGTTCACCGTCGCCATAAAATCGGTCGAACGGGCAGTGTTATCATAGTAAGTTGGTATTCCACCCTCGGGATAGCCGTTCGAGAACGACGGGTATGTGTAGTTGCCTTCGGGGAATCCGCGCACTTCGTCGGACTGGGTGAGGGTCTTTGACTGTGCCACTTTGAAGTTTCCGGCAACGTTGATACGGTTTAGCCCGAAAACCTCGGCATAGATGGCGGTGAGAGCCAGGTCGTAGCTGTTTTTGGTCACATGCCCGTACTGGAATGATCCTTTCAGGGTCGCGTCGAGACTGTTGTAGCGGGTGTCTTCTGGCGAAAGGAAGAGTTCGGAGCGTCCGGTGGTATGAGATATGCCGAACTTAGCGCGGAATTTCAGCTGCTCAATGGGCATATAGTCAGCGGCGAAGTAGTTGGACAGCACCAGGTCGTTGCCCTTGTCACTGCTGTTGAGCGAAGCGTTATAGAGAGGGTTGGGAGCTTTGGCGAAAGAAGAATATTCGAGCCATGGACTCACCTTGCCGTCTTCGTCGTATTTCTTATAATATGGGTTGGCGGCAGCGTAGGTTGAGAAAGGAACAATCGGATTGCGCTTGTCGGTATAGGAGGCCGAGAATTTGTTCTGGAACTGGAGCTTTCCGGTGCGGTATATGAGGTCGATATTGCCGCCGTAGGATTCGCGTTTGGAGTCTTTCATCACGCCGGTGTTGCCGTTGTAGACCAGACCGAGACCGAAAAGAAAACCGTTGGAACCGCCGTCAACATAGACGTTGTGACGCTGGTTCCAGCCCGTACGGAGAGGCTCGCTGAGCCAGTATGTGTCGACACCGCTCATAACGTCGGCCAGACGGCTGTTATATGCCTCTTCCTTGACAATTTCCTGTGCGAATCCTTCGGAAGAAGAGCGAGTGTAACGTCCGGCGAGGCGTTCGAACTCAAGTTTCTCCATGGAGTTCATCAGATTGTAGGAACTGAGGTCAGGTTTGGACATAGCCACTGATCCGTTGTAGCTCAGACGAAGCTGTCCGGCTTTTGGCTTGACTGTCTCGACTACAACAACGCCGTTCGCAGCCTTGGACCCATAGATTGCGGTCGAAGCGGCATCCTTCAGGATGGTCATCGATTCGATGCGGTTGATATCCATATTATATACCGCTTCGAGGGTCGACTCGAAACCGTCGACGATGAAGAGTGGCTGGTTGGGATCGTTCACGGCGTCATCGCGGGTGCCGATTACGGAGGACTTGCCGCGGATGTTGATGTCGGGCAGGTGGTTGGGGTCGGAACCGGCAAGCTCGTTGGTGAGGATATTGAATGCCGGATCGAGCGCTGCCAGCGATGCGATAGGGTTCTGTACGCCGACTACTTTCAGGTCTTCGGCAGAGAATGTCGATGTAGAACCGGTGAACGAAGTCTTGTCGCGGTTGATGATACCGGTTACGACTACTTCATTGAGCGCGCCGCCTTCATCTTCAAGGACGATTCTCATAGGTTTGCCGAGAACGGCTTTGATTTCGAGAGGCTTTTTGCCCACATAGCTGATCAGGAGAATATCTCCATCCCTTGCGGTAATTGAGAACTCTCCGTCAGCGTTTGACACAACGCCGATGTTACGCTGGGGAATGCGGACTGAAACACCGGGAAGTGTTTCGCCGTCGGCATCATAGACTACGCCCGTCAGGGACGTTCCGTTATTGGTCGCGCTTGTCCTTTGACCACCATGAATCTGCGCATAGCCCGCAGTCGGGAAAGAGACAAGGAGGGCCAACAGCAGAATCAGTTGAATACCCTTTGCTTTCATAAGTAGTTTTTGATTGGTTTTTATTGATAGTGATAATTATTAGTTCTGTCGGTAATTGTGTAGCCTGAGATATTAGGATAGCTGGAACAGCGGCCAATTTCGAAAGCATTCACATGCAAATGTAAGTTAAAAAATACCCCCCCCCAACTTTTTAACTAAAATTTACTGTAATTAACCAAAATATTTCAAAATATTAAATTATGTAAAAACTATTCTGATTACAATGTAATATAATTCTAATGCAATAAATATGTGCACTATAGTACTTTTTAGTGTGATTTTCTAAAAAATAGCCCCTTTAGGGGCAGGAAGCCGCGTAGCGGCGAAACGAAACGTTTAGCGCACG
>CABRLF010000124.1 GCA_902471685.1 uncultured Porphyromonadaceae bacterium
ACCGCTCTTCCGATCTCGAATTGTTCGGTTGAAAATTGTTTTTTTACTATCTTTGCCAATAAAATTTTTAAGATGGAACGTGGATTATATTATTTGCCGCTAATATCGTTATTCTTTTTGACATTTGCAAGCTGTTCGAAAGATTTTTTTTCATCCGACGGCAAAACGTGGGGTACGTCCTATCATATTGTTTACGACGGTGACCATAACCTCGATGAAGAAATAGAAGCGACACTGGCTCTTGTCGATACCGAATTGTCGATGTTCAACAGCAATTCGCTGGTTTCGCGTATCAATTCCGGCCAAGACTCCCTTGCATCTGAACATTTCACCCGTGTTTTCAATCTCTCGCAGCGTATTTCGAAGATAAGCGGCGGAGTATATGACCCGACAGTCGGGCCGCTGTCCGACTTGTGGGGTTTCGGACGCAATGAAATTGTAACCGAACCGGCCGACAGCGCCGTCGCCGCTACCCTCGCCTATGTCGGAATTGCCGACTGCGCAATTTCCGAAGACGGAATAGTGTCAAAGAAAAACCGTTCGACTGTTTTCGATTTTTCGTCAATAGCCAAAGGCTACGGAATAGACCTTGTCGGCAAGTTGCTTGAAGACAATGACGTGGAGAACTACATGATAGAGATCGGCGGCGAGATACTTGTCCGCGGAAGGAACCCGAAAGGCAAACCCTGGCATATTCAGATAGACTCTCCTGAATCAGGTTTCGGACACGAACGCATGGACATTCTCGAACTCGGGCCCGACAAAACAGCCACAGCATCATCCGGCAATTACCGTAATTTCCGGCGTCGCTCCGACGGAACTTTGTACGGACATACATTGTCGCCCCTTACCGGTTATCCGGTCGACGGAAGTATTGCAGCCGTTACAATTATTGCGTCCGACTGCGCTACCGCCGATGGTATGGCCACGGCATGCATGGCTGCGGCAAGCCCCGACTCAGCCCTCGCTATCGCCGGCAGAGCCGCTGTGAAAGCAATTCTGGTCTGTATGGAGGCCGATTCGCTGAAAGTGATTAAAAATTTCTGATATCTCACATAAGGGCAAAAAATAATCGGCTGTCTCGCGACAACCGACAATCTTTAACCTTAAATCTAATACCATGAAAAAACACAGTGCAAAATCAGTAATTTGATATTTAAACACGGCTTTTCATATTTTGGTTCGCGGTCAAAGCCGGTTTAACACACATTAACACTGTCAACGAAAAAAATTCTGTAATTTTACGCAACTTAATCAATAATTGTAAGCAAGCGTCTATAAATACCCAAAAATAACATATGAGAACCAAGATTCTGATTATCGATGATGAGGAAGCAGTATGCGAGATTCTTAAATTCAATCTCGAAAAAGAAGGTTACGAAGTCGACACAGCCTACAGCGCCGAAGAGGCACTTGATATGGACGACCTCGGATCTTACTCTTTGTTCATTGTCGATATCATGATGGGGCAGCTCAGCGGTTTCGACTTCGCAGGACGCATCCGCTATGTAACAGAAACAGAAAATACACCGATCCTCTTCTGCTCCGCCCTCTCCGACGAGGATTGCGTGGTGAAAGGCCTCAATATCGGTGCTGACGACTACATAACCAAACCATTCAACATCGGCGAAGTCCTTGCCCGTGTCCGTGCGATTCTCCGCCGTACGGGTATGGCTCAGAAACGCAATGCAAAAGACATAATCGAGCAGGAATCAATCTACGAGCCCGATGTCGTTTTCCGTGGAATCCGAATCGACCGCAACAACAAGGAAGTTTTTATCGACAATGAGCCCGTCACTCTCACCCGCACCGAATTCGATATCCTGCTTTTCTTCCTAACCCACCGCAACAGAATTTATTCCCGCGAAGAAATCATAAAGCATGTATGGGGTGACGACGTGGTTGTCACAGGACGTACTATCGACACAAACATAACCCGGCTTCGCAAAAAGCTCGGCGAATGCAAGAAATACTTAGTCACAAGACAAGGTTTCGGTTATGGCTTTAAAGAGAACAATTAGCTATCAGTGGCAGCTGTTCATCCCCCTTGTCACCACACTCTGGATAATGATTTTCGGTATTGCCGTCTGGCAGTACAGCCGTGAAAGCGAATACCGGAAAAATGAAATAGACCAGCAGCTTGACCTCGTAACCAACCGAATACTCGCGGCTTACGACTCAGACACCGACCCTACACAATTCGTCGATTTCGTCTGCCGCTATTACCGCAACAATCCTATCTATGATCTCCTCCGTGTGTCGGTCTACAAAGACGGACAGTTGAACCGCGCCTGGGGCGAACCTATTGGCGTGGTCGACGGAGAGAGAGCACTCGGTCACGGTGTGGCAATGTCATCGCCTTCCGACAAAATGCCGGAGACGGCCAACCGTTTCTTCTACTATAAATCGCTGTGGAGCGACGACCACCGTGTGGCTGTGTATGCCGCACTGCCTTTCGACAGCGACGTTCTACTTGCTTCCGTCCCATCCAACAAGATGTTCTGGGTGATGTTTTTCATCGGACTGACGATGACCATCATAGCGTATATATCCACACGCTATTTCGGCCGTAACGTCCGCAATCTGCGCAATATCGCCCAGAAGGCCGCAACAGACCCCAACTTCATGTCGGCGATGGATGTGCCTCACGATGAGCTCGGCGACATCACACGCCAGATTATATACATGTACAACGAGCGCTCGAAAGCCATGGAGCAACAGAGGCGGGAGCATCTTGTGGCCATGCATGCCATCGAAGAGAAATCTCTTGCCAAAAGGCAGATGACCAACAACATAAACCACGAGCTTCGTACTCCTATCGGCGTAATAAAGGGATATATCGATACGATTCTGGCAAATCCCGATATGGACGAGAGTTCACGCACCCATTTCATTAAAAAGGCATCCGAGCACGTCGACCGCCTCGTACATCTTATCGCCGATGTTTCGGCTATCACACGTCTTGAGGACGGCGGTGAGATGATTTCTACCGAAGAACTTGATTACCACGATCTTGTTTTCACTGTCGCAAACGACCTTGATGAATCCGGGACAATGGGCAAAATGACGTTCCGCTTCGATATTCCGCTGGACTGCAAGGTAAACGGCAACTACAACCTGCTCTCGGGCATGATTCTCAATCTCTGCAGAAACTCGGCCGCCTATTCGAAAGGCACTTTCTGCGAACTGAACAAAATAGGCGAGGACAAAGACCTCTACTATTTCGAATTCCGCGATGACGGCACAGGCGTCCCCGAAGAACATATTCCACACCTTTTCGACCGGTTCTACCGCATTGATAAGGGACGGTCGCGCAAAGCAGGAGGCACAGGACTCGGCCTACCCATCGTCCAGAACACAGTTCTGGCGCATGGAGGCACCATCACTGTCCAGAACGGCGAACTCGGTGGCCTTTCCTTCAAATTCTCTCTTCCGAAAAAACGCCGCAATAAACCGCAACAATAGTACTACAGATAGCGGGCATCCGTCACGTCCAGCCGCTTGTCGAGAGTGAAAACCTGCGGTTTACCGGTCGGGATCTCAACTCCGGCTATATCCTCAGGCGAAATATGACGCAGCATCATTTCCAGCCCGCGCAGCGAATTGCCGTGAGCCACCACGAGTATTGTTCCGTATAGTCTCAGCCGGGGTGCTATAACCTCTTCCCAGCATGGACGGACTCTTGCTATGGCATCCTTCAGCGATTCAGTAAGCGGCAGTTCATCACGGCTCAATGCGGAGTATCTCTCATCATTCCCGGGATACCGCGGATCATCGGCAGTAAGCGCCGGCGGCTGCACGTCGTAACTGCGGCGCCATGTATGCACCTGCTCTTCTCCGTATTTACGTGCCGTATCGGCTTTATTGAGTCCCTGAAGAGCGCCATAATGCCGTTCGTTCAGATGCCAGTCCTTCACCACCGGAATCCACTCGCGGTCCATCGTGGCAGCAGCTATCTGGAGGGTGTGTATTGCTCTCTTGAGATAGGAGGTGACATAAAAATCAGGTTTCAGACCGGCATTCATAATCAGACGCCCGGCCTCGGCAGCTTCAGCGCGGCCCGCATCCGAAAGGTCGACGTCGGTCCACCCGGTGAACCGGTTCGACAGATTCCACTCGCTTTGTCCGTGGCGCAACAATATAATTTCTGGCATTTTTCGTGGATATGTTTATTTTAGCAACAACAATCACTTATGATTTGTTTTCAGTGTGATGCGATGAGCGCAAAAAGGCGCAAACCCGAATCTTGCATATCTCGGCAACTTTGATTAACTTTGCTGACAGATAAACATCTCAGAATATCATGAAAAAATCAATCTTAGCACTAATCCTATGCGGCAGCGTGCTCGGAGCCTCAGCCCAGACCTTCAGGGAATGGCAGGATCCGGAAGTAAACGGCGTAAACCGTGAACCGATGCGCTCTGCAAACTTCGCTTTCAAGAAAGGTGAAACGGGCTGCATGAAAAACAGCACCAATTACCTCAGCCTCAACGGGACATGGAAATTCAACTGGGTAAATGACGCGGACCAGCGCCCTACCGATTTTTGGAAAAAAGATTTCAACGACCGTGGATGGGACAACATTCAGGTACCAGGTGTATGGGAACTGAACGGATACGGCGACCCGATCTATGTCAACACAGGCTATGCATGGCGCAACAGTTTCGCAAACAATCCTCCTCAGGTACCCACCGCTGATAACCACGTCGGCACATACCGCCGCGAAATCATGGTGCCCGCATCATGGAAAGGCAAAGACATCTATGCTCACTTCGGTTCTGTCACTTCATGTATCTACCTTTGGGTGAACGGCCGCTATGTCGGCTACAGCGAGGACAGCAAGCTCGAAACCGAATTCAACCTCACTCCTTATATCGTCCCCGGCAAAGAAAACCTTATCTGCTTCCAGGTATTCCGCTGGTGCGACGGCACATACCTCGAAGATCAGGACTTCTTCCGCCTCAGCGGTGTCGCCCGCGACAGCTATCTCTTCGCCCGCGACAAAAAGCGTGTGCTTGACGTCCGCGTTACTCCCGATCTGACAAACGACTACCGCGACGGCGAACTCAAAATCGACCTCCAGCTCTCCGGCGCCATGCCTGTCACCCTCCGCCTCGAGGATGCCGACGGCAAAGTTGTTGCCACCTCAAAGGCCAACAAGAGCGGCGTAGTCGACATGAAGGTCGACAACGTGAACCGCTGGACCGCCGAGACTCCCTATCTCTACAAACTCATCGTCGAGGCCGACGGCAACACCGAGACAATTCCTGTCAACGTCGGATTCCGCAAGATCGAGATTGCAAACGGCCAGGTGCTCGTCAACGGCCAGCCCGTGCTCATCAAGGGTGCCGACCGCCACGAACTTGATCCCGACGGCGGCTATGTTGTATCACCCGAACGCATGATGCAGGATATCGAGGTTCTCAAGAAACTCAACATCAACGCAGTCCGCACCTGCCACTACCCCAACGACCGTCTGTGGTACGACCTCTGCGACCGCTACGGCATCTATCTCGTGGCCGAGACCAACCTCGAGAGCCACGGTATGGGTTATGACGAAAAGACACTTGCAAAAGTGCCCGCATTCAAAAAGGCACATATCGAGCGCAACGAACGCAACGTCAAAGCCAACTTCAACCATCCTTCGGTAGTGTTCTGGAGCCTCGGCAACGAAGCCGGCTACGGTCCCAACTTCGAGGCTGCATACGAATGGGTGAAGAATTTCGATTCCAGTCGCCCCGTACAGTACGAGCGTGCAGGCCTGAACGGCATGACCGACATCTTCTGCCCTATGTACTACGGTTACGAGGGCATGGAGAAATACGGTAAGAATCCTCCCTCCGACAAGCCCCTGATCCAGTGCGAATACGCTCATGCAATGGGCAACTCCGAAGGCGGTTTCAAGGAATACTGGGATCTTATCCGCAAATATCCGAACCTTCAGGGCGGCTTCATCTGGGACTTCGTTGACCAGGGTCTCCGCAAGGACGGCCGCAACGGTGTCGAGATCTACGGCTACGGCGGCGACTACAACCGCTTCGACGCCAGCGACCAGAACTTCTGCGACAACGGCCTTGTAAGCCCCGACCGCGTGCCCAACCCCCACGCTCACGAAGTGGCTTATTTCTATCAGAACATATGGACCACTCCGGTCGACCTCGCCAAAGGTACCGTCAGCGTATATAACGAGAACTTCTTCCGCAACGCCGACTACCTCGACCTCAACTGGACACTCCTCCACGACGGCAAGGCAGTGCGCAACGGCAGCATGGCACTTGCAGCTATCGCTCCTCAGAAATCACAGACCGTGACAATCCCCTACGGTGAAATCTCCGGCGACGGCGAATGGCTCCTCAATGTCGACTATACCCTCCGTCAGCCCGAAGGCCCGCTGGAAGCCGGCACAACCGTCGCATACGAGCAGTTCGTACTCTCGGCCGGTGCAGCGCCCTCAATGGACATCACCGTTACTCCGGCAGTCAACCAGGCTCCCGCCACTCCCGTCATCACCGACAATCAGGCTAACTACATGATCGTCAGCGGTCCGCACTTCACTATCGAATTCAACCGTCAGAACGGCTTCATGTCCAAGTACGAAGTCGACGGCACCGAGATGATCGAGGAAGGCAAGGCCCTCACTCCCAACTTCTGGCGCGCTCCGACCGACAACGACTTCGGTGCAAACCTCCAGAACAAATACGCTGCATGGAGAAATCCCGAGATGAAGCTCGAGAGCTTCGACTACGGCGTGAAGGACAATATCGCCACTGTCACCGCAACCTACTCCATCTCCGCCGTTTCGGCCAAGCTGACAATGACCTACGCCATCAATGCCAACGGAACCGTCAAGGTGACCGAAGCAATGACCGCCGACAAGAATGCCAAGGTTTCCGATATGTTCCGCTTCGGAGTTCAGCTCCCCATGCCAGAACAGTTCTCCAACATCACCTACTACGGCCGCGGCCCGATCGAAAACTACTCCGACCGCAACCACAGCACCAAACTCGGTTTGTGGAACCAGACTGTCGACGAACAGTACTATCCCTACATCCGTCCGCAGGAAATGGGAACAAAGACCGATATCCGCCGCTGGTATCAGGTGAACAATGCCGGCCGCGGTCTTGAGATCACAGCCGAACATCCGTTCTCCGCTTCCGCTCTCAATTATTCGATCGAAAGCCTCGACGAAGGCAGCTACAAGAAGCAGGGACACTCGCCCGAGGTTGAGAAGTGCGGCTACACCAACCTTCTCATCGACAAGGTTCAGATGGGTCTCGGATGCGTCAACAGCTGGGGCGCAATTCCTCTGCCCGCTTACCGTCTCCCCTACGGCGACTACTCCTTCACATTCATCCTCAAGCCCGTCGCCCACATCCTGAAATAACAATATCACAGTCAATAAAAATGCCGGTTCCGCTCGGAGCCGGCATTTTTGTATACTTGTGTATGACTTTATTGTCTCTCCATTGTCCTGATCATGATATCGCTGATCCGGCGTGCCCGACGCAGATTGCGCATGGCATCCGGTCCGGCAGAGACGGTGTCGCCGAGAACAGCGCCGGTCATGGATGAAATCGCGGCAGCAGAGCGACCATCTGCCAGAATATTCTGCCCCATCCCTTTCCACCGGTAATTCTCGAGACCGAGAATCGAAAGAAGCGTCGGATACATGTCGATCTGGCCCATTACATCATCGATCCTTCCGCCGACTGGCGAATTGAGAACGATAAACGGCGTCATCTGCTCCGGCGAGACTATGCCCCGCGCGAAAGGCGATTCAAGAATTGTCTTGCGGTCGCCGGCAAGTCCTTCATGGTCGCCGGTTATCACAACCGCCGTCTCGGCATAGTCGGGTCTGCTTTTCAGATATTCAATTATCGTCGCGAGCTGCGAGTCGGTATAATGTGCCATCGTCACATAATCGGCCATTCTCTCAGGATATTTGCCGGCAGGAAGAATGAAATCCGGATCCTTCAGATTGTCCGGCAGCCTGAACGGATTATGGCCGGAATAAGTAACAAGAGTCAGCAGATAAGGCGACTGAAGCCGAATCTCTCCATCCTTGATTTTCTCCACGGCCTGACGCAGAAACGAGCCGTCGCTGAGTTTTGCCGGGTTCCCTATCACCTCGTCGATCTCCCACGACGAGCGGTGCAGCAGCGTGTCGTATCCCATCGAGCGGGCAATGACTTCCTGATTCCATGTGATAGGCTTGTCGCAAGTCATGATGATGCTGTATGCGTCGCGGTCCTCGTTCATGGCTTTCATCAGCGAAGGATAATTCCGGTCGGGATATTTCATGCTGTAGACCGAGTTCAGCATCGGCAGCATGCCGCTTCCCAACAGCAGCTGGCAGTCGATCGACCGCCCCGAAGCGACCTGAGTAAGCATTTCCGGAGCATACAGCGTACCGGGCTCACGGATCTGGGAATTAAGATAAGGCGTGATCTCTTTGCCCTCGATTCGGGCATCGACAAGCCAGCTTTCGAACGACTCAAGCAGGATTATTACCAGATTCCGGCGCCGCTCCACGCTGTCCGGAAGAGCGGCAAACGGGCGGTATTTGTCCTTTTCGGCGCTCCAGCGCTCTATCTCGGCAAGCAGTTCGGGCGAGTCGGCCGATTCTTCATTCATGGCATTGTATATCAGATGGCCTCCGACGGTATAGGTCGGCACGCCGCAGGTGCTGTAATAGC
>CABRLF010000125.1 GCA_902471685.1 uncultured Porphyromonadaceae bacterium
TGCCGCGCCATAGATGTTCTGGCGGTCGGGATTATTGCCGACACACAGTATCTTCGGTTCATCGGGATTATTGATGTCAAGAGTGAAATCATCGCCAGTCATCACCCAGTACAACTGAGGTGAAATCATGCGGGACAAAGGAATTTTTGCCGAAGCAATCTGCCCCGCCAACTGTTCTGCGGCTCCACCTAACCAAGCATCCATGAACGGAGAAAGGTAGTTTTCCAGTTCAGGATAGCTGGTAAGAATAGGGAAAATATCCTCGTATCTGCGACAGAGGAACTCAATTGCATGAGGGAACGTGCAATATTTTCCATTCTCAAAGATGCGGAGATACCAGATGATTGCCGCAAAGAGTACAATGGGAGACTCTACAAAGAAATCACCTTGTTTCTGCACCCAAGAGCGGTTCAAGTTGAGCATGATGGTATATGCACTCTCATAGGCATCGGCAATATCCGACATGAAGGCCGGATGGATAGGATTGCACCTGTGGCTCCTTTCCGGGTCATCGAAATTGATCACATAAAATGACGGCGGATTTTTGCCATAACCCTCCTGATGGTTGAGCATGTGGTTGTATGCAATGGTAGTGAGATCAGGATTCTTGTAGTCATACAGATAGAGTCCGAAGCCTTTCTCTATCTGCTGTTTAATGAAGTTGTTGACTACCGCATACGACTTACCGGAGCCGGGAGTGCCGAGCACAATCGAGGCGCGGAACGGATTCACTATATTTATCCACCCTTTGTTCCACTTCTTCTTATAGTAGAACCGTGTAGGCAGATTTACGGAATACTCATTCTCCAGCAGGCGTGTCTCCTGCATGAAGGATTCATTCTCCTCATTGAAGCGGTCATCCATCATATTATTATTAAGGAGTCGGCTCATATACACACCGCCCATCAGCATACAGATGTAGCCTATGGCGGTACATATAATATATGTATAGTACCAATGAAAAGCCGGCATCCACCAGTTCAGGAAGAATAGCACAGCTCCGACACTGAGTAGTATCCAGATGTGGCTCCACTGTATTTTCTCGTTTTTTACACCGCGTGAGCCGAAGCACGACAGTCCGAGAAAGAGCAAAGCCCACCATTTGGCGTTCCACGGGTTGCGAAACATTCCGCAGGCTTCATTGAAATTAGTCAGCACTTTCATTGTCTCGGCATGGAATCCCCATCCATCCACAAGTTCACGGCAGAACCAATAGATGTTGCCTACAACGACTGCTATGCTGACGGCGCGGAGAAGATCCATAATCTTCGCCAACGCCCTGAGGTCGTCTTCTTGTTGTGACATTGTTTTCTTGGGTTAAAGGTTTATAACTGCGGGCCGCGACGTCTTTTCTTTCGACGCTGCATAGCCCTGTAAAATGCTTCTTCCTCGGGATTGAATCCGGGACCGACTTGGAATAGGTCGAGTCCGGGGAGTGTCGGCTGCTCATAGTCATTCTTATAGTCATGAGAATTAGCCTGACTTTGCCCGGTTGACGGGTTTGGCTGAGGCGGAGCGGAAGTATCACCGGCAGTCTGAGTAGTATCAGTATTCGGGGTAACCGAAGCTGAGAGAATCGGTTTCTCGCCATCGCCATTGAACCATCGTTCAAAAGCATTTGCCGAAAACTCTTTTCCAAGTCTGGAGCCATTGAGAACGGTATGGGTATTGTGGTCAACAAAAGTCGCCCCATATATTCTGCCATCTTCATTATATCTAAGCACAAGGTCAATGCCGTTGTCTTTGAGACGGGTAATGAAATCGTCCTGACCTGATGACTGAGCCATGACTGATGCCACGATTCTTTTCGTCGGTCGAATCTCAACACTCTCTTTCGACCTTTCAAAATGACCTTCCACTGCGGCTCTACTGGCAAATTTACCGAGCCGAGAAGCCTTGAAGGGAGTCGAGACTGTATCGCCGTTATCATTCATTGCAAAGTAAACGAGACCATGATACTCCCGACCATTGACTCTTCCGTCGGTGGGTTCACACCTTATATTATATAAGGAGAGAATAGCATTGTATTCGCCAAGAGTCTGGAACTTGTAGCGCATACTGACAAGTTTGACAGTATTCTGTACTTGTCGCTTGATGTCGCCGGACGGGTCAAGTTTCTTGATGGGAGTATCAGGAGATACTTTTTCACGCTGGGCTTTGTGAAGATTATATTTCTGTTCCAACTCATTGGTGATTGCCTTGCTGCGACGGAACAGAAATGCCTGATTCAGACGCTTCCCTTGCTCATTGACATTGACAGTCACTATATGGATATGGTGGCGGTCGATGTCCTCATGCTTATAGATTACGAATGGCTGGTCGCCGAATCCCAGTTTGTCAAGGTACTCACGGGCCAGAATCTCGAAATCCTGGTCTGTGAGTCTGTCTTCGGGATGCGGGTTCAACGATATGTGAAGAACCGGCTTCTTGGTTCGGCCCATCTTAGGCATAAAACTTTTGAAGTCCTCTACCATCTGGGCAATTCTCGCATGACCGTCAGGTGGAATCACAACCTTATTAGAACCAAGGATACGCCCTCTTGCCTCGTTTATTTTTTCGCCGTTATAGGCAAGTGCTCCGTAAAGCGATGAGCCTATACTGATTTTTGCGACCATTGCTCATCGAATTTTTCGGTAAGTTCTTTGACTTCGGCCATGATTGCTATCATGTCACGGGTAGTTTTTTCCAGATTGTAAAGGAGGCTCATGGCTTTCTTCTCAGTGAATCCGGCTCGAAGTTCTCTTACCACTATGTTATAATTCACGCCTAACGTGCGGAACTGGGAGAAAAACTCGCCCAGTTTCGCAGTATAGAGCGCGAGTGTCTTGTCAGTGACAAGCACCTTGAATGGCTTGTCTGCTATGACCTGCTTGATGAAAGAGGCCTTTACGGTCTCGCCGGCTCTCTCCATCATGCGTTGCAGTGCGTCATATTCAAGGTCATCAAACCTCACCATGACGCAATGCGTGCAGGGGTTGGACGACTTGGGTCGCCCGGCCTTATCTGATGT
This sequence comes from uncultured Porphyromonadaceae bacterium, assembly GCA_902471685.1. Classification (GTDB taxonomy): domain Bacteria; phylum Bacteroidota; class Bacteroidia; order Bacteroidales; family Muribaculaceae; genus CAG-873. The sequence goes on from CABRLF010000125.1 coordinate 3,011, forward strand.
TTTCATTGTTTCAGGGGAATAAAATGGTGGCACAACGTGCTGTCCTTTATAATGCACCGCAGGTTCTTCATGGGGATTGCGACTTCGGAGCGGTCCCAAGCCCCGGCACGGCAAGGTCATTTCGTGGTAACGGCAGAGTTACCCGAAATCCAAACGGTTACTGTTTGGACACCTTGCTGTGTTCCAATGAACACTCTCTCCTATAATAAAAACCTGAATGGATTGCCTCTGATGTGGTCCCTGTTCAGTGGCTGTGCGGATGCTGAGGGTGCAGCTTCCGTTGCTCGATGCAAAGTTACGGCGATTTTCCGCCGGTTGGTGCTATATCTATTGTATATAGCTATATACATGTACAACCTTATGCTATATCTGGCCAAAAATGTTTGGTGGGAATGAAAAATTATCCCTTACTTTGCAACGTCAACGACACGAAACGCCTCCGACGGGAGGCTCTCAAATCGGGTCGATGATACGAGATGTCTCTTAATAATACTATGACACCCGACGGTGATTGACTGATTGGCCAATCAGTCGCACAACTGAATCTCCGTCAAGTCACTATTGATTTTCAGCGCGATAGGTTCTCGCCTATGCGTGGATGGTAAATGTTACCGCCTCTATGACCGTCGATTGCTGCCGCCCATGTGGTCCCACGGCAATTCAATCGACACTTCACCCAACTGATTATACACCTGTTTGATTGACCGGGTAAAGCATCAACCATTCAGTTGATTGCCTGCCTCGCCAAACAAGCGATTGAGTGACTGATTGGTTAGTCAGAACGTCAGTATCGCTAATGTCCAAAGTGGCAGAACTGCAACTGACTGATTGGCTAATCAGGCAGAATACCGCTCGCTTGATTGACTGAAGCCATACCCAATCAATCGCCCACCCAATCATCTGACTGCGCAGTTGCGCGATTAACCGGTTGATTGGTTGAAGACCTGATTAGTCAGCACTTCAACCAATCAGTCAATCGCCTGTGTGACCAGTTGATTGAGTGGTCAGGCAGTTGCGTATTCAGTTGAGTGAGCGGTCAAGCGATTAGACAACTGAATTTTCAACCCTCCATCTCCCAGTAATCAAGATGAAGAAACCTATTCTCGTCGCCGTGTCATCGCAGAAAGGCGGTGTCGGCAAATCGACCATAACGGTACTTCTCGCCAGTTGCCTTCATTACCTTAAAGGGTATGAAGTGGCGGTTATCGACTGTGACCCTCCCCAACATAGTATCGCTCGTGAACGTGACCGTGAGTTGCGTGACTGTGAGCAGAGCGAGTATCTACGAAAACAGCTCTACGACACCTTCCAGAAATCACAGAAACGGGCATACCCGGTTCTGGAATGTGAGATCAGCGAAGCTCTACAGACGGCTCAGGACTATCTGGACCAGTATATCCCGGACTTTGTGTTTTTCGACCTCCCGGGTACCATCAACAACTTCAATGTGGTTGATGTAATCCGAAACGTCCACTATGTCTTCTGTCCCATGACAGCCGACCGCCACGTGCTCGAAAGCGGCATCGGATTCTGCAACTATGTTCGTGAGGCCCTGATGACAACCGGTGCGTCCACTATCAAGGATCTATACGTGCTCTGGACAATGGTTGACCCGCGTGAACGGACAGAACTCTACAAGGTCTATGATTCGTTCATGGCTGAACTCAACATCAATGTGATGAAGTCCTCTCTGCCCAACAGCGTCAGGTTCCGCCGGGAAGGAAGTTGTGATGTGAAGCGAGCAATTTTTCGCTCCACTCTCATGCCTCCCGACCGTACCCAGCTCAAAGGCAGCGGCATAGAGCAGTTAGTGACTGAATTCCTTGAAATAACCACCAAGTAACGCTATGGCGAAAAAGAACGATGGACAGATTACACCCGACAATTTCCTTGACGCCTACAAGCCGGTATCCCCTCAGCGAAGAACTGACAAAGTGGATGCCGAGGCGGAAACCGAACTCCCAAAGGTGGAAGAAACCCAAGAAGATAATCGAAAAAATCCGGGTTCCGTTTTACCGCGCCGGCAAAATGGTGTGGTGAAGACACCGAAGGATTATCAGGATATTTTTCTCCGGCCGAACTTGGGTGAGTCTATGCGGTATGGCAAGACTTACTATGTCTCGAAAGATGACTGCAAGAAAATCAAGGCACTCATGAGGTGCTTTGGAGATGGCATGGAGAGATTTCCGTTGTCGGTTTACATTCACAATCTGCTTGAATATCATTTCAATGAGTTTTCCGAACTCATTGAGGACATGATGAACAAGCAACAAGTTCCAAACCCTTTTCAACACAAAGAATGAATTCCTCTATCAAAACCAATACAAGCAATTCCGAAAAGGCAAAATCGGATTATGCCGAAGTATTTCTGACCCGTGTGCCCATCAAGCACCAGCGCTGCATCGGCATAACCGAAAAGACTCTCGACAAACTGAAGAGCGTCGTCCGCCTGATTGCACAGAACAACACTACCGTAAGGTCGTATGCCAGTGCGATCCTGCGAGAGCATCTCAGAGAATACAAATTCCTACATGAGATCATGCGCAAAGTAATGTACGACAAACTGATGCCCGGAGATCTGGCAATTTATCAGACCGTCGGAGAAAATTACCTCGAAACATATCTCTGTCCCGACCCTCAGCCTCGCGGATCAGCATGGATACACGTCGATGTCGAATGTGCCGAAGCACTCAAGCAAATCGTCAGCTGGGCTGATACGGGAGCCACTATCGGCTCCTTCGCCGAGGCTATAATCCTTGTGCATCTCGGTCTGAATGATGAGCTTCTGGAACAGATGAAGTCAGACGTTTTCAATTGCCAGTCATGACAAAAGACCTACTGCTGGCTGCCGTCTTTCTGCTGAATATCGCACTGATGGCCTACATCACTCTCGATGTTCTGCGACGAAAGAAAGATTCATCTGCCGAAACAACCGGCGGTTCTGCGGATACCAAATCGGAGTCCCACGCAGAATCTGGTTCTACTCCGGTACGGAAGGCCGGAATTGGAATAAGTCGGTATTCGGTTGATGCTGTGAGAAAGATTGTGGCAAAGGCAACAGAAGCTGCTGTTGTAGAACTATTCAACGAGGATATTGAAATTGACGATGTCGAGTTTGATGTTCCTGAAGAATCTACGACTCCGCCCTCTCCTCCGGCATTGTCACCTGAGGAAATTAAAGAGGCTTTTGAAACTGACAAGCGTATTGCCGAGGAAATTGCGGCAAGCGATAATTCAGTGGCTGAGCCTATAGCCGAGGGAGCAACTTTTGACGAACTTGCCCGAGCTGAACTCATTCTTGGGCGCAAGACTGCTCCGACAACTGAGGAACATCAGTATGTGGTGCGTGTCTTCGCTGACTTCAAGAATACAGAGTTGATGACCCACCTGCCAAGGTATATTCTGGATAAACTCGATGAATGCCATCGTAAAGTCGATGAAATCGCTGCAGAAAAGGAGTCTTCAAAAATTACGGCTCCTGAACCTGTCAGCGTGAAGGCATACGGAGAGTTTGAACTTTCTGATTTCTTACCCAAGTATCAAAAAACTATCCCCACTCCCCAACAATGAAACCCTCTATCATCAATAAAATTAAAATCATCAAGTGCCGCCTTGTGGTGGCTCTCATCGCCGGACTTCTCGGCGGTCTCCGTGCCGCTGCCGCCGGCAACGGTCTGAGCGGTATCAACGAGGCTACCTCTATGGTGACATCGTATTTCGACCCAGGGACGAAACTCATATACGCCATCGGCGCGGTTGTCGGTCTCATCGGCGGTGTCAAGGTCTATTCCAAGTGGTCGAGCGGTGATCCCGACACCACCAAGACTGCCGCCTCGTGGTTCGGAGCGTGTATCTTCCTGATTGTGGCCGCTACAATTCTCCGCTCGTTCTTCCTCTAATGGCTGAATATTCTATCAATAAGGGTATTGGTAGAAGTGTAGAGTACAAAGGTCTGAAGGCGCAGTATCTGTTCATCTTTGCCGGGGGCTTGCTCGCCCTGTTCGTGGTGTTCGTCATCATGTATATCGCCGGCCTGTCCCAATGGATCTGCATAGGATTTGGTGTTACTGCCGCCTCAGTCCTTGTCTGGCTCACCTTCCACCTCAATGCCAAGTACGGGCAATACGGTCTGATGAAACTCGGCGCGGTCAAGTACCGGCCCCGCTACATCATCAACCGTCTGCGCCTTAACCGCCTAATCAGATACAGGAAGAAATGAGAAATATACTGAAAGCCACAACACTGGAATCCAAACTGCCACTGCTTGCCGTTGAACACGGCTGTATAATCAGTAAAGACGCTGACATCACGGTTGCCTTCGAGGTAAGCCTGCCGGAACTGTTTACAGTGACATCTGCCGAATATGAAGCCATGCACGGAGCATGGTGCAAGGCAATCAAGGTGCTTCCGCACTACTCGGTGGTGCATAAGCAGGACTGGTTCTGCTCCGAAAAATATCAGCCGGAACTCCAGAAGGATGATTTATCCTTTTTGGACAGGAGTTTTGAACGTCACTTCAACGAACGTCCATACTTGTCTCACAAGTGCTACCTGTTCCTGACTAAGACCACGAAAGAACGGGCGCGTCAGCAGAGCAACTTCTCCACTCTATGCCGAGGGCGAATCACTCCGAAGGAACTCAATCACGAGATGGTTGTCAAGTTCATGGAGTCGGTGGAACAGTTTGAGCGCATCATCAACGACACCGACTATGTCAAGTTGCGTCGCCTCTCTGATGATGAGTTGATAGGCACTGAAAAGGAATCCGGACTTATCGAGAAATATATGTCGCTAACAATGGACGATGTTACCTGTTTAGAGGACATCGACCTTGATGCACGTCAGATGCGGATTGGCGACAAGATGCTCTGTCTGCACACTCTATCCGACACTGATGATCTCCCCGCAAAAGTCAGCACCGATAACCGTTATGAACGGTTATCGACTGACCGGAGCGACTGCCGTCTCTCGTTTGCCTCACCCATCGGGTTGCTGTTGCCCTGCAACCATATCGTCAACCAGTATGTGCTGATTGATGACCATGATGAGAACTTGGCAAGATTTGAGAAGACTGCCCGCAATATGAACTCGTTGAGCCGCTACTCACGCTCAAACGCAATTAACAAAGAGTGGATTGACCGCTATCTCAACGAGGCTCACTCATACGGTCTTACCTCCGTCCGCTGCCATGTCAACATCATGGCATGGAGCGATGACACCGAGGAACTGCGACGCATCAAGAATGATGTCGGCGGCCAGTTGGCGACAATGGGGTGTATGCCACGGCACAACACCATTGACTGCCCGACACTGTTCTGGTCGGCTATGCCCGGCAACGAGGCAGATTTTCCTGCCGAGGAAAGTTTTTACACTTTCATTGAGCCTGCCGTCTGTTTCTTCACTGCCGAGACGAATTATCGCTCGTCGCTCTCCCCATTCGGGATAAAGATGGTCGATAGGTTGACCGGGAAACCGATACACCTTGATATATCGGACGAGCCGATGAAGAAAGGTGTCACGACGAACCGCAATAAGTTCATTCTCGGCCCGTCAGGTTCTGGCAAGTCGTTCTTCACCAACCATCTGGTGCGCCAATATTACGAGCAGAACACACATA
>CABRLF010000126.1 GCA_902471685.1 uncultured Porphyromonadaceae bacterium
AAAAATAATATCTTTAAAATCGTAAACGCCCGAAATGCGGTCGGCTTTCATGGCCGCTTCTACCGCGCCCTGGGCAAATCCTTTACGGGAAAAAGCCTCATGTGAGACTGTTATGCGGTCGACATCGCCTTCAAATCCGACGATATGGATTCCCGGAATTTCCCCGCAGCGCACGGACTGAATATCGACAGTCTGGCCGAGATTGGCCTCGACAATATCTGCCAGTGTGCGTGCTGTGCCGCTTGGCGCATCGAGTTTGTGGATATGATGCTTCTCTATGATATATGGAGAGTATCCGCCGTTGACGGCCATCTTTCCGGTAAGATATTCTATTGTAGCAAACAGAAGGTTGACGCCCACGGAGAAGTTCGAAGAGTAGATCATCGTCTTTCCTTTCTCGCGGAAGTATTGTATCACGTCTTCTTTGATGTCATTCCATCCTGTGGTGCCTATTACAGTTGCCTTGAACTTGTCGGCGAGGACCTTGTAGTTGGCATGTATTGCCGTCGGTGTAGTGAAATCTATGCATACACTTTCTGCGGCTGTCTTATCGTCGAACGATGCGATATCCTCGCTTATGCCGGCGCACTCTATGCCGCGTTGGGCGAGAATCTGTTCAATCATCCGGCCCATCTTGCCGTATCCGCTTATAACTACTTTCATAGCGAGTTGTATTCAAAAAGATAAGTATGGAATTCCTGCAGGACTTCGTCGAGACGGCTGCGGTCAATGACGAAACTGATGTTGTCGGAGGATGCGGCCTGCGAAATCATATAGACGCTGGTGTTTTTCAGCGAGGTGATGGCCCAGCTTATCAGGCTACGCTGCTTCACCACGTTCTTTCCGATAATCGACAGTTGCGATTTGTCGTTGAAGACTCGCACTTCGGCTATTTTGGACAGCTCGGCGCAGACTTCATCAAGAGAACTTGCTCTGTCGATTGTGAGCGAGATGTTGGCTTCCGAGGTGGAGATTAAATCTACCGAGACCTTGTTTTTTGCGAAAATGTCGAATACTTTCATCAGGAAGCCGGAGATGTTGATCATACGGGGTGAGAAGATGTTCATCAGAACTATTCCCTCTTTAAAAGATATTGATTTGACACCATCTTCGACATCGTCGTAGCTCACAATCTCTGTCCCGCTGTTTTCCGGATTGAGCGAATTGAGCACATAGACAGGGATATTCTTCATCACTGCCGGCTCTATGGTGAGCGGGTGGAGTACTTTCGCACCGAAATGAGCCATCTCGGCGGCCTCTTCAAAAGAAATCCGGCTGATGCTCTGAGTATTGGCGACTCGTCGTGGGTCGGCCGATTTGACGCCGTCGACATCCGTCCATATTTCGATTGCGCTTGCCTGCATGGCCATTCCTATGAGCGATGCCGAGTAGTCGCTGCCGCCGCGGCCGAGTACTGTTGTTTCGCCGTCGGTTGTCGCACTGATAAAGCCTTGGGTAATCACAGCCTGAAAGCCGTCGTTGAAGACTTTGTCAATCGCGGGCGGTGCGAGGCGCCCAATCTCCTGAATCAGCGGTTCTGCCTGAAGATATTCGTCATTTGTAATGATAAATCGCCGTGCGTCAAGCCATTGTGTGGCGATTTCCGACATGTTGAGCGCGTGCCCAATCACTAAAGACGAAAGTAATTCTCCTTTCGATATGATACGGGCTTTGATGCGCGGGGTGAGTTCTCCGAGTACTGTCACCGCTTCGACGAGTTTTTGCAATTCGTCGAATTCGGCTGTCAGAGCCTCCCTGATTGTTGTGAGGGATACTTTCTCGCCGAGAAGCTCGTCGACCAGCTTAAAATGACGTAAGCGCAGTTTTTCGATAAGGGTAGTGGCTTCCTGCAGGTCGCGGTTTTCTGCTGCATATGATATACTATACAGCATATCCGTCACCTTTGCCAATGCCGAAACCACGACAATAGGTTTCTTGTCGAGTCTCGAACGTATTATTCCAATAGTGCGTTTGATTGCTTCAGCGTCGGCAACAGATGTGCCGCCGAATTTCATTACTATCATATCACTGAACTGCTGGTTTACTGTTTATGTGTCTTGTAAAAGTGATAAATATCGACGTATTGTCGCACTGCTTTGTCTATTTGTTCAATGCTTATGTGCTCGTCGGGCCTGTGAGCCACCAGAATTGATCCGGGGCCGCACAGAATGCGTTCTTTGAAATTGGTCAGTTGAGGAGCATCGCTCCCGAACGATACTGTAGTGGTAGGAAAGCCCGGCAGTACCGTATAGGTCATGGGGCTGTCGCCTCCCAGTTCCTCTATTTTTATATGCTCGGAGGCGAGTGATGCCATAAAATCGCTTACTGCGCTATCGCTGCTGAAAGTGGTCCGGAAATAGACCCGGCAGCACACCTTGTCGCTTATTATATTCTGAGGATTCTCGCTTGCGAGTTTTCCGATGTTGAAACTTGTTTTGCCGAGGATAGGGTCAACGGGAAATTCTTTGTCGCGGAGGACAGAGGCGAAATCTATAAATCTCTCGATGGCATTGTCGCCGTTCTCAGGATAACCTGAATGAAAACTTTTGCCTGTGACAGTTACGGAAAACGCTTTTGTGCCTTTGCTGGCTTTCACCATGCGGTTGTCGGTTGGTTCGCCCACGACAACCATGGAGCCTCCTGGCAATGTTCTGAATTCCTTTGCGCCGTATGAGCCTGTTTCCTCCCCATGGAGCAGGAGTAGTCCGAAATCAGTTTCGCCTTCGAGGTCCAGCTGGCGGCATGCGAGATACATTGAGATTATTTGACCTTTGGCATCGCATGAACCGCGGCCTCTCACCTCGTTTCCATCGAAGACGGGTGGAATGTATGGCGGCACAGTGTCAAGATGCGTGCAGAAAACTATGTCAGGCGTTCCCCACCGGACATAGATATTGGCCGGCTGCAGGGGGGCTGCTGGCAAAGGTGCGAATCCGGCGTCGAAGCCTTCCCTTTTCATATGGGCAAGCAGTATGTCGGCAAGCTTTCGCTCCTGCCCGGTAGTGGAGTCTGTCTCCAGAATCTCCCTGAAAAAACGTAGTTCTGACTCTTTCAATTTTACCTTAAATATTAATGCGCCCGTTTATTGTCTGTTTCTGTCTGGAAATAATCTACTGCAAAATTAAAACTTTTTGTTTTATCTTCAAAATAGATACGTCCAATTCAGGCAAATTTTTGTAGAACGGGCATTTCAAGACCGCAGACAGTTCTTTTTATGGGTCTTTACTTTTATTGGGACAACAAGCCCGTTGTTTAACACTCTATGAGGCAGAGGAGACCCGCATACCTTTTTTTTCACAAAAAAAGTCACGGTCTTGACCTTTCTTATGCCCAGGACGTAAAAAATCGTGTTTTTTATGTACCTTTGCAGCAGATAACCCAACTCCGTATCACACAGTTTATTTTTATCATGAAAAATAGTGTTTTTCTCGGCAGTCTCGCGGCTTTGACAATGTGTGTCGCATGTCAGAATCCGAAGCCGGCCGATACCATCCATCTCAAAGGACAGTTCAACGTGGGTGCCAATCCCGTAGCAATGAAGTATAACGGTGCTGCGTCTATGCTTGGCGACAGCCGCGACATCCTTATCCGAACTGATGAAAACGGATACTTCGATACCATAATTCCTCTCTCAGAACCCGCCTACTTCGATATCAGCCGCAATACTCTCTATCTCACGCCCGGCGACGATATGACGGTCTACATTACGCAGAACAACGAAGACGCTGTCTTTCAGGGTGTAGGCGCTCAGGCCAATAACTACATGAAGCACCGTCTTTTCCCGAAGAGCGGCTCATTTCTCGAGGGCGGCAGCAATCTGCGTGGTAACTTCGAGGAGACCAAGGCATTCATCGACAGCATGGCCGAGCTAAGAAAGTCCGAACTTGCTGCACTCGACAGCGTTTCGGATATGTTCAAGACACTTGAAGGCGCCCGAATCCGTGCCGATGTACTCAACAGCTATCAGGCATATCCAATATATTCAAGCATCCGCGCACAGCGTGCAGGTCTGGAGAATGCCGAAGAGGGAAATCTGAACATGAGTCCTTATGCAAAGAGCATTCTGCCGACGCTCCTTGACGAACAGTTTCTGGACGTCGCCGCTGTAAGATATTTGCTTTACGGCTTGTTCGATGAAGAAAAAGCATCGCTGGCAGAAGGACTGACAATCCCGGGCAGAACAAAAGAACTTTACGAAGCCGCCGGATATGTGACAATGTTGCGCAACGAGGCCAGCAAAGCGGTTGTCGATAGCGTCGCAGCATTCGTGGCAACCGTGCAGGACCCCGAGTTCGCCGGTGAACTGAACAAGAAAATCGAGGAGGCGTCGAAGCTTATGGCCGGAAAGCCGGCATTCGATATGGAAATTTCTGATATTGACGGCAACATATACCATCTTTCGGATTTCAAGGGCAAAGTGCTTTACGTCGATTTCTGGGCTACATGGTGCGGGCCCTGTATTGCCGAATCGCCTTATTTCGAAGAGCTCAGCAAGGAATACGAAGGCAAGGACATAGTTTTTATCCCCGTTTCTCAGGATACCGATCTGGACGAGTGGAAGAAATTTCTCGTAAAACACAAGAAAGATCTGCCTCAGTATAACTCAGGTGATGTAAATGCCAAGAATGCCTGGCAGATTTACTACATTCCCCGTTTTGTAGTCATTGATAAAGACTTCAACATCGTCGATGCCTACGCACCATGTCCATCGGAAAAGGAAGCCATCAAGGCCATCCTCGATCCGATGCTTTAATCTTTGAATCTTAATATGCAGTGGCGGCACCCTTGCCGCCATTTTTGTATCCTTAGTAATGCGTTAAGCACGGGACGCGCTTATTTTTACCATTTACACTTAAAGCTCCATTTATGATTCCGTATTGTGAAAGATTAACACTCTTCTCCGTGTGAGCATGCGGCGGATTCATTATATTTTCGTAACTTTGCATGATAAACCTTTGCAAAACAGAATTTGCCAATCCGCAGTGCGTCAATGAAGCAGGCTTTGAAGAAATTGCTGACCGTGTTCCTGCTCTACACCCTTCTGAGTGTGGTGCAGCGGATTGTTTTTGTCTGTCTTTATGCAACATCTGATGCAGGGCTTGGCCAATGGCTGTCTGCTTTTGCTCACGGATTGCCGCTCGATCTGTCGATAGCAGGCTATCTTTCGGCTATTCCCGCGCTCTTGATGGTGGCGTCGCTTGCCGGTGGAGGCAGATGGTTTTCCGTTATTGAAAAAATATATTACGGAATTACGTCTGCCGCACTCAGTGCGGTCTATGTCATCGATCTGGTGCTGTATTCCTACTGGCATTCACGCATCGATTTCTCACCTTTATTTTATTTCAGCACTTCGCCGGCGTCGGCACTTGCAAGCGCAACGGCATGGCAGCTGATTTTAGGCCTGATTGCATGGCTGGCTGTGGCTGCTGGGGTATTTTTCCTCTTTTCTCGCTTTGTAGTCCGGATTAAAGTCGTGTCTCAGCACCGCCTGCGCGACGTGGCTATCATGCTTCTCGTCACTGCATGCCTGTTCATTCCTATCCGTGGCAGTTTTACCGTTGCTCCTGTAAATCTCAGTCAGGCATATTTCTGCTCCAATCAGAGGGTGAATCATGCGGCTGTAAATCCGGCGTTCAGTCTTTTTTACTCCGTCACCCATCAGGAGAATTTCGACCGACAGTTTAGATTCATGGATGACTCCGAGGCAGAAACTGTCCATAATAGGCTTTATTCCAGAATCCCGACGGATTCAGTGGCTTCGCCCTTGCTGAAAGCGGATGCCCGTCCCGACATATATGTTATTTTGCTTGAAAGTTTCTCGAATGCACTTTTCCCGTCTCTCGGAGGAGAGAATGTGGCATCAGGGCTCGATTCCATCGCCAAAGAAGGCTTGACATTCAGCAATATATATGCCTCTGGTTTCCGTACCGACCGTGCCATTCCGGCAGTTATCAGCGGTTTTCCCGCGCAGCCGACTGTTTCGGTCATGAAATATGTCGAGAAGGCGGCCAAACTTCCCGCCTTGCCTCGCGAACTTGCCAAGCTTGGTTATAAATCCCTGTATTTCTATGGCGGTGATGCGGCTTTCACCAATATGAAGGCCTTCCTGATCAACAGCGGTTTTTCTGATATCGTATCCGACCGTGATTTCGATATCTCGGACCGCCTGTCGAAATGGGGCGCTCCCGATCATCTCGTTTTCCGGCGTGCGCTGCAGGACGTATCAAAGCCTTCCGGCACCCCTCGGTTCGTCATGATCCAGACTTCCAGCAGCCATGAGCCTTTCGACGTCCCGTATTCCAACCCCGCATTCAGCGACAAGAGACTGAATGCCTTCGCATATGTGGACAGCTGTGCCACTGACTTTGTCAATCAGCTCACGGCAAAAGGTCTTGCCGACAATGCCCTGATCATATTTGTCGCCGATCACTACGGAGTCTGGCCCGAAGACGCCACAGGTCTTGACCGCTTCCATATTCCTCTGATTATGACCGGAGGTGCGCTTGCCCGTCGCGGCGAGACCAGTACAGAAGCCGGTTCGCAGACCGACATCGCCGCAACCATTCTCGATGCGCTGGCTCTCGATTCTCAGGCTTTTGAATTCAGCCGAAATCTTCTCGATCCGGCACGCCGGCCTTTCGCCGTATTTGCCGGTAACGGCACATACGGATTTCTAAACGAAACCGATACTCTGATATACGAATGTAATTCCGGCAACGTCATCCTCCGTGGCGGTGACAATCCGCATGAAGCTGACGAAGCCCTAAAAGCTTCTCTCCAATATCTGTACCATAGAATTTCCGAATTGTAAAAACATAGCGCAATGATTGAATATCTTTCCTCTTTTGATAACCAACTGATGCTGCTTCTTAACGGATTCCATACCGGATTCATGGACCGCGCCATGATGATGTTCACAGGCCGTTTCATATGGATTCCCATGTATGTGGCATTGTTTGTTGTTCTCGCACGCACATTCCGCGGTCGTACGCTCATTTTCTATCTTCTCGGCATAGCTCTGACGATTACCTTGGCCGATCAGCTGTGTGCCACGGTAATCAGACCTATTGTTGGCCGGCTGCGTCCCTCGAACCTTGATAATCCGATTTCGCCATTCGTCTATATCGTCAATTCATACCGTGGCGGCTCGTATGGTTTCCCGTCGTGCCACGCGGCGAATTCCTTCGCCCTCGCGGCATTTGTATCTCTGGTCCTACGGCGTAATCTGACAAGCTATGTGGTCATAGCTTGGGCGATAGTGAATTCATATTCACGTCTTTATCTCGGCGTCCATTATCCGGGCGATCTCCTTGTAGGTGCTGTAATAGGTATCTCTATTGCTTATGCCTGCTACCGTCTGACCCGCTATTTCATCAATGAAACATCGGCCGAGTCGCTGCGCCGATATAAGGCTCCGCTGTTCAGCCGCCGTATGCCCATGCTTGCCGACGGCAGTTCTGTGACGATAGACTTTACGATAGGACGCATCTTCTCCGGCATAGTGCTTCTGACGGTAATCATCATTGCCGTGTTTGCTATATAGACCGAAAATTTGTACTTTTGCACTCTCAAAACAAGACATAAAACATATGGGATTTTTCGATTTCTTCAGTAAAGACAAAAAGCAGAATCTCGACAACGGGCTTCAGAAGACTAAAGAAGGTGTTCTGAGCAAACTGAAACGTGCCTTTGCGGGCCGTCGTACAATCGACGATGATTTCCTCGATGAACTGGAGGAAATCTTCATCACCAGTGATGTCGGAGCCGAGACAACGCTGAAAATCATAGACAGAATCCAGGCCCGTGCTTCCCGAGACAAATATGTGGGAATGTCCGAGCTCAATGAGATGCTGTGCGAAGAGATCAGCGATCTTCTTGCTGAGCATGACCACGGCGAAAGCAGCGGAGAATTCATGCCGCCGGCAGGAAAAAAACCGTATGTTATCATGGTTGTGGGCGTCAATGGCGTTGGCAAAACCACTACTATCGGAAAACTCGCTCATCTATATAAAGAGGCCGGAAACAAGGTTATGCTTGGAGCTGCCGATACATTCCGCGCTGCCGCCATCGAGCAGCTCGACGAATGGGGGCGCCGTGCGGATGTGCCTGTCATCAAGCAGGAACTCGGATCGGATGCTGCGGCTGTAGCTTTCGATACTCTGTCGTCGGCCAAGGCTAATAATGTGGATGTAGTTATCATTGATACGGCAGGGCGTCTCCACAACAAGAAAGGTCTCATGGACGAGCTTACCAAAATCAAGCGTGCCATGGAGAAAGTCGTGCCCGGCGCACCTCACGAGGTGCTTCTTGTGCTTGACGGATCCACCGGCCAGAATGCTTTCGAGCAGGCCCGACAGTTCTCCGCCGCTACTCAGGTGACCGATCTTGCCGTGACAAAGCTTGACGGTACTGCCCGTGGTGGTGTCGTGATCGGGATTAGCGACCAGTTCAGGATTCCAGTGAAGTATATCGGAATAGGCGAGGGTATCAACGACCTTCAGATATTCAACAAGCGGGCTTTTGTAGAGTCGCTTTTTGGAAATAAAAATAATAGATGATGAAGAGAAAAGGGTTTCTATCCTTAGTCTCGGAT
>CABRLF010000127.1 GCA_902471685.1 uncultured Porphyromonadaceae bacterium
AGTGGCAATCAAATGAACAGAACTGGCCTTGGCTATTTAACCAAAATACTATTGAGTTTTTTCGACTAAAGCAGCGTTCATACTCATCAAAAAATCCGGTTGGGTCAAATGATTCTACTTTATTAAAGTTATATAAAGTGATATTTCTGCCATTATAATTGTAATTCTCATCCCTTACAGCTGTTAACTTACAGTTGCTGACTATATTGTCTATTTGTTCTTCTGATTGAATTGGAATTTCTATAATACGAACACCATCCTTTATTTTGTCTTCTGTACATTTATGAGTAACCATAATTTCAATTAACACGGGAGGTGTCTTGGAATTTGTAGATGATGTTAAAAGCAAGTCAGCTCTGTATTGGTGGTAGGTTGCTTCTATCTCGCAGGTATCATAATATCTACGCAAATCGAATTCAACATGTTTCACTCCTTCACACTTGGGAAACCCAATGAACGGACATTCTAAAGAGCAAATTGCCTTAGCATTGTAGGAAAGCAGAAAATGCTCGGAAGAAAGAAAAGCTTCTCTTATCTTGATTTTCGCTAACTTATGAAGGTATGTTTCATATGAACAATTCCCCGCATTCTTATGAACGAAATGCCATCTACGCACTTTGCCCATATGCGGATTCATTATTTCTCCACATATAGGGCAAAAATATTTTTCGTTACGTTGAGCAGTTGAAATATTTATAAGATCACCGCTTGAATTATTAGCGTAGCTATAATTTTGAGAGAGGATTTTTAACATATTATTATTTTGCCTAAAAACGGTTGTGACTTTTTTTCGAATAGTTCCTAAGCTAATGGTTGTTTTTGTCTTTCTTCTTTTTCTTTTCAACATCCCACAGATATGAGAATGTTTGCACTCCTATGTTTATAGAAACGAGAAGTTGTTTTCCTTTCTTATGTTTAATGTTCATGTAGCCAATTATAGCATCTCCTGGATGTATTGAGTTAAGTTTAAGATACCCTTGTTCCCTTACGGCACGGTCGTTCTTCATTCTGTCACCCAATGTCTGTAACTGTATGTGGGTTGCCATATTTGCCTGATATGCTGCATTAGCATCATAAGAACTATTAATGGAAGTATAGGCATATCCATTGGGTGAGTAAGAGGTGCTATATGTTGTTCTATATCCTGCTGATGCAGCATTAAATCCAGCGGATAATCCATACAATACCATTGACCATGTTTGAGCTTTTTTTAATTTCTTTTGAAATTTCTCGTTCGTATATACTTCCAATGAGATTGTATCGCCTTTATTTGACAACAAATCAGCAAATACCTCTTCCGGATTAAAAGTCAAGGTTGAGTCTTGGTTATTACTTATGAAAAAGCCAACTTGATAATATTTTCCATAGACATCCTTAAATTCTTCATTAGTCATTCCCACAGTAATACCATCAATATTTCGATAGGCCCATTGTTTGCCATCGTTATACTCCACAAATGCTGTAGTATCATTCTCAGAGATGAATGTCTGAGCCCACATAATATATGGACTTAGAAGAAATGATATTATCAAAAATAATCGGTTCATAACCAACATATAATTAAAAACGTGAGCAACTATGCTACATCTAAACTGAAGGTCGTAGGAAACCAATTGATGCAGATGTAACAATAGTAGCCCACGCGATATGCGTGAGAACCACTATGCTATCTCTTGCATCTTTTTGAAAAGTCCTACGTTTTCAGTTTACAAGATGAGCATAACGCTTCTTAATATTTAAAATGTCGTGCAAGCCAAAGACCTGCATTTGCAAAATTACATAATTATTTTGATACTACTGCTATCAGGCTATTACTAATTTTTATCGTCTTCCATCCAGTCCTCGTTTAGGCTGAGATGGTTTTAGCATGTTGTGAACACGCATCATGCAGCGTTAGGAGAAACGGCGATCGCCTTCATCCGGATTGCACCCACACGGAAGCGAGCTGTCGCTGCCACCACCGCCTCTGCATGACTGGGCGAATTGGAATGCTCCATCGAGATAGCTGAGGAACAGATACTCCGCACATTTCAAAATTTCGTTGGGCTGTTCGGCGATTGCCGTCAGAAATTCGCCATCTAAATCTGCTTTCAGTTCCGATGGCATGGATTCAATCATTGAGCGAACATCGACAACCATTCTTGCAAAGACTGCATCGGTCAGCTTCATGCATATCAGTCCTTGCTTTTCAATGAACGGTTAAATTCCGGACTCACATTCCTTGCGATATAAGATCTACAAATGGTTGCAAAAATATTTATGTCCGGAAAGAAATAATATTTTGCGGAATCAAAAAAATGTCGTACCTTTGCGGCACCGATTATGTCCAAAACACTGATGACGGTCGCGCGGCGGACTTTTGGCCGAGTCTCGCACCTACGCGACAGTCGATTTATGTAATTATTAATTAACTGATTAGACAGTGGATACTATTAGCTACCGCACCGAATTCCCCAATGCACAGGAAGTGCAGCATGATTGGGTACTTATCGATGCCACCAACCAGCCCCTTGGTCGCCTTTGCGCAAAAGTTGCCAAACTTCTCCGCGGAAAGTACAAACCCTCTTACTCGCCCAACACTGAATGCGGCGATAACGTTATCATCATCAACGCCGACAAAGTGATTCTCACCGGCAAAAAGATGACCGACAAGATTTACCTCAACTTCACCGGCTATCCCGGCGGTCAGCGCGAGCTCACACCCGAAGTGCTCATGAAGAAATCCTTCAACAAGCACATCAAACCGGGTATCCATCCCCTCTTCGTACGCGCCATGAAAGGTATGCTGCCCAAGAACCGTCTCGGACGCCGCCTGATTGAGAACATGCACGTATACAACGGTCCCAACCACCCCCACGAGGCTCAGAACCCCACCGTAATCGACATTAACAAACTGAAATAACCGACACAATGGAAACAGTAAATGCAGTTGGCCGTCGTAAAGCAGCAGTTGCTCGCGTAATCCTCAAAGAAGGCAACGGTAACATCATCATCAACAAGCGTCCTCTCAACGTATATTTCCCCTCGTCGATTCTTCAGTATATCGTCAAGCAGCCCCTCAACACTCTTGAAGTGGCAGACAAATACGATATCCATGTCAACCTCGACGGCGGCGGCTACAAAGGCCAGGCCGAAGCTCTCCGCCTCGGTATCGCCCGCGCTCTTGTCAAGATCAATCCCGAAGACAAGTCGATCCTCCGCAAGCATGGCTTCATGACCCGCGACCCGCGTGCCGTTGAACGTAAGAAACCCGGCCAGCCCAAGGCCCGCAAGCGCTTCCAGTTCTCCAAACGCTAAATCCGCCGAATGGCGCGTGCGGCATTCTTATTCCCGGCCGCTCCATTCTACGACAAATATCAGTTTAGTATCTAAACCGCGCAGATGGACCTGCGTTCCCTACCCCGCGGTTGCTTAAATTTTAAAAGAACGTAAACTCAACACAACAAAAATGGCTAATCCCACATTCGAACAGCTCCTTGAAGCAGGTTGCCACTTCGGCCACCTCAAACGCAAATGGAATCCCGCAATGGCTCCCTATATCTTCATGGAGCGTAATGGTATCCACATAATCGACCTCTATAAGACTGAAGCCAAGCTTGCCGAGGCAGCAAACGTGCTCCGCGGCATGGCCAAGCAGGGCAAGAAAGTCCTCTTCGTCGCTACCAAAAAGCAGGCTAAGCAGGTTATCGCAGACCTCGCTTCCTCCATTGGTATGCCTTACGTTATCGAACGCTGGCCCGGTGGCATGCTCACCAACTTCCCCACCATCCGCAAGGCTGTGCGCAAGATGACTACCATCGACAAGATGAGCAAGGACGGTACATTCGACAACCTCTCCAAGCGCGAACGTCTCCAGATCACCCGTCAGCGTGCCAAACTCGAGAAGACCCTCGGCTCTATCGCCGACCTCAATCGTCTTCCCTCCGCTCTCTTCGTTGTCGACGTCCTCAAAGAGCGCATCGCTGTCGCTGAGGCAAACCGTCTCGGTATCCCCGTCTTCGCTATGGTCGACACCAACTCCGATCCCACTACCGTAGACTACGTTATCCCCGCAAACGACGACGCTTCCAAGAGCATCGAACTCATCGCAGGTACTCTCGTAGCCGCTATGGCAGAAGGCCTCGAAGAGCGTAAGGCAGAAAAGCTCGACAACGACGCTGCCGAAGCTCAGAACGAGAAAGAAGCTGCTCCCCGCCGCGAACGCCGCCGTGTTCGCCGCAACGACGCTCCTGCCGCTGAAGAGGCAACCGCTGCTCCCGCTGAAGAAGCTCCCGCAGCAGAATAATCATCCTAATCTCTAACAAGCCTAATACACTACATACTATGGCAGTAACAATGGCAGAAATCACCAAGCTGCGCAACCTTACCAGTGCCGGCCTGATGGACTGCAAGAAAGCTCTCGCCGAGACTAACGGCGACATCGATGCCGCTGTTCAGATTCTCCGTGAGAAAGGCAAGGCTGTAGCCGCCAAGCGCGAAGACCGTCAGGCTTCCGAAGGCTGCGCCCTCGCCGCCAACAAAGGCAACTTCGCCGCTATCGTTGCTCTCTGCTGCGAGACCGACTTCGTTGCTAAGAATGCCGGCTTCGTCGAACTCACCAAGAAACTTCTTGACTTCGCTATCGAAAACCGCATCCAGACACTCGACGAACTCAAAGCCGCAACTATCGACGGTCAGACTGTTGCCGATCTCGTTACCGACGAATCCGGCAAGACAGGTGAGAAAATCGAGCTCCACGACTACGTTTGCCTCGAAGCTCCCTCCACCACCAGCTATAACCACCTCGGCAACAAGCTCGCTACTATCGCCGGCTTCAACCAGGAAGGTGTTGACTATCAAGTAGGCCGCGACATCGCAATGCAGATTGCATCGATGAATCCCGTTGCCGTTGACCGCGACAGCGTAGACAAGGCTGTAGTTGAAGCCGAATACAATGTAGCAGTCGAGAAGACCAAAGAGGAACAGGTACGCAAGGCTGTTGAAGCAGCCCTCAAGAAAGGCGGCCTCAACCCCAACCATTTCGACAGCGAAGAACATATCGAATCCAATATCGCAAAGGGCTGGATTACTGAAGCAGACGCAGCCAAGGGCCGTGAAATCATGGCAACCGCAGCTGCAGCCAAGGCAGCAAACCTCCCCGAGCAGATGATTCAGAACATCGCCAACGGCCGTGTAAACAAGTTCTTCAAAGAGAACTGCCTCATGGAGCAGGAGTTTGTCAAGGACGGCAACCTCACCATCGGCCAGTACCTCGAGCAGGCTTCCAAGGGTCTCGTGGTTGTTTCCTACAAGCGCGTAAACCTCAACCAGGACTAATATCCTGAATCGAATACATTCCGGCGTCCGTAATGACGCCGGAATTCCGGTCCGGTAGCTCAGCTGGATAGAGCATCTGCCTTCTAAGCAGACGGTCACGCGTTCGAATCGCGTCCGGATCACCGATAAAATAAGCCAAGTTGCTAATGGTTAGCAACTTGGCTTACTTTCTGCTTTATTGTTCTGTATTGTAAGTTCCTTCGTTTTCTTTCTGAGAATCAGTTGCATGCGATGTTGCGTGGGAGAAGATGCCACGCTCTGTATTGGGGACCGAGGGAGCGGACTGTGCGGTGCCAGAAGTGGTCGCCGGCTCCGGTAAGAAGTAAGTCGGGGGAGGGTGTATCGGGTACGGAGGCCCATTTGTTGTCGAGGATCTCGCTTTCGAGCTGACCTACAGACCAACAGGAGTAACCGACAAAGAAACGTATGCAGCCGTCGATAGGATAACCTTTCCGAATGTAGTCTATTGCCTGCTCAAAGTTGCCGCCAACAAACAGTCCATCAGTGTATTTGCGTGCGTTTGGAATGATTTCCGGGCCGAGAGTATGGATGAAAAAGAGTCTGTCCTGACCGAGGGGACCGCCGCAAAAGACAGGTATGTTGCTTTCTTTATTGACGCCGTCGAGGAGCTCGTCGAGCATATATTCGGTGCGGTTGTTGAGGACAACACCTGTAGTACCTTCCGAAGCGAGGTAATCTATGACGGAAATCACGCCGTGCTTGAAATGCTCATCGCCGATAAACGGCTCAGCCACAAGAACTTGTCCGGCGTGAGGCTGAAGTTTGGGGTTTTCGACCCTGAAAAGGAGAGTGGACAAGTCTTTCATCGCTCATGAAGTTGAAACTGTATGCATATTTAACACTTGGGCGCAGTTTTTGGTTCATGAGCGATTGTAAAGATTTTGTAACAATTTTTATTCCTGATCGATGTATCGTTTCAAAATGTCGCCGTAAGCATCGATTCGGCGGTCGCGCAGGAACGGCCACCAGCGACGGACTTCTTCGGATCGACGCATGTCGATATCGGCAATGATCTCGACTTCGGTATCGGAAGGTGCTCGGTAAATGAATTCGCCCTGCGGCCCGGCGATGAAACTCGAGCCCCAGAAGGTGATGCCATTGGTGAGTCCGGAAGGATCGGCCTCATGCCCGACACGGTTGACGGATACGACAGGGATTCCGTTGGCGACGGCGTGAGCCCGCTGGATAGTTGTCCATGCTTCGAGCTGGCGGCTGTGTTCTTCGGGATGGTCGGAGCTTTCCCAGCCGATTGCGGTGGGGTATATGAGGATTTCAGCTCCAGCGATAGCCATGAGTCGAGCGGCCTCGGGATACCACTGGTCCCAGCAGACGAGGACGCCAAGCCGACCGACGGAAGTCTGTATTGGCCTGAATCCGAGATCACCGGGAGTGAAATAGAATTTCTCGTAGTAAGCGGGATCGTCGGGGATATGCATTTTGCGGTATTTACCGGCAATGGAACCGTCTTTTTCGAATACTACAGCCGTATTGTGATATAAGCCGGGCGCACGACGCTCGAAAAGAGATGTGACAAGGACGATTCCGCATTCACGTGCCAGCGCAGCATAGAACTCTGTTTCAGGACCGGGAATTGCGACTGCGAGGTCGCACAGGTCGACATGCTCGGTCTGGCAAAAGTAAAGCGAATCGTGGAGTTCCTGGTTGACAATCAGTTCGGCACCGTCTGCCGCGAGTCGGCGGATCTTTTCCGCGAGACGGCGACGGTTGTCTTCAATATCGGCTGTGTTAGCCTGCTGTATTATTCCTGTATGCAAAATTTTCATAGTCAATATTATTAGAAAGCGAGTAGACCATGCGGAAGTTGCATGGTAGCGCAGTGGAGGGAGCCGTGCTGTCGGATAAGTGCCCGGCAATCCACCGGTATTATTTCATATCCGGGGAACGCCGCCATGACGGTCATTTTAGCGAGCATGTCCTTCATAGGCTGCCCGTAGACAGGGAGGAGCACAGCGTCATTTATTATCAGGAAGTTGGCATATGTGGCCGGGAGACGGTGACCGTCTTCCGGATCATAGACCGCGTCGGGGAGAGGCAATTCGATGAGATGATAAGGATTCCCGTCGGGAGTGCGCAGTTCCCTGAGGTCTTCCAGCATCAGTTGCAGGGACTGATAGTGAGAATCTTCAGGATCATTGCATCCCACATATAGAATGGTATCACCAGGTGGCACAAGCCGTGCAAGAGTATCGATATGACCGTCGGTGTCATCGCCTTCGAGCGCTCCGTGGCGAAGCCAGAGGAAATGCGAGATGCCGAGTGTGCCGGCAAGGATATCTTCTATTTCGCTTAGTGACGAAGCTCCGTTGCGGTTAGGAGAGAGGAGGCAGTCTTCAGTTGTGAGGAGAGTCCCTTGTCCGTCCGACTCAATGGATCCGCCTTCAAGGACGAAATTTAGCAGATTGTTGTAGTTTCCGTTGAAAATTCCGGCTTCCAATAGCGTGCGAGTGGCGAGGTTATCGCGGTCGGCAGCGAATTTCAGCCCCCAGCCGTTGAACTTGAAGTCATTGATAACAAGGCTGTCTTTGCCGTCCGTAGTCCTGAGAGTGGCAATAGGACCGTAATCGCGGGTCCATGTATCGTTGGTGGGAATATTAATATATATGACATTATCGGCATCGGGGCCGGAGGGCAAGAACCTGGATTCGGGTTCTTCCGGTCCGATGATAATGACTCTTGTACGAGAGGCAAGTGCGGCGATGATATTGGCATAGCAGACACGTATTTCCTCAAGCATATCTGCCCAGTCGGTGCCTTCGTGAGGCCACGCCATAAGGACAGCGTCGGCAGATTCCCATTCGGCGGGAAGGCGGAGAAGATTCTTGCTCATTCTTCGTTGTCGAAATCGTTCAGGTTGTCCCAGATTTCATTTTTCTGGGAGGCATATTCCTCGCAGTAATCAATGAAGCCGTTTTTCTCTGAAGTGCCTTGCTCACGACAGTATTCGCGATATGCGCGTTTGAGATCCGGATTGTCGATAAGTGATTGCTTGAATTGTGATTCCGCAATGTCGAGAGAAGGAGTATCCTCTATTATAGAGTCGAAAAGAGCGGTTATGTCTTCCATTAGTAGAAGCAAAGGGAAAGGTTTATAGGTTTTAAAAATTTCCTCAAATATAGAAATTTCTTTATATATAAATAGCGTTGCAGCCGTTAAACTATATTAAACATCAACGGTGGTCCGGAATGACTATATAAAAGGCCCCGCATCCGGAG
>CABRLF010000128.1 GCA_902471685.1 uncultured Porphyromonadaceae bacterium
CGGCGTCCAGATGACGCTTGCGTGGGGCGACTGGAACGCTATGGGACGTGTATTCTGGATGATAATTCTCATCACGACCATTGTCGGTGTGACTCTCTCGTTCATCTACGCACCGCGCACCTGGTGTTCGTTTTGTCCGATGGGAACGCTTTCATCGTGGGTGACACCCAAGAGCGGCAAACTTCCCGACGGCTATCGGCGCATCGTAGTGGGAGAACGATGCACCACCAAGTGCAAATTGTGTTCGGCTGTATGCCCGATGCAGCTTAAACCTTACGAAAGCAGAAATGCCGAAGAAGGATTCCTTCACCCCGACTGCATAAAATGTAAGCGTTGCACAGTAGGATGTCCTCTGAAAGTGCCGGAAATGAACGGATAGAGCATTTGGCAGAGTGTATAATTAACCCAAGGTTTTGATGCCTAACGGCCTCTTCACCTTGGGTTTAACTATTCTTTGCGCCTCTGTGAGGCTTTTTGTCGCTGACGCGGCTTTCAGAAGGTTTTGTTTACAATCCGGAAGTTATGACAACTCCGCCATTGGTGGGGATTGTGACCTTGATGTTTCCTTTTTTGTCGGGCTTTACGGACTGTTTTTTCCCTTCGAGCTTTTCATTGTCGGAATACATCACCAACGGTTTGCCCGACATATCCTCTGGAATGGCGATAGTCGTTTTCAGAGGTGTGTTCCCGGCGTTTATGCCGGCAATATACCACTTCTCTCCGTGAAGACGGGCAATAATGGCATACTGGCCTGGATATCCGTCGATAAACCGTGTGTCATCCCATGTGGTGGGGACTTCTTTGAGGAAATCGATGGCCCATGCCGGAGCGTCGGTCAGGTTGTTTGGGGCAAGCGCAAAGTGCTGCACGGGGCTTTGGAACAAAACTGATGTCGCAAGCGCGAATACATCCGAGGTGCGGCGAACCGAGCCTCCTTCCTTTCCGTCGGTGGTGTAATATTTGTTCAGTGCCGAGCCACCGAAGTCCATGCTTCCGACGGTATTGCGGACGAACGGATGAATCGAAGCATTGAAAGCTTCGGCATCGCAAGCGCCCTGACCGAAATGAAGGTTTTCGGAAGCAAGAACAGCTTCGCTTGCGGCGTAATTTGGATACATGCGCTCCCAACCACGCGGTAGGGTACAGCCGTGGAAAATGACGAGCAGACCGAAATCGTTTGCATCGGCCAGAATATCGTGATAAAGGCGCATCATATCCTGTTTGTCGCCGCCGAAGAAATCGACTTTGATGCCGAGGATACCGTTTTGCTGCATCCAACGCATATCACGGCGACGCGCGACAATGTCGCTCATCACGTTCCGGGGGCCTTGGGGAGCATCATTCCATGAGCCGTTGGAGTTATACCAGAGGTAGAGTCCGACGCCTTTATCGCGACCATATGCAGCGAGATCGGCGATGCGGTCATAGCCGATCTGAGTATCCCAGAGAGCATCGACCAAAACGGATCTGTATCCCATGTCGGCTGCGAAATCGATGTATCGTTTCTGCTCGTCGAAGTTGCAGCTCGGATCCATTTTCATGATCCAGCTCCATGTGCCTTTGCCGTAGGTGTAGTTTTTAGAAGCCTGATAGAGGGGACGGACAACATCGAACTGAACGGTTGTTTCAGTGACGGGCGCCAGAGTTTCGCCAACCGTGATGGTACGCCAGGGAGTTAAGCCGGGAAGCGAAACGGCGGCCGTGGCCGACCCGAAACCATTCATCTCTTCCGGCATAGGATAAGCGATGGTGTAGGATCCATCGGAATTCCCGATGAGATGTGAGGCGCAGTAGTCGCCGGCGATACCGGTTTCGGATATCAGAATCCACCCTTTGTCTCCGTTGCGGAACAGACAGGGGAAAGAATAACCGAAGCCGTACCCGTTTTTGCCGGTTTCATCGTCGGGCGTGTAGCTCGTTTCGTAGCTGGGTGCCGTGCGTGCAAATCCTGTCATAGGTTTGCTCTGGGGACAAAGGAAAGTTGTCGTTCCTTCCGGCATAGTGAATCCTGTGGACTCGCGTTCGACAACGCAGCATCGTGTATCACCCTGAGGAAGTATCCGATAGCGGAATGCCACGTTGTTGTCGGATACTTCAAAGATTACGTCAAATACGGGCTTGCCGTCTTTGGCGAAAGTGAATTCGCGATGATTGGCGGAATAATCCACATGACTCTTCTTGATGTCCGGGAGAGTATATGAGTCCCTGACTTCTGTCGGATCGGATGCCTTGACCAATGTCAGACCGGATGAATAGTCTCCGATATTCGTGATAAGACCAAGCGGGGAAGAAGAGATAAAACCGGTGTCACCGAGGGATACCGAGTAGCCTGCCTGACCGGCATTTTCACCAACAGTCACCACAGTGTTTCCGTCGGGACTTGCTATCCGGAAATCTTCAGCCAGTGCCGATACCGGTATCAGCAAGATGAGAGTAGAAATAAATAACTGTCGCATAATTACCGTTTAAATGACCAGTAGTCGAAATTAAAAAGTCTGGGGCCTTTTTCGCCTTTGAAAACGAAGTATATGTCGTGAACGCCACGCAGAGAAGGAGAGACATCGCCGGTGACAGTTTTCCATTCTTCCCAACCGCCTGTATACGGAACACGGACAGTCGCAACAGGGTCCGAGCCGATTGAATCCGGGTGAACTTCGATAATTCCACCGCGGATAGCGCTGGATACTGTGGCATTGAATTTCTTTGCCCCGGATCCGAAGTCGACATTGGCGACCTTGATGAAGTCGCCGTTGTGAATATCGGAGACGTAGACGCCAGTGCGGGCATTGAGATCCGACTTCACTCCATGCGAGAAAGCCATGGTCTCGGCTTCATTGCGGCGGTAAGGATCGAAGGTGGCAATGGGTTTGACACCTTTGTCGGTAGGCATGATGAGGGGGAATGTGCCGTCGGGATTATATTTGAATTCCTCGACAGCCACGCTACGGCCGAAACCGCCTCCGCCGGGCAATTTGCCTGTATGGTAGAAGAAGTAGTCGTGACCGTTGAAGTCGGCCACGCCGCAATGGTTTGTGAAAGACCCGGTGTCGCACAGCGGCATAATTTCTCCCATATATTTCCACGGACCTTCCGGGGAATCGGAGACAGAGTAGGCTATATGCTCGGGCACACCTCCGGCGGCATACAGGAGATAATATTTGCCGTCGCGCTTCATGATCCATGGGCCTTCGGTGTACATGTCCTTGTATTTGGCATCTTTCTCACGCTTGTCGGGCGAAGGCGCACCGAAGCCTTCAACAGTCTGCTCGATTTTGCGGACGGGAGTTTTGAGAGAAATCATGTCAGGATTGAGTTCGGCGAAGTATATGTTGGGATTTCCCCAGTAGATGTAGGCACGACCGTCGTCATCGATGAGAACCGTGGGGTCTATATAATCCCATGAACCGTCGGCAAGAGGCCCTCCGATCGCATCCTTGAAAGGACCTGCCGGCGAATCCGCCATGGCCACACCTATAGACATCGTGTTGGACAGCTTACTGTGGACGGGAACGTACATATAATATTTGCCGTTCCTTTTCACAGTCTGCGGAGCCCATGCACGGTCGTCGGCCCAGTCGAAAGAAGCCAGCGACAGAGGGACGCCGAGGTCGGTCCAGTTGACCATATCTCTGGAAGAGAAAACACGCCATTCATTCATCCAGAAGAAGTCGGCGTTGTCTTCGTCGTGTCCGGTATAGACGTATATCGTGTTTCCGTCGACCATCGGAGCGGGATCGGTAGTGAACATAGTCTGCACAATCGGATTATCGGCCAGAATTGAACCGCTTGCGGCCACCGCAGCGATGCCGATGCACAGGAATCTGAGAAGTTTCATTTTTTATTTCTGGGTCTGGTTGAAGATAAGGGGAAGGAACTCGTTGAGGCATCTGCGCCAGGTGAGCCACTCGTGATGAGTGCCGGGAGAGGAATAATAGACGTGATTTATGCCTGCATCTGTGAGGGCCGAGTCGATTTTGTCGCTGAAGAAATTCTCTTCGCTACCCATGCCGAGGAAAAGGGTATGGACTTTGGAGTTGAATGATGCCGGGTCGGTGAATATGCCGTCGTAGGCATTCTCGATTCCGTTCTGGATAAAGAAGAGAGCTCCGCTGAAGGAACCGATGTGTGCGAACCGGTCGAGATTTCGCAGAGTGGTCTCGAAAGTCTGATGACCGCCCCAGGAGAGTCCTGCCATGGCGCGGTTATCGCGGTCGGAGAGAGTCCGGAAGGTTCCGTCGATATACGGGATTATGTCCTCAAGCATGATTTTAGGGAAAGAGCCGCCGAAGTCCTCGCGTTTCTCGCCTTTGCGCATACCGTGGATATAACCGCAGTTGCCATAGTCCATCACGACAATCATAGGCTTGCATTTGCCGTCAGCAATCTGGTTGTCGAGAATATTTGCCATCATGCCTTGCTGATGCCATCCGCGCTCGTCCTCGCCCATGCCGTGCTGGAGATAAAGAACGGGATAACGTTTGTCGACAGAAGTTTCATATTCGGCGGGAGTATAGACGAAGCATCGACGCGGGGCCTGCTCGACCGATGAAAAATACTGGCATTCCCGCACCTGTCCGTGAGGGATAGAGGGGTTGAAGGTATAATATGCCGCCGCTTCCGTGCTTTCCGGAATCTCTATGCCGCCCGACATGCGTCCGCAGCCATAAAATGCCTCGCTCTGAGGATCAATGACCGAAACACCGTCGATTATGATAAAATAATAATGGAATCCGACAACAAGCGGAGCGGTAGTCGCCGACCAGAATCCGTCGGCATCCTTTGTCATATCATATTTTTTGCCGCAAATGTCAACCTTGACATCCTTAGCTTCCGGCGCATGAATGCGGAAAGCGGCGCTTCCGTCGGGCAAAACTCTCGGATACTGAGCTTCGGGAATGACAGTCGATGCAACAGTCCCGGGCAAATCCTCTGCGGGCAGAGGCGAGGCGATAGCCTCTGTCCCGAAGAAGACCGCTGCGAGAACAGGTATTAACAGTAATCTGATTTTCATCGTACAATAATTTTTTTTGAGCCAACGATGTATAACCCGGAAGAAAGGTCTGTGCAGGAACTGGAATCTGCCACCTTGTAACCGGCGATGTTATAGACGGGAAGAGACCGAATCTCCGTAGCGTTCAGTTTTTCGGCTGCGGTATTCTCATAAGGGTTGTTGGAAGTTGCAAACACATGCTTGATGACAATAGGTTTGCCGCCGTAAGCCCAGAAACCGATGCGGTATATGCTGCTGTTGTCGAGCGGTACGATTCCGGAGTCGAGGTTTTTCATCATGCCGTTTATTTCGGCCACGATGATCTTGCCTCCGTTGAAATTGCCCTCGTATGATTTTTCCCAATAACTTTCTTTATCGAAAACGCGCAACTGGACACCGTTGGTTTCGTTTTCTTCAAGTTCGGCCACGAGATAGCGGTAGTGCGATAGATCGACAGGAGTGGTAAACTCCCATCCTCCGAAACCGTACTTGCCGGCAACAAAAGTGTGTGTGGCAGAATCATAGGTGCCGTTTTCCCAGATGGAGGGATTAAAGGCATCCAGATCGAATATGAGATCGTCTTCCGAAGGCTCGGGAGAAGGAATGAACGGGATTTCTTCGGAATATTCTACTTTTGGATCGTTGATGCCCATTGTGGCAAGCATTTCCACCGCATAGCGGCAACCGAGAACCCGGTACCCGTGAGCCGTGAAATGAAGGCCGTCGCCTTTCTGCGGGAGGTTTGCCGCCGAGACAACATGTGCAGTGGGAATTGTCTGAGAAATCCGGTTGATGATGGCGTTCATGCCACCGCAAACACCGCCTTGCTCCGTAGTGACAACCTCGCCTACGAGCAATGGCACATCGGCAGCATTGAGGCCCAGGTCGGCCAGCAGATCTTCGTAAATTGACTTTACTTTGGTCGGCCAAGTAGGATCTCCGTTGTTGGTTTCGCCCTGATGGAGAAGGATACCTTTGATAACGCCGTCTTTCTGAGCCAGACGAGCACATTCGACGAGGCGCTTGTAGGGCTCGTTATCGTATGCAGCCATAAACGCCTTATACCATGCGGCTTCGTTTTCTATCGATGCGGGGTCGAAATCCTTGTAGAAGTGGACAATGTTTGCTCCGCCGATAGCAACAGGCACAACTCCGACACGCACGTTTTCCGGGAGGTTGTCTATCATAGTGCGACCAAAGTAATCCATGAGAGTCAGACCTGTGCTCTGGCGGACCAGAGGCGGTACGGCATCGCACCACACTCCTTTTGTGCGCGAAGGCGACGAGAAATCGACAGTCGGCATGAGACGGAAGCGCTCCGGGACATTCTGAAGATCGATCGGTTCGACCGCCGCGTTACCTTCCATGTTCGACTGGCCGAAACAGAGATAAATGTGGAAATTCGGATCGGGTTCTGCCGAGGCCTGAAGAATTCCCAGGCTAACGGCAGCGGATATTATGATACGGGATAATGTCATTCTATTGTAAGTTATGTGGTTATTAGGGTCTTACGTAAATTTTGCGACCGCCGGCAATGTAGAGACCCGGCGCGAGACCGAGTGTTGCCTCTGACGGTTTGACATTGGATTTGACTTTTATTCCGGCGATATTGTATACGTCGACAAGAGTTTCGGAGTCGGCAGCTACAGCAGAATCGATGCCTGAAAGATCGTCGGCAGGATATACTTTGCTGATAGTAAACGGGTTGCCGCCCATGCTCCAGAAACCTACGATATAGATGTGCGACGGATCCATGACACGGCCGTTGTTGCTCTTCATGTTCTGAAGGTCGATTACTGCTTTTTTCGAATTACCGAAGTCAACCATGACGGGATCGCTCCAGTAGTTGTCGATATCGAAGGCGCGGAAAGATACGGAGGCGCTGTTTGCGCCGTCTAGCTCGGCGACAAGATAGCGGTATTTCGAGAGATCGAGACCGGTGGGATATTTCCACCCGGCGAATCCATATTTTCCGGTAGTGATGATATGGCTCTCCGGATCGAATGAGCCGCTTTCCCATATGGATGGATTGAAGAATCCTGTCACAAACGGGAAAGGAGTTGAAACAAAGTGTATGTCTTCCTGCTTCGCGGAGCCATTGATTTCGTATGATATATGAGCCGAAGTTTCGCCGATGGCATGAGCGGTGAAGTTGCCGTCGGCCCATGATATGATGCCGGAATCATCGACACTCACATCAATGTCGCCACGAAGATTAAGCTGATAACCGTTGTGCTGGGCCACAATGGCAGCCCCGACAGAATTGCCTGTCATGATAACGCATTTTCCGTCGTCCATTCTTGTCGAGAAATTCATGGCCACATTCGAGGGCTCGGGCAGCTCTTCGCCGGCATAGTCCTTGAACCAGTGATAGATCGGCCATGGGCAAGCATCGGGATCATTGAGGAAAGTATACTTGCCTTGTGTCCCCGGAACGTCGGTGAATTTTTCGATGAGGTCGCAACCGGTGAACAGGAGCCAGCTGACATTGCCGGTATTGTCGGCTATGAGTTTGAAATTGGCTCCGAAACCTTCGTTGAGCATCGTTCCGGTGATACTTTTTCCCCACGAAGAATCGTAGGAAGAGGGCGCCCAGTCCATTTCCGTGACCATAATTGGCGCGAAGTCGGCGCAGGGCTGAATCTGCGCGGCCCATCCTGCAGCAAACTTGGTATACCCGCCGCCATAGGCGCCTCCCAGTTCGTGGCTTGGCTCGAGAGCGTCGCTGCCGTACCATCCGGGATATACATGGACCGCGTAACCGATATTGTCGCCTTTGACGGGATATTTGGCAAAACCGGCATACTGCGACTGATATCCGGTGCCCGGAATCCAGAGAATATTGTTGCATCCGTTACCGCGCATCAGGTCGACGATTTCCTGAAAGAAGTCAGTAAGTGCTTTATTGCATGCATCTGTGTTGGAGCCGTAGTTGCCGTCGGTCCCTTTGATCTGGACCGGCTCGTTGGCGAGCTCGAACATGATGTTGGGATGATTCTTGAGTTTGGCCTGAGTCGAGACATATCCCCACACTTTTTTCAGGTATTTATGGTAATCGTCGCCGACGGCAATCTTTTCGGGGCAGACGCCCGGCGGACGCATCACGACATATAGACCTTTGGAGACGGCATACTCCGCCATGGGGATGAAAACGCTGTTCAGGTACGTCTTGAAGCGGTTGAAGTCGAAAGCGGAGATGTCGTTCTCGCCTTTTGTTGATACTCCGGGAGTATTCGACCAATACGGATCCATGTGCAGGCGCAGGAAAGTCATTTTCCAACCAGCGGCAAGGACACCGTCGATTTTCGATTTATTGTATTGCAGACACTTGTCTACATCATAATTTGTCCACTTGGTCCCCCGCTCGTTGAACCATGGAGAGTATGTCTGGGCGAAACCGTGAAGATTAACGATATTGCCGTCGGGGTCTTTCAGATAGCGCCCATCAACATGAAGCTGGGGCAGAGCAGCCGAGGCCATGAAAGCCACAACGAGGAAAGCCAGAGCGAGAATTCTTTTCATTATGGGTTAGTTTTGAAAAATCCCGCCGGGAGG